>NZ_POUA01000603.1 GCF_003236385.1 Spongiactinospora gelatinilytica
CTGCTCCGCCCGGCCTCCAGATCGGCCGGGCGGAGCAGCAGCCACGCCCCGATCACGATGATCAGTGGCAGCCCGACGGACCTGGTCAGCGTGGCGGCGGCGACCAGAAGCCCGATCGCGCACGCCGTACGCCGCCGGGGCGCCCGCGAGATCCCCAGGCACACCGCCGACAGCACCAGGAACGCGAACAGCGTGTCGGAGACCAGCAGGTGCTCCAGCTCGATCTGGTAGGCGTCCAGGAGCACCGGCGCGGCGGCGAGAGTGGCCGCCCAGCGGGGGGCCCGCAGCCGCCGCGCGACCGTGTGCACCAGGACGCCGATGGCCACGCCGAGCGCGTGCTGGACGAAGACGACCAGCCCGAAGGAGTGGAACGGCCGGAGCAGGAGCAGGAAGAAGGAGTAGCCGGCCGGGCGTACCAGGTCGGGGCTGGGCCGCATGGCGGTGACGACGTAGGTGTAGGCGTCGGGGAACCACAGGGCGGGCTGGAAGCCCAGCATGGCGAGGACGCGCAGGAGGACGCCCAGGGCGAGCACACCGGCGAACCATCGGTTCGCGCGTAGGCTCGCGCTCAGTGTTGACATCCTCCTCTCCCTAAGGGAGAGGAATCCAACCGTCACCGGCCGGCCTTCCTGCTTCACCACCGGTCGCCCGCCAAGGAGAACTCCTCTTGAGGACTTACACCAGCTCCACAGGCGTTTCACCTCTCCGCAAGCCCTGCGGCGAGGATGTTCTTCGCGGCGTTGACATCCCGGTCATGGACCGCGCCACAGGCACACTCCCATTCGCGGACGCTCAACGGCAGCTTTTCTTTCAAGGTGCCACATGCCGAGCACAGCCTGCTGCTGGGAAACCAGCGGTCCACCGCCACCAGCTCACGCCCGTACCAGCCCGCCTTGTACTCCAGCATGCCGCGCAACTCCCGCCAGGCCGCACCCGAGACGGCGCGCGCCAGCGAGTGATTCTTGACCATGGTGCGGACGGTCAGGTCTTCCACGGCGATCACTTGGTTCTCGCGGACAAGCCGTGTGGTGACCTTGTGCAGATGATCTCTTCGCCGGTCGGCGATCCGGGCGTACACCCGCGCCACCTTGAGCCGGGCCCTGGCCCGGTTGCTCGAGCCCTTCTCCTTCCGGGCATGCGCCCGCTGCGCCTTGGCCAGTTTGCGCCGGTCCCGGCGCTCATGCCGCGGATTGCGGATCTTCTCCCCGCTGGAGAGCGTGGCCGGCGCGGTGACACCCGCGTCCACGCCCACCCTCGCCTCCACCGGTGGCAAAGGTGGGATCTTCTCCTCGACCACGATGGACACGAACCAGCGCCCCGCCGCGTCTGTGCTCACGGTGACGGTGGACGGCTCGGCCCCCTCCGGCAGGGGACGCGACCACACGATCGCCAGCGGCCGGTCCATCTTCGCCAGCGTCAGGGTGCCATCGCGGAAGCGGAACGCCGAGCGGGTGTACTCCGCGCTCGCGCGGGACTTCTTGCGCGACTTGAACGTGGGGTACCTGGCACGCTTGGCGAAGAAGTTCGCGAACCCCGCCTGAAGGTGCCGCAACGCCTGCTGCAACGGAACCGACGACACCTCGAACAGGAAGTCGTACTCGCCGCCGCGCTTCCATGCCGTCAGCATGGCCGACGATTCCACGTAGGAGACGCGGCGGCCTTCCAGTGCATAGGCGCGGGTGCGTTCTTCCAGGGCTTTGTTGTAAACGAGGCGGACGCAGCCGAACGTCCGGGCAAGCTCTTCGGCCTGCTCGGGAGTCGGGTGGAAGCGGTACTTGTAGGCCCGCTTCACGGTCTGCACCATGCCTCACATAATATCGCGAGATCAGCTGAGGATCGCGCGAACATTCGATACGGCGGAGAGTCTGGTGGCTGATCGCCTGCCCCCCTGTCCTGCTCCGCAGGGGCCCGATTCCTTTCCGCCTGCAGGCGGGGGTCTCCTCGGAGGTAATTGATGAAAGGTGCCGGTTTCGACCTCGCGCGGTGGCCACGAGCGGGCCGGGTGCTCGCCGTGGGCTCCGCCGTGCCCGCCCTCGCGCTGGCCGGCTGGCTCACGGCGGCCCTGCCGCTGCTGCTCGTGGGCCGCTTCGCGCCCGTGTTCGCCCTGCTCACGGGCGTGCCGCTGGCGGTCCTCGCCTGCTGGGCGGGAGCGCGGCAGGTGTCCGCCCCGATCGAGGCGCGCGCCTGGCACGTCGTGGCGGTCTTCGCCGTCGCGATCGGATCGGGCGTGTTCAACGCGCTGCTGCACGCGGAGCAGCTCATCGTGCGGCGCGATCCGGCCACCTACGCGCTGAGCGCGGCGTGGGTCGCCGAGCACGGTTCGCTGCCGATCCCCTACCAGGACGCGGCGTTCGGCGGGCCTGACCCGGCGCTGCTCTTCGACAGCGTCGGGTTCTACGACTTCGAGGGCGCGGTCGTCCCGCAGTTCGTGGCGGGGCCGTCGCTGATCTACGCGGTCGGCCACTGGGCCGGGGGCGTGACCGGCCTGCTGCTCACCCCCGCCGTCCTGGGGTCGCTCGCCGTCCTCACCGTGGCGGGGGCCGCCGCCCGCCTGATCGGCGGCCGCTGGGCCCCTCTCGCCGCCCTGGCCTTCGCGATCAGCCTGCCCATCCTCTACACCTCCCGCACCACGTTCAGCGAGATCCCCTCCCTGATCATGATCTTCGGCGGCCTGATCCTGTTCGTCGACGCCACCACTCCTTCCCGGGCTGCCAGGGGCGGGCGGAGGGTGGTGGCGTCGACGAACAGGATC
>NZ_POUA01000604.1 GCF_003236385.1 Spongiactinospora gelatinilytica
GGGTCACGGGGGCTTTCGCGGCCAGCGCCTTCGGCGGTGATCGCACCGTGGCGAGCAGCCCGGTGCTCAGCCCGGTCGCCGACTCCGGCGCGGGGACCGTGGCCAGCGTGGCGCAGGCCGTGCAGCCCTCGGTGGTGTCCATCCAGGCCGGGAACGGCGGCGGCTCCGGCGTGGTCCTCAGCGCGGACGGCCTGATCCTCACCAACAACCACGTCGCCGCGCTGGCGAGCGGCGGTGCCGAGATCACCGTCAGGTTCAACGACGGCCGGACCGCCAAGGCGACGGTCAAGGGCACCGACCCGGCCACCGACCTCGCCGTGCTCCAGGCGAGCGGCGTGTCCGGGCTGACCGCGGCGTCGCTGGGCGACAGCGACCGGCTCAAGGTCGGTGACTCGGTACTGGCCATCGGCAGCCCGCTGGGGCTGGCCGGATCGGTGACCGCGGGCATCGTCAGCGCGCTGAACCGCACGGTCAACGTCGGCGGCGAGGAGCCGCCCGGGCAGCAGTTCCCGCCCGGCTGGGGACGCGAGCGGCGGCAGGAGCAGCCGAGCGAGCCGACGACCATCGGCGGCGCGATCCAGACCGACGCCGCGATCAACCACGGCAACTCCGGCGGCGCGCTGGTCAACGCGAGCGGGCAGGTCGTGGGCATCAACACCGCGATCGCCACGGCGGGCAGCGAGGGCAACATCGGCGTGGGTTTCGCGATCCCGATCAACACCGCCAAGAAGGTCGCCGACCAGCTCATCAAGAACGGCGACGTACGGCACGCCCAGCTCGGCGTGACCGTCCAGGACTCCACTGGCGGCACGGCCGGGGCGCTGGTCGGCTCGGTGGCCGAGGGCAGCGCCGCCGCCAAGGCGGGCCTGCGGCAGGGCGACCTGATCACCAAGATCGACGACCGGCCGATCGACGCCTCCGACACCCTGGTCGGCATGATCCGCGGATTCGGCCCCGGCCAGCAGATCACCATCACCTACGTCCGCGACGGCCAGACCCACACCGCCAAGGTCACCCTCGCGGAGAAGACCGAGTAGACGCGGATCCCCATTCGCCGAAAGCGCGGCGCCCCCGGCCATCAGGCCGGGGGCGTCGCCGTCCCTGGAGCCTGCGACGGGCGTGGCCGATGGCCGGGACCCCGTCGTGCAGGAGGTCCAGGACGCGCAGCCGGTGGGTGACGAGCAGGGTGGTACGGCCGTGCGTGGCGTCCAGCAGGTCGCTCATCAGCGCGTCGGCGGTCGTCTCGTCAAGGGCTTCGGCGGGCTCGTCGAGCAGCAGGATCTCCGGGTCGTACAGCAGGGCGCGGGCCAGCGCCAGGCGCTGGAGCTGGCCGCCGGAGACGGTGCGGGCGTCCTCGCCGAGCCGGGCGTCCCAGCCGGTCCGCTCGACCCAGCGGTCCAGCCTCGCCCGGCGTACGGCCGATTGCAGTTCCTCGTCGTCCGCGTCCGGCCCGGCCAGCCGGAGGTTGTCGCGCAGGGTCGCCTGGAAGATGTAGGGGTCCTGGGTCAGGCCGGTGATCCGCTCGCGTACCGCCTCGGGGGTCAGGTCGCGGATGTCGGCCGAGCCGCCCGGGCCGGTGAGCCGGATACCGCCCGACTCCGGGTCCACAAGGCGCATCAGCACGGCCAGCAGCGTGCTCTTGCCCGCGCCGCTCGGGCCGACCAGGGCGGTCCGCTTGCCCGGGGTGAGGGTGAGGCCGACGCCGTCGAGCGCGGGGACGCGGCCCTCGCCGTGCCGTACCACCAGGTCGCGGACCTCGACGGTGAGCGGACCGGCGGGCGGCTCGGCGGGCGCGGCGGGCTCGGCCACGGCGGGCGGGGTGGCCCGCACCTCGCGCAGCCGGCGCAGCGCGGCGGTGATCCCGGCCAGCCGTTCCCCGGCCGCCGTGAGCGGCAGCACCGGCTCGAAGGCGACCAGCGCGCTGAGCGCGAGTACCGCGGTGGCCACCTGCCCGGCGCCCGCGGCCTGCGCGGCGAGCACCACGCCCGCCACGGTGAGGCCCTGGGTCAGCACGCCCGCGGCCAGCGCCGCGGCGTTCGTCCTGGACTGCCGCCGCTCCAGGGCGGCCAGCCGGCCGTCGGCGGCGTCCGTGGCGGCCAGGGCCCTGCCGTTCGCGCCGTAGGCGGCGAGGTCGGCGGCGCCGTGGACCAGGTCGGCCACCCGGGCGGCCAGCTCGGCGCGGGCCGGGGCGATCGCGGCCGACCAGCGCCGGGCCGCGGCCGCCGTGCCGGCGGGCAGCAGTACCCCGGCGACGAGCAGCCCGGCGAGCAGGATCAGGGCCGCCGCGGGCAGCAGGAACCCCGCCAGCACGACGGCCGCCGCGCCGGTGATCAGCGCGGCGATCGCCGGGAGCAGGCAGCGCACCAGCAGGTCCTGGACCGCGTCGGTGTCGTCCACCATGCGGCTGAGCAGGTCGGCGCCGCCGTGCGCGAGCGGGCGGGCCGGGACCAGCGCGTCGTACAGCCGTTCCCTGGTCGTGGCCTGGGCCCGCAGCGCGACGTCATGCCCGGACAGGCGCTCGGCGTACCGGAAGACGCCACGGGTGGTGGCGAACGCCCGGACGGCCACGATCGCCACGCTCAGCGCGGCCAGCGAGGGCTGCTGCGCGGCCCTGGTGATCAGCCATGCCGCCGACGCGATCAGGCCGAGCCCGGCCAGGTCCGCCGCGGCCCCGGCGGCGGCGGCGACCACCAACCGCCGTCGGCCACCCCACCCGATCACCCCGCCCCAGCGCCCGCTCACAGGCC
>NZ_POUA01000605.1 GCF_003236385.1 Spongiactinospora gelatinilytica
GACAGCTCGTCGGCGCCCGCCCGCTCCCCCGCGGCACGCCCGCATCCCCCGTTTCGAGCAGGCGTGTGCACATGCGGTCCGACATGGCCGCGATGGTCAGCGAAGGGTTGGGGCCCACCGGCCCCGGCATCGCCGAACCGTCGGCGATGTAGAGGCCGGGAAACCCGAATACCTCACCGTAGGAGTCACAGACGCCCTCCCCCGCGTGCCGTCCCATGGGGGCGCCGCCCACCGGATGGACGGTGATGACCCGCTTGCGGAACCACGTCGGGTTGTCGGCGTACTCCGCGCCCAGCACGTCGGCGATCCGCTGCATGGTCTTGCGCACCCTCTCGAAGTACGCCTCGCTGGTGCGGGTCGTCCAGGCGGTCTCCAGGCGCTCGCCGTTCAGCCGCAGCGCGCCGTCGGGCACGTCGCGGCCCATGCCGAGCAGCGGCAGCGAGCTCACCGACAGCGCGCCCGAGCCGATCAGCTCCGACAGTTCCGCCGACAGGTTGGTGTCGGGGGCCTTGTCGAAGAAGGTCAGGAACCGCTCGTACAGGAACCGGACCGCGCGCGCGATGGCGGCGGACGTGTCGGCCCCCTCCACCATCCAGTCCACGAAACCGGGGTAGCCGCCGTCCTCGATGTAGGCGCCGCGGCCGGAGCCGGGCACCCCGTCGAGGTCGTCGGGCAGCCGGATGGCGCTGGTGATGACCGGGCCCTTGCTGGCGTCCAGCGGCCGGACCCGGCCCCTGTCGGTGGCCCGCAGCAGGAACGTGAGCAGGTCGCCGTTGCCGCAGAAGCGGGTGCCGAGCGCGTCGCTCAGCCCGGGGAACGCCTCCCGGGCGCGCAGCAGCAGGAACGCGGTGCCGTAGGTGCCCGCGGCCAGGACGAGCCGGTCGCAGCTCATCGTGATGACCGGGCGGGCCCTGCGGGACCGCCGCTCCCCCTCCGGCTCGTCGGGGTCGTGGACGAGGTAGTCCACCTCGTAGCCGCCGCCCGCCCTGGGCCGGATCGCCCGGACCTCGTGGAGGACCCGCAGGTCGGCCCCGTGGTGGGCGGCGGCGGCCAGGTAGGTGTGGTCGAGGGTGTTCTTGGCGCCGTCGTTGCACCCGATGTTGCACTCCCCGCACAGCCGGCACGTCCGGCGCGGGGCGTCGTGCAGGCTCGGGTAGGGGCCCGGCTCGATCGGCAGGCCGATGCCCGGCTCCGCGCCCGCCGCGGGCGCGAAGCTGACCGCCAGTGGCGTGAGCCGCCAGGACAGCCCCAGCTCGGCCGCGGCGTCCTGCATGGCGTGGGTCTTCTCGGTGCCCGCGTAGGCGGGCAGGTCCAGCGGGTACGGCGTGGCGCCCAGCATGCGCTCCACCACGTCGTAGTGCGGGTCGAGGTCGGCGCGGGTGAGCGGCCAGTGCTCGTGCCCGCCGCCGGGCAGCGGCTCCTCGCGTACGAACCACGCCTCGTCCTTGCGCAGCAACACGTTGGCGTAGATCAGCGAGCCGCCGCCGAGGCCGCTGGCCACCACCGAGTCGAAGCCGCGAAAGCCCCACACGTCGAACATGCCGTAGAGGTTCTCGCCCGGGTCCCAGAAGGCGCGGCTCATCTCCGAGGGGCTGCGGGCGAAGGTGCCCGGAGGGTAGCTGCGCCCGCGCTCCAGCACGACGACCGACCGGCCGGCGGCGGCCAGCCGGTAGGCGGCCACCGCCCCGCCGAAGCCGGAGCCCACCACGATCACGTCCGCATGCTCGCCCGCTGCCATGGCTCGCTCACCCCCGCCTGGCGCTTGATGAAGTCGACCATGCGGGGGAACACGTCGATGTGGGCGTTCTTGCCGATGATCGGGTCGATGTGCCCGTAGCCGGGAAGGAGCTGCAGCTCGTGGCGGCCGGGGGCGGCCCGGTCCAGGATGCCGTGGCAGACGATGTTGGAGTCGGTGAACACGTTGTTGCGGTCACCGGTGAGGAACAGGATCGGCGTGCTGACTTCGGCCGCCCGCTCCAGGTAGTCGTCGGGCAGCGCGGCGTGCCGGGGGTCCTCGGGGTAGCACTTCACCGCCCGGCCGGCCCGCACCATCTTGTTGACGTGCCGGTAGTACTGCACGCCGGTCGCGCCGTTGAGGTCGGCCAGGCGTTCGTGGGTGTGCGTCTCGCGCGCGAGGTTGCGGTGCACGTACATGGCCGGCCGGCCGCTGCCCCACATGAAGCTCTGCATGTGGCAGGCGGGCTCGCGGCACTCGGGGTGGAAGGCCGAGACCGCCTTGGCCAGCAGCCACCTGCGGCTGAACGGCGGGGCGTCGGAGAAGCGCGGGTCGATGTACGGCAGGCCGAACACGTACTCGAACGCGGTCGCCGCGAACGCCAGCTTGGCCTTGGACCAGGCCGGCACCCGCGGGGTGAGCCCCACGCTGTTGCACACCAGGCTCGCGATCCCGTCCACGGCCCCGCCGAACAGGCTCATGCAGAACGACACCGAGCCCAGGCAGTGCGCGATCACGTGGATCCGCCGCTCCCCCACATGGCGGCGGATCTCCGCGAGCGCGGGCGGGTAGTCGTAGTGCGCGATGTCATCGAGGGTCGACCCGCGCGTCTCGATGTCGTACGGAAAGTGGCTGCTCATCCTGAAATCGAGTGTCCAGACATCGTCGAACCCGTTGCGGTGCAGGAACGTCACCAGGTTGGTGATCTCCGGCATCACGAAGATGTCGCTGGATGAGGTCAGCCCGTGCAGCAGCAGCACGACGTCGCCGTCGCCCCGCTCGTCCCC
>NZ_POUA01000606.1 GCF_003236385.1 Spongiactinospora gelatinilytica
GGTGGGGTGGATAGGCTGCCGGGCATGCGCGATGTCGCCGCTCTCCCCAAGGCCCACCTGCACGTACACCTGGAGAGCACGGTCAGGTGGGACACCCTTGCGCAGATCGCCGCCGCGAACGGCATGCCCGTGCCCGAGCGAGGCGACGGGCCGCCGGTCTTCGCCGGGTTCCGGCCGTTCGCCGACCGCAACGCGCTGGTCCGCCAGTGCCTGCGCACGCCCGCCGACTTCCGCAGGGTCGCCCGCGAGTTCTGCGCGGACGAGGCGGCATCGGGCACCCGGTACGCCGAGGTCACCTTCACCGCCGCCTCGCACGGCGAACGCCTCGGCGATCTGCGGATGCCGTTGCTCGCCGTGCTCGAAGGGCTGGCCGAGGGGCGGGAGGAGTACGGCGTGGAGTGCCGGGTGATCCTGGACCACTCGCGGCGGCGTTCGGTGGAACGCGCCTGGCGCACCCTCGAACTGGCCGTCGCCCACGCTGCGGACGGGGTCGTCGGCATCGGCATGGCGGGGGACGAGTCCTACCCGCTCACGCCGTTCGCGGACGTCTTCGCCGCGGCCAAGGACGCGGGCCTGCGGATCAGCCACCACGCCGGGGAGATGAACGGGGCGGGCAGCGTACGCGAGGCGATCGAGGCCGGCCGGGCCGACCGGCTCGGGCACGGCATCCGGGTGCTCGACGACCCCGACCTGGTGGCGGAGGTACGCGAGCGGGGCATCGCGCTGGAGGTGTGCCCGTCGTCCAACGTCGCGCTGGGCCTGGTGCCGTCGTGGCCCGCCCATCCGCTGCCGCGGCTGCGGGACGCCGGGCTGACGGTGACCATCAACACTGACACTCCGGTCATCATCGGCGTCACCTTGGCGGAGGAGTACGCGAGGGTGCGCGACGGGTTCGGCTACGGCGACGACGTGCTGGCCGAGCTGGCCCGGGCGTCGGTCACGGCGTCGTTCGCGGACGCGGCCACCGGGCAACGGCTGCACAAGGAGATCGACGCCTGGGCGGCCACCGGCTGAGATCCGGAAAGCCGTAAACACTCGCCGAATCGTAAAGAATCCCGGTCGCCTGGATATATCACACGTTGGTCCCGAATTCCGGTACGGCTGGCACTAAATGTGCTTTGACTTCACATTTACTCACATGTCCCGTGACACACGGAGGTATGTGTGAGACGCAGCATTCTGGTCGGCGCGACCGCCGCTCTCGCCCTGGCCGCGGCGCTGGTACCGGCTCAGGCCGCCCAGCAGCAGGCCCAGGAGTCGGAGTACGTGGTCCTTTACAAGGACGGCGCCGACGCCAGGACGGCCCACCAGGCCATCCAGGCGGCCGGTGGCACGCTGGTGGCGGAGAACGCCGCGATCGGGCTGGCCACGGTGACCACCACGAACGCCGATTTCCGGCAGGCCGTACAGGCCGGTGGCGTGATCGAGGGCGTCGCCCACAACCGTTCGATCGGATCGGCGCCCACCCGCGTGGTGCCCAGTGGCGCGGTGCGCAGGGCCATCGAGCGCAGGGCGGTGGAGAGGGCGGGCGACGGCGCGCCCGCGGCGACCGGCCACGGCGGGCCGTCCCGCCGCGGTGAGCCGTTGTCGCACCTGCAGTGGGATCTGAAGCAGATGCACGCCACCCCCGAAGGGTCCTACAAGTACGAGCAGGGCGACCGCGGCGTGCTCGTCGGCGTCCTGGACACCGGCGTGGACGGCTCGCACCCCGACATCGCGCCCAACTTCGACCGCGCGCTCAGCCGCAACTTCACCACCGACATCCCGGTGGACGCCGAGGGCGCCGAGGTGGACGGGCCCTGTGAGGAGGAACCCGACCGCTCCTGCGAGGACGCGGCCGACGTGGACGACAACGACCACGGCACGCACGTGGCCTCCTCCATCGCCGCCCCGATCAACCGGCTCGGCATCTCCGGCGTGGCCCCCAAGGTCAGGCTGGTCAACCTGCGCGCCGGCCAGGACTCCGGCTACTTCTTCCTGCAGCCCACCGTGGACGCGCTGACGTACGCGGGCGACCACGGCATCGACGTGGTCAACATGAGCTACTACGTGGACCCGTGGCTGTTCAACTGCACCGACAACCCCGCGGACTCCCCGGCCGACCGCGCCGAGCAGCGCACCATCATCACGGCGGTGCAGCGGTCGCTCGCGTACGCGCACGACCGGGGCGTCACGCTGGTCTCGGCGGCGGGCAACGAGGCCGGCGACTACACCAAGACCCTGCTGGACGCCTCCAGCCCCGACTTCGCCAGCGAGCCCGGCGAGGTGCCCCGCCAGCGGACGATCCCGCCGAGCTGCCTGTCCCTGCCCGGCGAGGACCCGCGCGTGCTGGCCGTGTCCGCGACCGGGATCAGCGGGCGCAAGGCGTACTACTCCGACTACGGCAACGGCTACGTGGCCATCGCCGCCCCCGGCGGCGACGTGTACGACACGCCGGGCGGCACGCGGGACGTGTCCCTGGCCACGCTGGCCGCCTATCCCCAGGCGCTGGCCGAGGAGCGCAACCAGCTCAACCCGGACGGCACGCCCAACGTGCCGCACATCCTGCGTGACTGCCGGGGCGGCACCTGCGCCTACTACATCTACGCGCAGGGCACGTCGATGGCCTCGCCGCGGGCGGCGGGCGTGGCGGCGCTGATCGTGAGCAAGTACGGCAAACGGGACCGCAGGCACGGCGGCAAGACGCTCAGCCCCGCCGTGGTGGAACGGGTGCTGAAGGCGACGGCCACCAGGGCCG
>NZ_POUA01000607.1 GCF_003236385.1 Spongiactinospora gelatinilytica
AGCCACCGACGAACCTTCCGATCAGCCCGTGGCGCCCCCGAACCAACCATCTGGCCAGCCCCCGATCGGGGCCGCACACCACACCACCAGATCAGACCAGCAGCCGGCCCAACCGGACCACTTGGGTCACGCCCCTGGCCAAGCACTGAGCAGACCCGCCAGCCGACCAGATCACCCAGCCAGATCGCCCAGCGGAGCCACATCCCCAGCCCATTGGCACGCCATCGACCGACCCGCCCAGCAGGACGACAGATCACACCCCCGGCCTCCCGACCAGGCCACTTGATCCAACCAGCGGGTCACGCCCCCGGCCAGATCACCCGGCCGGATCGCCTAGCGGGGCCGCACATCACACCCCCAGCCCCCATCGGCACGCCAGCCCAGCAGGACGGCAGATCACACCTCCAGCCAATCCACCGGCCCACCGATCAGCACCCAACCGGACCACTTGGCCGACCCGGCGGGGCCGCTAGGCAGACCCGCCAACCGACCGCCCACCAATCCGGCGGTCAGGTCCCATCCAGGCCACCCGACCGGACCGCTCAGGCGGGCCGCAGGTCGTGCCCGCGACCAGAGCACCGGCCAGGCTATTCTTCGAGCCGCTGATCAGGCTGCGCATCGTGCTGCCGGCCGGGGCGCATGTCGTGGACCTCGGTCGGCAGGCCGGGCGTCCGGCGCTCCGCCCTGGGGAAGAGGTTGATCTGCGCTTCGGCGATCCTGGCCCCCGTCGTCGCGTCGGCCCTGGCCCTGACGCTCACCCGGTAGGGAGCGATCAGCTCCTCGATCCTCTTCGCCAGCCCTTTCAGTTCCTCCGCGTCCACCAGCAGAATCGAACGCATCCAGATGGCCGCGTCCCGCCACTCGACGGCCTCCCTCTCCCGATGCGCCAGCGCCCGCGAGACCTCGTCGTCGGCGCTTGCCCGGAAGGCCCTGATCAGCAGGTCCTTCGCCGCCCGCACCTCCGGCTCGTCCTCCGGCTCGGGAGTGACCGACATCCCCCGGTCGCGGGCCTGCCACACGCGCTCCCGGCCGTCGCCGCGCGGCGGCGCGTCCTCCACGAAGCCGTACTTCGCCAGCATCCGCAGGTGGTAGCTGGCCGCGCTGGGTGTCACCCCCACCACTTCGGCGACCTCGGTCGCCGTCGCCGCGCCCTCGATCTGCAGCCGGGTCAGCATGGCCAAGCGGGCCGGATGCGCGAGGGCGCGCATCGCCTTCGGATCGCTGAGTGCCATCGGCCGGTGCCCCGTCATGTGCAAACCGTACCCGTCCGCCGATCTGAAGCGTTGCCTTCGTAATAATGAAGCATTATCTTCACAACTATGAAAGATATCTTTCACGATTCACCGCGCCCGGATCCGGCCACCACCACCGCCCCCACCCCTGAGCCACCGCTCAGAAGGCAACGCGACTACCGCCTCTACTGGACCGCGCGGACGATCTCGCTCAGCGGTTCGGAGGTCTCCCGCCTGGCCATCCCGCTCACCGCGGCGGCGCTGCTGGGCAGTTCGTCCTTCGAGATGGGGGCGCTGACGGCCGCGTCGACGCTCCCGCATCTGCTGTTCGGGCTGGTCGCCGGCGTGGCCGCGGACCGGATGGCCCGGCGCAAGCCCTTGATGATCGGCTGCGAGCTGATGGCCGCGGCCACGGCCGCCACCGTGCCACTGTTCTGGTACCTGGGCGTACTGTCGGTGCCCTACCTGCTCACGGTGGCCTTCGTGGTCGGAGCCTGCACGGTCTTCTTTCGGGCGGCCGACTTCCCGTACCTGCTCGCCGTCGTGCCCCCGTCCCAGCGCACCGAGGCGATCGCCGGGGCCCAGGCCACGCAGTCCGTCGCCTCGGTCGGCGGCCCGGGCCTGGGCGGCGTGCTGGTCCAGGCGCTCAGCGCGCCGCTCGCCGTACTCGCGGAGGCCATAGCCTTCCTGGTCTCCGCGGCGCTGCTGCGCTCGATACGGGCCACCGAGCGGCACACCCCCGCCGCCCCCCAGGGCATGTGGCGCGACATCAAGCACGGCCTGCACCTGAGCCTCGTCAACCCGATCCTGCGCGCCCTCCTCGGCGCCGGCGCGACGCACAACTTCTTCGCCAGCGCCTACATAGCGATCTTCATGCTCTATGCCCTCAACGAGCTGGACCTGCCGTCCGGACTGATCGGCGGCCTCACCGCCTGTTTCGGGATCGGCGGCATCCTCGGCGCGATCATCGTCCCGCGCCTGGTCCGCCGCTACGGCAACGAACGCGTACTGCTCGGCTCGGTCCTGCTCTTCCCCAGCGACTATGTGGTCGTGGCCCTCACCGGCGGTTCCCTGCCGGTCAAGGCCGCGCTGCTCGGCTCGGCCTCCATCGCCGTGGGCATCGTCATCGTCTCATTCGCGACCTGTATGAACACGCTGATGGCACGCGAGACGCCGCCCGAGTACATCGGCCGCGTCAGGGCCACCTCGGCGTTCGCCACCCAAGGCGTCCTCACCATAGGCGGTCTGGTCGGCGGCGTACTCGGCGAACTTTTCGGCCTGCGCCCGGTGATCTGGATCTGCGCCGCGGGCGGCCTCCTCGCCATCCCCTGCATCTGGCTCTCCCCGCTCCGCCACGCACCGCGCCCGTGACCCTCTGCATCCCCTGTGTACAACGCCGCTTCGCCATCCACAGAATCCCGTTCACCCGCTCCTCGCCTCTGCCCCCTCGGCCACCCTTACGAAGGTGAACCACACCACCGAAACACCC
>NZ_POUA01000608.1 GCF_003236385.1 Spongiactinospora gelatinilytica
GGGGTGGACCGACTCCACCACCTCGGTCCACCCCCGCCACAAGAGGTGGACCTCGCTGACGCTCGGCCTGTTTTCCCAGGCCCGGGCTCCGCCCGGGCATACGGCACGCCGCCCCTCGCCGTCCGCCGTTCACAGTGACGCCCCGGTGCCCGGCATATCGCATAAGCCGTACTACCTCGCCGTTCCAGCATCGGCTAACCCGGCCTCCAGCGCACCCAGCACGCCCTCTCCAGCTACGACAGGGCACAAAGGGCCTCTCGCGACGCTTGCGCCCAGACGTATACCGATTACCGCCCTGAACCATCAGAGATTCCCCAAATCCCCCCGACTGCTGCCCACGAGACCCTCGGAGACGGCTCCCACATAAGCCCGGGCGGTTCCGAAGTTCAGCGGCCGTGGTTCGGCATATGCGAATCCCTGGCATGGCAAAGGCCGTACGCCTAGCCTGATGTCAGCGGGCGGCTCGGGAGGCGCAGGGCTTATGTACGACCAGGCCACCATCGGTGCTCGGCTACGGATGCTCCGCAAATGGCGAAAGCTGTCACTGGTCGAACTGGCGGACCTCGCCGGGATGAGCAAAAGCTACCTGTCCATGGCGGAACGCGGCGAACGTGCCCTTGATCGACGGTCTTATATCGCCGCTCTCGCCGATGCCTTGCAGGTCTCGGAGACCGAACTGGTCGGTGGCCCACACCTGACCAAGGACCCTGCCCAATCCGCACCGCACGCGATGATCCCGCAGCTCCGTGCCGCCCTGATCGCCAACACGCTGACCGCTCCGCTCGCCGACCGCGCTCGCCCGCTCCCCGAACTCCTCGCCGAGATGGACCGGCTCGACCACAGCAAGTACAAGTTCCGCGAGGTGGGCCGGCCACTCCCGGCGATCATCGACGAACTGCATGTCCACGCGGCCGCTCCCGCCGGTGAGGCCGAGCACCGGCTGGCGCTCGAAGGCCTTATCGAGGCGTTCCAAATGGCAACGTTCACCACAAAGGATCTCGGCTACGGGGATCTTTCCCACATCGCCGCAATGCGCGCGGGGGAGGTCGCCGCCATCCTCGGCGACCCGGTCAACCGGGGAAAGGCCGATTCCCTGCGGATTCACACGATGCCGGCGACCACCTGGCGAGTCCGGCTCACGGCGGCGGAGCAGGCCGTCGATCGCCTCCAGCCGCACGTCAGGGACGATACCGGCGTCCACGTGCTCGGCATGCTGACCCTCGCCGCGTCCATGGCCGCCACAGTTGCCGCCGACGCCTCCCGCGCCCGGCACTGGCTCGATCACGCGGCCGAACTCGCCGGACGGACGGCGGACGCGCCCGGAGCCAACTGGGGCGCGTTCTCGACCACGAACGTCAATGTCTGGCGCATCTCGCTCGCTGTGGAGCAGGGTGAGAGCGGCGGCGTACTGGAGCTGGCCCGCAGGGTCGAAGAGCACCGCCTGGCCGAGCGCAGCGGAAGGCATACGGCCTTCCTGACCGACGTGGGACGGGGGCTGGCTCGCGATCCGCGTGCCAGGGAGCGGGCCGTCGAGTGGCTTCACCGCGCCGAGAACGTCGCCCCGCACAAGTTCCGTAACGACGCGAAGGCCCGCGAGACGGTCGGAGTACTGTTGCAGCAGGTCAGGTCCACCGCTGCCGGACGTGTACTGCGTGGCATGGCGGCGCGGATGGGCCTTCCCCACTGACCGACCGCAGCCCGGCTCAGCGGGTTCACAGGTGTGGAATCGCCGAGTTAGCAGGCGACTACTTTCCGTGCCCATGGAGCCTGAGACGGCACTGGAGACGCGAACCCAGCTCGAACGACTACAAGCCGCCCTGATGGAACGGGGGTGGCCGGCTGAGTTTCGCGACACAGCACAGAAGGCGGCCCTATGGGTGCGGAACCCTGAGGAGCCTTCAATGAACGAACTGATCCTCTACACGGATGGGGCGTTCCGCTGGAGTTGGGGTCCCGGAATCGGGCCCGTCGCAGACGTCTCCCAGACGGCCGAGCGAATCATGCACGTGCTGCGAACAGTGAAGGCGTGAGCCATGATCGTGCGCCGAGAGAGCGGGGGCGGATCCACCGCCCGAGATGTCGGCCTGCTTCTCGTCTGGGAGGTCGAGGGCGGTGAGCGCGGTGCGAGTGGTGTGACCGATGTGAGGTCACCGCTGAGAAGACGATGCTCGACGCCCTGGCCTCCTTGGCCGAGGGCCGAGGACGGGTCCGGTACGCGCGCCTGTCGTTCGTCCGTATCGGCTACGAGTACGGGACCACGCTGGTCACCGCGTACCGCGCCGATGGGGCGACGACCTCGGTCGCGGGGGATGCGTGGGAGGTCGCCCCGTGACCGAGTTGAGCCCGTGGGAGCGTGCTCACCTGGCCGCGATCGAGAGCACCTACCCCGGCTGGCACGTATACGTGCGGAACGGATGGTGGTGGGCGAGCAAGCACGTACCGCCCACCAGAGAGCAGAAGGCGGCCGGGGTGCTGCCCGAGTTCGCCCGGCAGGGGCCGTATGAGCTGGTGGCCGCGTTGGCGGTACAGCTCGGCATCCTGGCCCGGATGGGGGCGGCCTGAAAGCACTGGCCCTTGGAGGGCACCTCGCGGGCGTACGGCGGTCAGGCATCGAGGTCTGGTTCGCGGGGGCAGGTCCTTGTTTCTGGGGAATTCGAGGTCGTCGTCCCAGTCGGGGGCGGCGAGGAGGAACTGCGCGAAGTCCGGGGGG
>NZ_POUA01000609.1 GCF_003236385.1 Spongiactinospora gelatinilytica
CATCCCGGAGAGCGCCACCGCCCCACCCCCCGACGACGGCGGGCCCGAGCAGCCACCGGAAGCGTCCACGCCGCAATGACGAGTGATCCGCCGGTCGCCGAGAACCCGCGCCCGCTCGACGTCGCAGGGATGATCACCCTGCTGGTCGCCACGGGCGCGGCCGTGCTCATCTACATGGGCTGGGCCTACCTGGACGGCTACCTGCGCCCCTTCCTGCTGCGGCCGACGAGCCTGAACTTCCGCCCCGACGAGTACGCGCTGTTCGGGCTCAACCTCTTCACCCCCGAGTTCCTGCCCTGGATGGCCGCCGCCCCGCTGATCCTCGCCGCGGCCACGCACCGGGCGAGCCTGCCCCGCCTGCTGCCCGCCCGGCTGCGCACGCTCGCCGCCGCCCTCCGCTCGCACCGCGCCGTACGCCCGCTGGGCAACGTCACCGGCGTCGGCGCGGTCATCACGTTCATCGCCCTGGTCCTGGCCGTCGCCGCCCTGCACGGCCGGGCCATCGGCACCAACCTCCTGCTGATCCTGATCACCCTCGGTTCCCTGCTGCTGACCTGGCCGTCCCGGCGCACCGCCCTGGGCCGGATCGGCTACGCCGCAGCCGTCACGATCTCCATCTTCTGCCTGCTGTGGATGACCTCGCTGTACGCCCAGGAACGCGGCGCACGCTCGGCCCGCATCCTCATGGACTCGCTCCCCTACAAGCCACAGGTGGCCCTTTACACCGCCGACACGCTCGCCCTCAACGCCCCCATGGTGCGGCGCGAGTCATTGGGCAAGGGCACCTACAAATACCGATATCTAGGCTTACACCTGCTGCTCATCCGGGGTGAGACCTACTACCTGATCCCCGAGATCACCGCGGCTCAGTGGGAGCAGGGCCACGGCCGGGCGTTCGTCTTCAAGGAAGAGGACGACATACGCGTGGAAATCCTGCCCGGCACCCGCCCGGGTTGAGAGCGATAATCGGTTGTATGGACCGCGAGAAGATCCGGCAGCTACAGGCCCAGCGCGCGATCGACCGGGCACAACGCTGGCAGCGGCAGTACCGGCGGACCACCGTCACCGGCAAGGTCATCCTCATCGGCATCGCGCTGGTGGCCATGGTCGTCATCACCGCCCTGTCCGGCCTGGTGCGCTGAGCCGTGCGCGTCAGTACGCGGCGTCGAGCCCGGCCCGCTGCTCCGCCGTCAACTCCAGGTCCACAGCGGCCAGACTCTCCTCCAGTTGCGCCACGGATGAGGCCCCCACCAGCGGAATCATCGGAATGTCGCCGCCGATCAGCCAGGCGAGCACCACCTGATTGACGCTCGCCCCCATCTCCTTAGCCACCTCCCGCACCGCCGCGAGCCGCCTGGCCGTCCCCGGGTGGTCGAGCGCGGCGTCGAGCGGCTTGTCCTCGCGTACGTAGCCGCCGCCCAGCAGGGGCGAGTACGCGACCAGCGCGAGCGCGGGCTCGGCCCGCAGATAGCCGAGCAGGTTCCCGTCCACCACACCGATGTCGCCGTCCGGCGAGCGCAACGTCGGCCGATCGGTCCGCCGCCGCAGGTAGGTGTGGTGGTACTGAAGTACTTCATACCCGGGCAACCCAGCCGCCGCCGCCAAATTCCGCGCCGGTGGAGGCCGCCTCAATCATCGGGGCGATCTATCCTTTGCCACGTAGCGGATTTGGATCGCGCTTGCCCCGATCATCCTTACCAGTCGCTTCCGACGGAGCACGGTGAGAAGATTGATGACTTGTTGGGGCCCGAGGCCGGTCTGCTCAGCGATATCGGCCCTCGAAAGCGGCCCGTCTTCGAGGGCGTCGTACACCTTGGCTTGTAGTGGGGTGAGGCTTGCAGGCGTGGCTTCAGGGAAGCCATCGGTCTCCTCGCCGCCCGCGCCATCAATGGTGAGACCCAAATCATCGGCGCCAGCAGTGAGCTTATAATGCGCAGATCCCCGGGTACCGATCTGCTCGACTATCCCCAGTTCAACGAGCTCCTTCAACTCCTTTGAGGCAGCCCTGCCGTCCAGCACGCCCGTCGCAGCCCGAAAGCTGCCGTTCGTGAGATCACTTCCGTTCCGCATCATTACTAGCGCCGTCATTTGCGACCTGGTCAGCGGGCGGCTTGACACGGAACTCAGCCAGTCCAGGGCCTCTGGATCCAAAAGCGTGTGGTTGGGGAACTCTGCCTGGAATATGCCGATCTCATCAATGAAGGTGGGGGATTCCATGCCAACCTGGGTGAGCGCATATCTCATCCGTGCGATGCCGGTTCCGCGGTTCTCGCAGACCATATGCCCATCGCCCATGGGGGTGTCTTCCAGGATTTCGAGCAGCGCACGATTGCGAGACGACGAGAGCGTATTGGTCCCCAGCGAATCAATCGTCACAGGACCGTACAGCCCACCTGGATTACGGATGACGAGCCTGTCCGGATACAGGCCGGCCGCCGAGGCCCGCCCACTACTGCCGCAGAAGATCGACAAAGGCCACTTCCGATCATCGGAAGTGGCCTTTGACCTGGTGCGCGGCTGAGAGGACTCGAACCCCTAACCTTCTGATCCGTAGTCAGATGCTCTATCCATTGAGCTACAGCCGCTCGCCGCCTCTTGGCAACGTGAAGACTCTACCATCTGCTCGCTGGTGGTAGTGCCGGTCGTGGTTCGCGGGCGGGTCCCGGCGGGGGTACATCGTTGGATGTAGGGGGGCCATCCCTGGTG
>NZ_POUA01000060.1 GCF_003236385.1 Spongiactinospora gelatinilytica
GCGTGTTCGCCGCGGCGATCGCCCAGGTGGCCCCGGCGGCCAGCCGGGACGAGACGCTGCCGATGCTGACCGGCATCCGCTTCGACTTCGCCGACGACAAGGTCACGATGGCCGCGACCGACCGCTACCGGATCGCGGCCCGTGAATACGACTGGCGGCCGGAGCGGCCCGGTTTCACCGCGGCGGCCATGGTCCCGGCCCGGGTGCTGGTCGATGTGGCCAGGTCGCTGCGCGGCGGGGAGGTCGCGGTCGCGCTGGGCGACGGGGTGGCCGGGTTCGAGAGCGTGGGGCGGGCCACCACGGTCCGGCTGCTGGACGAGCAGTTCATCGACTACCGCTCGCGGCTGGCTGGCGCGTGGTCCGTGCGCGCCGATCTGCGCGTCGCGCCGTTCATCGAGGCGATCAAGCGGGTCGCCCTGGTCGCGGAGCGTAACACCGCCGTCCGGCTCTCCTTCTCCGAGGGCCGCGTGCTGATCCAGGCCGGCGCGGGTGACATCGGCCGCGGGGCCGAGGCGGTCGAATGCCACCTGACCGGCGACGACCTGGAGATCGCCTTCCAGTCGCACTGGCTGCTCGACGGGCTCGCCGGGGTGGAGGGCGAGCTGGTGCGGCTCAACATGGAGTCCGCAACACGACCCGCCCTCATCTCCGGTGTGCCCGGTGACGCCGACCCTGACTTCCGTTACCTGGTAATGTCGCTGCGCCTCGGGTGATTACCGAATGACCTTCGATGAAGGCTCCGACGCGTGAAATAAAGATCGGTTTACTTGCCGAGTGAATGAGTTGGTCATTCGTGACTGACGTGAAATGAGTGGTGTTTAATCGCCAGGCGGGCCGCTGGGACGGCTGCCGAAAGTCCTACTCTCCGTCGGTGAGGGCGATCAGGATGTGTTCCATGCAGGCGTGCCCGGCGCGCTCGGCGGCGGCGGCGTCACCGGCCGCGATGGCCCTGGCGATGGCGTCGTGCGGGATGTAGGAGCTGTTGGGAGAGGTGCCCGCGGCGGTGATGCTGGCCCGCAGGGCGGCCGTGAAGTCCTCGTACAGGTCGAGCAGCACCTGGTTGTGGGTGGCCCGGACGACCGCCATGTGAAACTCCAGGTCCGACTCCACGAACGCGGTGGGCTCGCCGCTCTCCCAGGCCCGCTCGCGGACCGCCAGGGCCTCCTCGATCAGCAGGATGTCGCCCTCGGTGCGCCGGGTCGCGGCCAGCCGGGCCGCCTCGATCTCCAGCGCGCGGCGGACCTCCAGGATTTCCAGCTGCTCGGCCTGGCGTAGCCGGCGCAGCATGGCGCCGGAGAGCTCGCTGGTGGCGCGCACGTAGGTGCCGTCGCCCTGACGGCAGTCGAGCAGGCCGGCGTGGGTGAGCGCACGCACGGCTTCACGCACGGTGTTACGACCGACGCCGAGTTGCTCGGCGAGCGCGGTCTCGGTGGGAATCTTGGCGTGCAACGCCCAGGAACCGGTGACGACCTGCTCCTTGAGCTGGTCGATCACCTGGTCCACCAGGGAAGCCCGCTGTGCCGTACGCAGACTCACAGTCCCGCCTCCTCCGGGGAAACCAGTCATCCCATGAGTCGATGACCGGTAGACCACCGATTATTCCAGACGCGAGACGGTGGACCCGCGAGAGGGGGGGCCGGGTCAGCCGGGACGCCCGCCCGGCTGACCTCGGGAGTCGATCAGACGGTGAGCACCGAGTCGATGGCCAGGCCGGTGAGCGCGGAACGCACTCCGACCGCTTGGAGCGCTCTATGATAAGCGCCGGCTTGATCGTCTTCGAAGCCCGCTCTGCCGTAAAGATCGCCCAGCTCCCGCCACGCGCGGGCGTGTCGCCGGTCGACCTCCCCGGCAGGCGCGCTTTCGAGCAGCTTGCGCGCGTTGCTCAGGCTTACGGCCGGGTCGCCGCCCTGCCCGGAGGCCATCGCGATCTCCGCGAGCACCAGGTGCGCGGTCGCCGCGGTGGGTGTGGTGGAACCATCGAGTAGTTCGAGAGCGGAGCCCGCGAGGCGCGCGGCCTCGCCGTACTCTCCGCTCGCGAGGTGGACGTGAGCGAGCACGACCATGCTGGTCGCGCGCTCGTCAACGTGCGCGGGGAACGCCGTGAAGATCCGCATCGCGGCGGTGGCGTGCTCCCGCGCCTCGCCCGGACGGCTCTCGCCGACCGGGCCGATGACCAGCCGCGACCACTCCATGGCGATCTTGGCCAGCCGCAGGGCCATCCGCGCGGGCCTGCCGGTGGAGATGGCGTCGTCGGCGAGTCGTACGGCGAGCGCGGAGTCGTCCCCCTGCGCGGCCGTGACACTGGCCCGCCACAGCGCGCGCACCTCCTGCTCGCGGTCGATCGCCCTGGGGATGTCGTTGTCGGCGAGGACCTGCCGCACGTAGGACAGCGTGCCGTTCTGCTGGCCGTGTACGGCTCCGGCCTCCACCAGCACGGAGGCCAGGTCCACGGCGATCTCGCCGTGCGTGACCCCGAGCCGCGAGACCTGGCGGAGGGCGTGTCCGGCCAGGTCACGAGCCCGGAGGGTGTCTCCGGCGCGCTGATAGCAGCGGCTCAGCGCGATGGTGAGCGGAAGGTCGGCCAGGCGCTCGGGGTGCGCCGCCGCCTCGCGCCGTAACCTCTCGAAGGCTTCCACGGCCGGGCCCAGCTTGCCCTGCGCCTTGAGCGCACGCGCCCGCCCGAACCGGGCATGCGCCGCAAGCATGGCGTTCTCTTCGCCGGCCGCCTTGATGATCTCGCCGAACCGGTCGGCTGCCACTGCCGGATCGCCGTGCTGAAGCTCCAGCTCGGCGTGGCGCAGCCCCAGCTCCGTGTCGATCCGCTGCCGCGGCTCGATGCCGTGCAACAGGAACTCGGTGGTGCAACCGAGTCGTTCGGCCAGGAGTCGGGCTACCACGGGAGTCGGGGTACGCTTACCCGACTCGATGAGAGAGACGTAACTGTCGGAGAGGTCGGGCCCGGCCAGTTGGGCCTGGGACATCCGCCTGCTCAGCCGCAATCCTCGGACGCGGTCACCAATGGATCCCTGACTCGGCATCTGATCTCTCAGGGCGGGGTAATGGTCAATGTTCTCGTCATGATTGCATAAAGGCGAGGAAATGGGTAACCCCACGTGAAGAATCCCGTGTGTGAACGATCGTTCACACACGGGAACAAAGGACGATCAGGCACTAATCATCGGCCGGGTCCGAGCCCGGGAAGAGCATCTGGCACACCTCTAGGTAGAGGGTCTCCGGATACGGAAGGTAGTTGACCGTCGAGAGAGCCTGATCTTGACCGGCCGATTCCAGGACGAACTCTCCGTAGCCGAGCATCCGCCCCAGCACCGAACGCTGGAAGCTCATGTCGGTCACCTTGCCCAGTGGCATCATCGCCACCTTGCGGGTGATGAGGCCGTACGTGAGCAGCATCCGCTGGGAGGTCACCACGAAGTAGTCGACCGACCACTCCGCGACCTTCCATACGAAGCGGATCAACAACAGCAACCAGGCCCACCAGACGACGACAAGGGCCTGACCGCCGGCACTCCCGCCGAACCACCTGCTGAGCAACCCGGCCAGAATCAGGCCGCCGAAGACCTCGGCGACCGGGCGAAGCAGGATGGCGGGGTGCCGCCTGACCATGATGACTTGGTTTTCGTGGGGGAGCAGGTAGCGGTTGACCGACGACGGAGCAGAGTCCCCGTGGGTCACAAGTCTCATGACAGTTGCGTCACAAACTGCGCCAGTGAGTCGGCGGCGGTGAACACGGAGTTCATCGCGCCCCGCACGGCTGACGCCGCATCACCCGGCCTGGACAGCAGGTAGAACGCCACGAAGGCGATCCCTGTGTACTGTAGAACCTTCTTGACCTGCACTGTCGTCTCCCGTTACCGCTCGGCCCACTGCACCCGCCGTATACATTACCCAGGCTGTTGCTGGGGTAAAGCGTCCTTACCATGACAGTCCCGGGTCATCCGCGACGGCGCCGCGTTGCCCGGGCCCCCTCGGCCATCGGTGGCCATCCGCCTTCGGCGGCGACCAGGGCGAGAACCTCAAGGTGCTTGCGCGCGATCCGTTCCACCAGACCCCGGTGCGCACCACCGGCGACCTCAAGGGCCCCGTAGTGCGCGGCCTCGATGCAGCGGGTGACGGTCGCAGGCGCGTGTACGCCGGCGAACTCGTCGCGGAGCGCGGCCTCGACGTCGACATAGGGAGGGGTGTCGGCGTCGTCGGGCCGGCTCATGCCGCCGCTTCCATGGCCGCCGAGGACCGGCGGATCAGCTCGCTCATCGTTCTCCCCGATGCGTGTCTGTCGTTTCGGACGGGACACGGCAGAGATGCCTTCGTCACTCGACGTACCCATACGACAACAGTATGTAACTGAGGCTGACAATGGCGTCAGGGGATTGCGCGGATTTGACCAACCGGCGCGGTGGGCTGCGGCGTCGTTGGGTCCGTGGTTTCAGGCGATGCCGTACAGGCGGTCTCCGGCGTCGCCGAGCCCGGGGACGATGTAGCCCTTGACGTCGAGGCGGTCGTCCACCGCGGCCGTCACTACGCGCACCGGCCGTCCGGTGCCGGCGAAGGCGGTCTTCACCCGGGCCAGGCCCTCCGGCGCGGCCAGCAGGCAGATCGCCGTGACGTCGGCCGCGCCGCGCTCGAACAGCAGCTCGATCGCGGCGGTCAGCGTGCCGCCGGTGGCGAGCATCGGGTCCAGCACGTAACACTGGCGGCCGGCCAGGCTCTCCGGCAGCCGGGTGGCGTAGGTCTGCGCCGTCAGCGTGCCCTCGTCGCGGATCATGCCGAGGAACCCGACCTCGGCGGTGGACAGCAGCCGGGTCATCCCTTCGAGCATGCCGAGGCCGGCCCGCAGGATCGGTACGACGAGCGGCGCGGGCCGGGCCAGCCGTACGCCCTGGGCCGGCGAGACCGGCGTCTCGACCGTCACGTGGGTGATCCGCACGTCGCGGGTGGCCTCATAGGCGAGTAGGGTGACCAGTTCGTCGGCGAGCCGCCGGAAGGCCGGCGAGTCGGTGCGCACATCCCGCAGCGCGGTGAGCTTGTGCGCGACCAGGGGGTGGTCGACGACCAGTGTCTCCATGGGCGTCAACCGTAGTCGCTGGGGCGCGGACCGACTACGGGACCGGGCCGTCATCGCGTTTTTGGATCACAATTTGGTCGGAGATCCCCACGGCGGCGGGTGCCTTCTGGGACGATTGACCATGGCAAGTGACCACGTCGGTGGGGTGACGATGACAGACGAAGATGTGCTCGACTTCGCCATCGTGGTATATCGGGAGGACGACCACTGGGAAGCCGGGATGCTGCCGGTGGCGTTGACCTCCGACCTGCGGGGGCTCATCCACGCCCTTCGCCAGCAGCCGAGTATGAGCGGCACGATTGGCCTGGTCGCCGTGGGGGATGAGTTCTTCGTGGCATTAAGGGTGTTCGGTGACCGGGTAGACCTTTTCCTGTCCGACATCACCGCGTCGTGGGACTGGCCGCTCGCCCGCCAGGCCCTGGACTACCTCGACGTACCGGTGCCGGACGAGGCCGAACTGGACGCGATCCTCCAGGACGAGGAGATCGCGCTCCCGGCCGGCGATCTGTCGATCTTCGCCGACCTCGGCCTGGACGAGATGGAGCTGGGCGCGCTGTCCGGCGACTTCGAGCTGCTCCCGGACGAGGTGCTGTCCAGCATCGCGACGCGGCTGGGGTTCTCCGAGCCGTTCGAACGCGCCCTCGACTCGGTGTTCGGCTGATCCAGGAGCAAGTACATGCCCTCCAAACCCATTGGCAGCAGCCTGTTCGCGGCCGCCTTCGTCCGGACCGGGGACGGTTGGAACGGGGCCGAGGTGGATCTGCGGGACGCCGAGATCGTGGATGATCTCAGCGACGCCGTACAGGAGCATCTCGAGGTGAGCGGCGACGAGATCGCGCTGCTCTGCGTGGAGGTCGAGGACGAGTGGTTCGCGATCGCCCGGTACGAGGGCGACGAGGAGCCGCGGGCGTTCATCTCCGACGACAAGGCGGGTGTGACCGACGCGCTCGGCGAGCTGTTCACCGAGCTGGCGGGGGTCGCCCCGGACAAGGAGTCCAGTGACCTGGGGGTGCGCCCCGCCGGCGACTTCGAGCTGCTCAGCGACCTCGGGGTGAGCGCGGAGGAGCTGCTGGAGCTGAGCATGGAGGAGGGCGTGCTCCCGGCGGACACCCTCTCGGTGATCGCCGAACGCCTCTCCTTCGCCGACGAACTGGACCGCCTGCGGTGACCTCCGCCGTATCCGCGAGCTGATGGACACCGCCTTCGAGGAGCCGATGCGCCTGGCCCTCGCCGAGGCACGCCGCGCCGCGCAGGCCGGCGAGGTCCCGGTGGGCGCGGTCGTGCTCGACCCGGCCGGCGCGGTGATCGCCGCGGCCGGCAACGCCCGCGAGGCGGCCCACGACCCCACCGCGCACGCCGAGATCCTGGCCCTCCGTACGGCGGCCCGCGAGCACGCCGACTGGCGCCTGTCCGGCTGCACCCTCGTCGTCACCCTGGAACCGTGCACGATGTGCGCGGGCGCCGCCGTGCTCTCCAGGGTGGCCCGCGTCGTGTACGGCGCGACGGACGAGAAGGCCGGCGCGGCCGGCTCCCTCTGGGACGTCCTGCGCGACCGCAGACTCAACCACCGCCCCGAGGTCGTCCTGGGCGTCCTCGCCGACGAATGCGCCGCCGTGCTCAGCGACTTCTTCGCCACCCGCAGGTAACGTCCACTAGTCGTTTTCCGGTAGGCTGCTCGACGGTGGAGTCGCCTAGTGGCCGAGGGCGCACGCCTCGAAAGCGTGTGTAGGGCAACCTACCGTGGGTTCAAATCCCACCTCCACCGCCACCCCGAAGCCCGTCCCCTTTGTGGGGGGACGGGCTTTCTGCTTGGCGCGGGCGGCCCGCGGGTGGCCTCAGCGCAGGTGCCTGGCGAAGAACCGGAGTGTGCTGTCCAGCTCGAACGCCGGCAGGTCGCCGTGCTTGCCGGGGTTGGCGTGCAGGGTCTTCTCGGCCGAGGAGAAGGCGTCGAACAGCGCCAGGCCCTCGGATCTCGGCACTCGCTCGTCGTCCCACTGGAGCAGGAACTCCACCGGGACGGTGATCCGCGCGGCGGCCTCCGCCGACGCCTGGGCGCCGCCCAGGCCGAGGACGGCCGCGCGGACGCGGGGCTCGGCGGCGACGAACGGGACGCCGAGGCCGCAGCCCAGCGACACGCCCCAGTAGCCCACCGGGCCGACGCCGACGTACTCAAGCGCCTGGACCGCGTCCAGCACCGCCTGCCACTCCGGGACGGTCTGGCGGGCCACGAGCGCCTGGAACTCGGCGATCAGCGGAGCCGGATCGTCCCCGGCCTGCGCGCGGGCCTGGATCTCGGTCGCGATCCGCTGGTACTTCTCCTGCTTCGGCCGGTCGCCATGATCGGGTACGTCCACCGCCGCGGCCGCGAAGCCGCACTCGGCCACGAAGCGGTGCGCACGCGCCAGGACGCCGGGGTCCTTCTTGTGCCGGCCGCCGCCGTGGCCGATCAGAATCAGGGGGCGAGGGCCGGTGGCGTCTTGCGGGGTCCACAGCACGCCGGGGATCTCGCCGAGGGTGAAGAGTCGTTCGGAGACGCCGCCGGACGACGTCTGAGAGGTGAAGCGCATGGCGTTCACGCCTTTCGGGATGCCTTCTGCGGGCTCCCTAGGCCATGCGAGGGAGGGAGGCCCGACCGGTGACAGCGTTGATCGGTCTCACCTCCTCAGGTCGCAGTGACGCACGGCGACCCCGAAAGTAGCACGAGGGGCTGAGGAGTTCACAACGAACCGGTGACAGACGCCTCTGGGCGTTCGCAGGTGCGCTGACTACCGTTTGCGGTGGTCCTACCTGGTCCAAGTGCGGCCCCGAGGAAGGAGCGCCGTGAAGATCACGAGATCGGTGCCGGCCCTGGCGGTCGGCGCGGCGGCGATGGCCGGTACGCTCCTCACCGCCCCGCCCGCGTACGCCGCCGACTTACACGACTGCTGGTTCGGCGGGCTCACGTCGGAGACGGAAGAGGGCTACTACGAGCTCTGGGGCGGAAGTTGCAGCGGCTTCGGCTATGCCAACGTCGATGTCAAGATCCGTTCGGGCACGGACGCGGGCCTGTACCACTGCGGCCACGTCTTCCCGTGGAACGGCACCCTCGAAGGGTGGCGATGCGTGGTGATCCAGCCGTGAGGCGAGAGGGACGGTGAAACCGGGCCCGGCGACGCCGGGCCCGGGTCATGTCAGGGCGTAAGGACCTTGATGAGCAGGGGGATCGCGCCGATCAGCGTGGCGAGCGCGAGCAGTACACCGGCGATCCGCGCGGGGGCGACGTCGGAGACGCGCCGGATGGCGTAGTACGCGACGGCGAGCACGGCGAGGATGACCCCGGCCGCGAGAAGGGGATGCAGGATCTCCAATGTTCCCTCACTTGGGCTTGGGTGAATTAAGAGCTTCGCGGAGCGATGTCGGCAACGTCCGATATGTGACGGGTGGTAGTAGTCCCGTTACGGAGCGTCCGTGACACGAGTGACTCTACTGCCCTTGTGTGGGCAGCGCACCCCTTATCGGCACAGCCGCTTGGTACTCCGCTCACCCCAGGAGTCGGTGAAACCCGTCCCGGCTATCGTTTGATTACACAGAGAAGCGCACGCCAGAACGGCCAGGCGGTATCGTCGCTGCGGTGCAGGTGACTCTTCGCGGAGCCCTCTGCCTGGGCGAGGCGCTCCGAGTTGGTAGCCCGGAGCCCTCGCCCGACGTGCCCCGGTCCCTGGCGCGTCTGGATCAGAACTCGTCGGGTCAGAACTCGTCGGCCCCGGTGACCTGCCGGATGGGGAACACATGCCGGTCGGCCGCGCAGATCGTCTCAAGGGTGTGGACCGGTGTGCCGTCCGTGCCGTAGCCGGTGCGGACCACCTGGACCACCCACTCGCCCGGGTCGAGATCGAGCGTCTCGGCCTCCAAAGCGGTGGGACGCCGGGCGGTCAGCACTTCCTCCGCCCGGCCGAAGCGGTGGCCGAGGGCTTCCAGTGCGGCCTGGAGGGTGGGCAGCACGAAGCCGGGCTGGGCGATGCGGGTGCCGGCGAACAGGTCGGCCCGGAAGTAGCTGGTGGCGATACGTACCGGAACGTCGTTGGCGAGCATCAGCTTGCGCCGCGCGATCACCTCATCGCCCGGGACGACCTGGAGGCACTCGGCCACGTTGCGGCCGGCGGGCTCGGGGCCGACGTACAGCATCCGCCGGTCTGCGCGAATGCCCTGCTCGGCGGCTTGGCTCAGGAACAGCGACCGAGAGCCGCGGACGGCCGGGTCGGTCGGCAGCGGGCGGCTGACGAGCACCCGGGGCCGCTTCGCTGACGGTTCGTTCATGGGGTGCGGGGCTCAGCCGGGGTCGGTGAGTTCGAGTACGCGGGCGTGCAGTACCGAACGCTGGTGCAGGGCCGCGCGGAGGGCACGGTGCAGGCCGTCCTCAAGGTAGAACTCGCCCTGCCACTGGACCACGTGCGGGAACAGGTCGCCGTAGAACGTGGAGTCCTTGGCCAGCAGCGAGTGAAGGTCCAGCACGGCCTTCGTGGTGATCAAAGAGTCGAGCCGGACCTGCCGCGGGGGTATCTGGGCCCAATCGCGATTGGAGAGACCGTGTTCGGGATAAGGACGTCCGTCGCCGACCAGCTTGAAGATCACCCTACGTAGTTTATGAGATGAGCGAGATCACCGGGTGGTGGACGCGCGTTCGCTGCGCATTCGGTGCACATTCGGTACCAATGAGACAACCGTCACCTGCGCTGGTCAGGCGCGTCCACCGGGGCCCGTGCAACGGGCCGGATCGCCGCTTTCGTAGCCGGTCGTGAACCACTGCCTGCGTTCGTCGAATGATCCGCGATCGGGGCGCGATGACCATTCCGAGTCGGATTCGCCGCGCGGGTCCATGTCGATGGTCTTCCGCCCGACCTGTTCCGCCGACTCGAACGATCTCCTGATGTCCGCCTCGGTGAACGGCCGGGGAAAGAACCTGGTGTTCACCGCGTACTTCGCCCACACCCCGCCGTAGCAGTCGGCCTGAAGCTCCTCGCCCAGCGAACCCTCGCTCGAACTCCCCATCTCGCCGAGCAGGTTCTGCGCGTGGTGGCCGTATTCGTGCGCGATCACGTACGCCTGGGCGAGCGCACCGCCGGCGGCGGCGAAGTCGCGTTCGAGGGTGTCGAAGAAGGTCCGGTACAGGTACACCCGCTCGTTGCGCGGACAGTAGAACGGTCCCACGGACCCGGTCGCGACACCGCACGGGCTGCGGACCCGCTGCTCGAACAGCACCGCCCGCGCCGGCCGGTACGCCCGGCCGCCGCGCCGCCGGAAGTAGCCGGTCCAGTAGCTCTCGATGCTCCGCACCATCCGGGCGATCCGGCAGTCCTCGGGCCGGGCGGCGGCCTTCTCGCACTCGCCCGCCCCGGTGGGCAGCGCAGTGGGCAGTTCGGTGGGGAGCGGCGCCGGTTGCCGCCCGCCCGCGCCGCCCGCGCCGGGCGGGTCGTCGCCCCGGATGGGACTCGGGCACGCGGCGACCGCCATGCACGTGCCGAGGGCGAGGGTGAGCAGCCGGAGCGCCGTTCCGCTGCGATGCCGCGATGGTGTGCGGTGTTCCGGCATGCTTCCCCCGTTGCTCACCTGGAGTGGTTGATTGACCACTTATGGTGAGATGCCCTGTTATGTCGGGATCTACTCCCAGTCCGCGCTCTCGTCGCGTTCGGCGAACGGCTGGGTGAGGCTGAACCAGTTGCCCGAGTCGTCACGGAAAATGGCCTCGATGCCGTACGGCCGCTTCTGCGGCTCCTGCAAGAACGTGACCCCCTTGGCGGACAGCCGCTGGTAGTCGCCCTCGCAGTCGTCGGTGGTGAACGCCCCCGCGCCCAGCACCCCCTTGGCCACCAGCGCCCTAAGGTGCTCCCCGGACTCCGGATCCTGCGCGGACGTGCCGATCGCCATCAGCGCGATCTGCAGTTCGGGCTGGTCCTTGGTGCCGACCGTGATCCACCGCATCCCGCCCTCGCCGAGCGTCATGTCGGTCCGGATCTCCAGGCCGAGCTTGCCGGTGAAGAACTCCTTCGCCGAATCCTGGTCGAGCACCCACACGGTGGATATCCCCAGACCCTTGATCATTTCCGGGCTCCTTTCGCAGCGTCCTGACGTGCCGTTTCGTGCGATTCTGTGCCTCACACGCTAGACACCCGCCCCGCCGTACGCCTTCTCGAAAGTTGCTCAGTCCCGCGCCCGGTCCGGCTGGGCGAACCCACCCGCCCAGAGCAACACGAAACACCCCGGAACGGCCGGCTGCTCCCGCGCCCGCTCCCTGACCCTGAACTCACCCGGCGTCACGCCGGTGACCTGCTTGAACCGCGTGCAGAACGTCCCGAGGCTGCTGAACCCGACCAGCACACAGATCTCGGTGATCGTCAGATTGGCCGATCGCAACAGATCCTGCGCCCGCTCGATCCTGCGCCTGCTGAGGTACTGCCCGGGCGTCTCCCCGTACGCCGCCTTGAAGCACCGCACGAAGTGGTAGCGCGAATACCCCGCCCTGGCCGCCACCACATCAAGATCCAGCGGCCCGGCCCACTCCCGATCCATGACATCCTTGGCCACCCTGAGCCGCCGCAAACGACCGGTATCCACCCGCCGCTCAGCCTTCGCCCCCATCCCCCGATCCTGGCACACGCAGGGACGATCACCCGGTTCCAGCCCCATGGGCAAGGCGGCGCTAGTAAGGTCGGCGACGGCGAGTCGTACATACCGCCTCCAACCGAGTCGGACCACGCGGGTCCGGTCATCGATGTCGGACCGAGACAGGTTCGGCAACTCGGAGGCAGGAGGACACATGGATGACCCGCCACCCCGCCACCCGCGGGACACAGAGCGCTTACACCGCTGGATCCGGACAGGCTTGGCCGTAGCCGCCTTCCTGATCTCGATCTTCCGGTAGAACGCTCACACCGCCTGGCCCCGCCAGGCGAACGGGCCCCTGTCCAGGCTCAGAGGACAGGGGCCCGTTCTTTGGCTCGGCGCCACAAGCAACTTGTGGCACTACGAAGCCAGCATGACACAGCCGAACTTCCCACGGTGGAAAGTTCGGTGCCGCCCCAGACAGGGATGCGGCTGAGGAGTTGGGGCTGGTGCAACGGCCTGACCGGCTGCCGCCAGCACCGTCCTGGCGGGAGGATCTGGTCGTGGCCGGCCTGGTCCGTCAGTGGCGGCTCGAAGCTTTGCCTCTGGCGACGTACCTCGGTCGCCCACCGGCGGCCGGGCGCCCGGCCACGTTCAGCGCTGTCGTGTCAGAGAACCGCTGAACGCCCCCGTGACCGTTCCGAGGATGTTGTAGTTCGCTTGGATCGCGATTCTTGCCTGATCGGTCAGCCGGACACTCATTGTCAGATCCGCCAGACAGGCCTGTCCCGGTGACGCGTTGGCCGGGGCGCCGGTGTTGCCGGCCTTCAAAATGAGGTGGTCGCCGTTGACTTCGGCGAGCTGCCAGCTACGTGAGCAGCTATTCGCCTGACCCCAGTCGATGGCGCGTTGATCTGCGATGGTGTCGCCGATACCGCCCTGCTCTATCGTCAGTCGTCAATTCCCGTCCCTGTTCCCTCCCGAGCGGGGTCGGGGAGGGTCATTGTGACCCGCCCTCTCCAGGTGCCGAGATATTGCTCTGGCACATCGTTGCTCTTGCCGCCACCCTGGGGGAGCAGCCATGCCGACACGCCCACCGCGAGCGCCGGCACGCTGGTGACCGCGGCGATGACTCCCGCACTCACCTGTGTTCCGGCCCAGGAACCGGTGCCAGGAGTTGCGCCGCCTGCTTCTGGCCGGAGGGTCATCAGGGCGGGGCGCCTCGGGAACTCCGCCTTTTCCGGGGAGGCCCGTCCGCTCATTGATGGTGAGGGACCGACTTGGTGGGGTCAGGACCTGTGGGATCCACTGGACTCTCCCAGCCTGGCTTCCGGCATATCCGTTTACCAGCTTTATTGAAGGCCCACTGGCGCTGCCTTGTCTGTGACTTTTGCCGCTGTCGATAGCAAAACCGCTATCGCCGGCGCATACCCGGGCAGTACACAGCATGCCACACCCATTTAACGACCGGGAGAAATTGGACGTCTCCGGTCGCTCGCAGGAGCCGCCCAGGGTGGCTTGAGGGACGCGGCCCCAAGATCGCTCGCCGCGCAACCGGGGCGGTGACATGCGAGAGGGGCCGGCTGGATCGACCGGCCCCTCTGGCGTTCCCTGTCTCAACCAGGAGCGGAGGATACGAGATTCGAACTCGTGAGGGGTTGCCCCCAACACGCTTTCCAAGCGTGCGCCCTAGGCCAACTAGGCGAATCCTCCGTTGAGCAGCTTACCGGAACTCGCGGGTGAAGGGGACCGGGATTCCGTGCCCCGAGCACTCGTGAGCATGGCTAGACTGTCGGTGGACCCCTCGCGCGGCGTCATCCTGTGAACCTCCCCAGGGCCGGAAGGCAGCAAGGATAAGCGGGCTCTGGCGGGTGTGCGGGGGGTCTCTTTAGCTGGAGGGGACCCGCATGAGCCTCGCGCTGTACCGCAAGTACCGGCCCGGGACGTTCGCTGAGGTCAAGGGCCAGGAGCATGTGACCGATCCGCTGCGGCAGGCGTTGCGGAGCGGGCGGATCAATCACGCCTACCTGTTCAGCGGGCCGCGCGGGTGCGGCAAGACGTCCAGCGCGCGCATTCTGGCGCGATCCCTCAACTGCGCGAAGGGTCCGACGCCCGATCCCTGCGGGGAGTGCGAGTCGTGTGTGGCGCTGGCCCCCACCGGGCCCGGGCACCTCGACGTCATCGAGATCGACGCCGCGTCGCACGGAGGTGTGGACGACGCGCGCGACCTGCGCGAACGGGCGTTCTTCGCGCCCGTGGCCGCGCGGTTCAAGATCTACATCATCGACGAGGCGCACATGGTGACCCGCGAGGGTTTCAACGCGCTGCTCAAGCTCGTCGAGGAGCCGCCGCCGCACCTGAAGTTCGTGTTCGCGACGACCGAGCCGGAGAAGGTCATCGGCACGATCAAGTCGCGGACCCACCACTATCCCTTCAGGCTCATGCCCCCGACGACCCTCCGCGCGCTGCTGGAGGAGATCCTGACCAGCGAGGGCGTGCCGTTCGAGCCGCAGGCGCTGCCGCTGGTGGTCCGTGCGGGCGCGGGTTCCGCGCGTGACTCGCTCTCCGTGCTCGACCAGCTCATGGCCGGGGCCGATGACGACGGCATCACGTACGCGAGGGCCGCCTCACTGCTCGGCTACACCGACGGCGACCTGCTCGACGAGGTGGTCCACGCGTTCGCGGCCGGTGACGGGGCCGGGGTCTTCCACACCGTCAACCGGGTGATCGAGGGCGGGCACGATCCGCGGCGGTTCGCGGCCGACCTGCTGGAGCGCTTCCGCGACCTGGTGATCCTGGCGAATGTGCCGGAGGCGGCGGGCAGTGGGCTGCTCGACCGGCCAGCCGACGAGCTGGAACGGCTGCGCGAGCAGGCCGCCTCGATGGGGCCGGGCGAGTTGACCCGCGCCGCCGAGGTGTTCAACGCGGGGCTGACCGAGATGCGCGGGGCCACCTCGCCCCGGTTGCTGCTTGAGCTGATGTGCGCGCGTGTGCTGCTGCCGTCCGCGCAGCAGGGGGAGGCCGCGCTGCTGGCCCGCCTGGAACGGCTGGAGCGCTCTGGCTCCGGTACGGGGCCCGTGCAGGCGCCGGTACAGAGAGCGGCGCAGGCGCCGGTACAGGCTCCTGCACCGGCCGCGCCTGAACCGGCCGCTCCGGAGCGGGCGCCTGTCGTGCGGGCCGAGGAGAAGGTCCCGGCGCAGGAGCGTCCGGCCGGGGATGACGGGTGGCCCGCCGCGGTGCGTCCCGGTGCGGCGTCCGCGGACCCGGCCGCCGGTACGGCGAGCCCCGCTCCGCCTTCGGCTCCCGCGCCCGCCTCTGCTTCCACGCCCCCGCCTGCGCCTGCGTCCGCCGGTGGTAGCGGTGACCTACGGCAGGCGTGGCCCGCCGTGCTGGGCGCGCTGAAGCGCCGCAGCATCGTCGTCTGGGCCAACGTCAACACCAACGCCCAGGTGGTCGGCGTCGAGGGCAATGTCGTCACGCTCGGTTTCGCGCAGGTCGGCGCGATGAAGAACTTCGTGGGCGGCGGCAAGGACACGGTGGTGGCCGCGGCGCTCGGCGACGTAATGGGCGGGACCTGGCGGGTGGAAGCCGTCACGGGTTCCGGCGGCGGGCCGGGCACACCGTTCGGGGCCGGGAGCGGCGGCTCGCCCTCGCGGCCCGGCGGCGGCTCGCGAGGGCCCCATGCGGGGCCGCGACCGAGCGGTCCGCAATCGCCGCCCCCCGGAGGCTCACACGGCCCTCAGGGAGGCGCACAGGGCCGGGGGGGCGATGCCCAGGCCCACGCCGGCCGTCCTAGCGGCCAGAGCGGCCAGAGCGGCCAGAGCGGCCAGAGCGGCCAGAACGGCCAGAACGGCCCGCAGAGCGGTTCGGGCGGTTCGGCCGCACCGACGCAGGCGCGGCCCGCGCCCACCACCGACGAGACCTGGCCCGACGCGCCGCCCCCCGACGACCCCGGCTCGCCGCCCGCGCCGAGCGCGGGCATCGCCGCCGCCCGTACGGCCGCGCAGGCCGCCCAGCAAGCCGTCCAGTCCCGCTCCAGGCAGGGCGGCGGCGGTGGCGCCGCCTGGCCCGACGCCGTCCCGGCACGGCAGGCGACGGCGTCCAACGGTTCGGTCAACGACGAGGTCGATCCGGAGAACGACGCGGACGCCGACGTGGACGAGCTGTCCGGCATGGCGCTCATCCAGCGCGAACTCGGCGGCCGGATCATCGAGGAAATCGACCACGCCTGACCATCGCTCCGCACTACGTCCTGCGGAGTGGCCGACGTGCGCGATGTCCGGTTCGAGCGTTCCCTTCCCTAAGCACAGCCGGATGCCGTGAACCCCGCTTCGGTCCTGGGTGGAGCGGGGGAGTCAGTCGTCGGCGGACAGGCGGATGCGGGCCACGGCGGCGCGGTGGTCGCCTGGGGGGAGCAGGATCGTGAGGCGTTCGAGTACGTGTGGGTCGTCTCGGCCGTACTGGGTCTGTGCGTAGTGCCACAGCGCGCCGGCCGAGCCGTCCTGGAGCAGTCGGGCGCGTACCTGGCCCTCCAGTTCGTCGCGGGTCCGGCGGATGGTGGGCGACTCCGACCGTGGCAGCAGCGGCCCGCGGTACGCCTGGGCGAGGGCCGCCGGGTCATGGCCCGCGAGCAGCCGCTGTACTTCGAGGAAGTCGGCGGTGACCTCGCACGTCAGCCGGTAGGGCTTGCCCGCCACCGCCGTGCCGAGCTGGTCGCGCAGCCGGTGCATCTCCGCCCGGATGGTCACCGGCTTGCCCAGGTCTCCATATAGCTGGAAGGAGAGCTGGTCGGCCGTCATGCCGCCCGGGTTGAGCGCCAGCAGGGCGAGGATCTCGGCGTGCCGCTGGGAGAGGTGGACGGGCACTCCGTCCAGGTGGGCCGTGGGGTGGTCGGCGCTCAGGAAGCACAGGGTGAGCACGGTGGCCGGGACCCGCTGGGTGGGATAGACCAGATAGCCGTTGCCGAAGGGTTCGATCAGGCCGACGGTGCCGTCGCGGAGCAGTACGGTGTCGCCGTTGCGGGGGAGCGCGATCCGGTCGACCGGATGGCCCGTGACGCCGGTGACGGCGGCGAGGCCGGCGGCGCCGGGGACGCCGGGGAGTTCGCCCGCGAGGACCCGGCCCGTGGCGGTGACCAGCGCGCTCCGCCCGGTGGCGCGGGAGGTGTGGGCGCGGTCCTCGTGCTGGGCCAGCAGGCGGGCGTCGCGTTCGCGCAGGTCGAGCGCGAGGTGGCTCTCGGTCAGCTTGGCCGCGGCGTGGACCAGCGCGACCGTCGCGGGGTGCAGGTGGTCGGGCGTACCGCTGACGTTGACGCAGCCGACGATCTCGCCGGTGTCGGGGTCGCTGATCGGCGAACCGGAGCACGACCACTCCTGGAGCGCCTTCACCAGGTGCTCGGCGGGATAGACGTGGACCGGCCGGCCCGCGGCCAGCGCGGTGCCGATGCCGTTCGTGCCGACCGCCGATTCGGCCCAGACGAAGCCGTCGCACAGCCCGACGCTCTCGCCCAGCGCGAGCGCCTGGTTGCTGCCGTCGCGCCACAGTACGCGGCCGTCGGCGTCGGCCACGGTCATGATCATGCCGGTGCAGTAGACCGTGCGCAGCAGCGTCGAGGCGAGCATCGGCAGGTGCGGCCCGATGGGGTGCGAGCGCCGTGCGTCGCCGATGTCGTCCGTCTCGTAGCCGGGGTAGGAGCACAGCCGTTCGGGATCGATGCCCGCGCTGAGGGAACGACGCCAGGACGCGGCGATGACCCGGCGCGGTCCGTCAGGTGTCCCGGGTGGCCTGTCATGGTTTCGGTCGGTTTCGCCGTGCTGTGCGTCCGCCTCGCCGGACGGCGAGGCAGGCTCGTCGCGCTGCGTGATCGGGTCGCCTGGATGGTCGGAGACGGCCGCCTCGTGCCAGTCATGGAGCCGGCCAGCGTACTCGTCCGGGTTCAGCGCCACCGCGGCGGGTACCGCGGGCACGCGCCTGTCACGCATAGACCACCCCCAGTAGTCGTTTCATCGGCGAGCATCAGGGTTTTCGGCAGGCCCGCGCAACCGATTCGGCCAATCCCAGACACGGAAAGTGAAACTGCGGGCGCAACGCGTACGCAACCCGGCCCTCGCTAGCTTCACTGACGGCAGCCGCCTGGTGCGGCCATTCCCGGCGGATGTGGCGGTCGGGCCCCGGACGTCCCGAGACGCGCCGGGGCCCGGTCGGCGGCCCGCCGAACGGCCCAGGAACGGCCCAGAGACGGCTCGAAGGCGGCCCGGAAGCGGCCCGGAAGCGGTCCTGAAAGGGAACACAGGCCGCCGCCGGTGCGCCGTCCCGTCCAAACACCGTAGGCTCGTGGCGACGGCACGAACCCCACCCACGCGAAGGCCACGAGGAGCGCACGACGGTGAACCCAGGTGATGTCAACCTGCAGCAGCTCATGGAGCAGGCCCAGCTCATGCAGCAGCAGATCGCGAGCGCCCAGCAGGAGCTGAACGACGCACGGGTCGAGGGCTCGGCGGGCGGCGGGCTGGTCGTGGCGACGGTCAACGGCGCCGGCGAGCTGCAGGAGCTGAAGATCAAGCCGGAGGTCGTGGACGCCGAAGACGCCCAGGAGACGGTCGACACGATCGCCGACCTGGTCATCGCCGCGGTCCGCGACGCCGTGCGCGCGGCGTCCGAGTTGCAGCGGCAGAAGCTCGGCCCGCTCGCTCAGGGCCTCGGCGGCGGCGGCTTCGGGCAGCTTCCAGGGTTCTAGACGATGTACGAAGGGGTCGTCCAGAACCTGATCGACGAGCTGGGCCTGCTGCCCGGCGTCGGTCCCAAGAGCGCGCAGCGGATCGCGTTCCATCTGCTGGCGGCCGATCCGGCCGACGTCAAACGGCTGGCGCACGCGCTGCTCGAAGTCAAGGACAAGGTCCGCTTCTGCCGGGTGTGCGGCAACGTCGCCTCCGAGGAGGACTGCCGGATCTGCCGCGACGCGCGCCGCGACCTCCATGTGATCTGCGTCGTCGAAGAACCCAAGGACGTCGTGGCGATCGAGAAGACCCGCGAGTTCCGCGGGCGGTACCACGTGCTCGGCGGGGCGATCAGTCCCATCGACGGCGTCGGCCCCGACGACCTTCGCATCCGCGAGCTGATGACGCGCCTGGCCGACGGCCAGGTCACCGAACTCATCATCGCCACCGACCCCAACCTCGAAGGGGAGGCGACCGCGACCTACCTCGCCCGCCTGGTGAAACCGATGGGCGTACGGGTCACCCGGCTGGCCAGCGGCCTGCCGGTGGGCGGCGATCTGGAGTACGCGGACGAGGTCACCTTGGGCCGCGCTTTCGAAGGGCGGAGGCTCCTTGATGTCTGACATGTCTGCCGAGTGGAGTGAGCTCGCCGAGACCGTGGCCGGGCACGCGGAGAACTACCTGGACGGCCTGAGCCGGCTGGCCGGCGGCGAGGGCGGCGACGCGACGCTGGCGCTGCTGCTGATGGAGGTCGCGCAGGTGAGTCTGGCCGGGGCGCAGCTCGGGGCGAGCCAGGACGTGATCCTGTCCGGCAACTGGGAGCCCCCGATGAGCGAGGACCCCGACCTCGACGAGGTCCGTGCGGCGCTGGCCGAGCGGTTCGGCGAGGTCGACGTCTACGCCGAGGTCTTCGACCCCTACAAGGACACCGGGGTCACCGCCTACCGCCTCTCCGACGACCTGACCGCGGTGGCCGCCGACCTGTACCACGGGCTGCGTCACCACCGCGCCGGCCGTCCCCTGGAGGCCCTGTGGTGGTGGCAGTACAGCTACTTCAACACCTGGGGCAACCACGCGGGCGCGGCGATGCGGGCGCTTCAGGCCCTGGTCGCGCACACCAGGCTCGACGTGGTGGAGGAGCGCACCGGGTCGTAGCGGAGGTCGCCGCCCGGCCGTCCCATATGGTGGGCTGGCCAGAAGCGGCATGCCGTGCGCACCGTAAACTGTGAGCTCCACAGCCCCTACGTCCCTCGGGAGACTTACAGTGGCGCTCGTTGTGCAGAAGTACGGTGGTTCGTCTGTCGCCGACGCGGCCAGCATCAAGCGGGTCGCGCAGCGGATCGTCACGACGAAAAAAGCCGGCAACGAGGTCGTCGTGGTGGTCTCCGCGATGGGCGACACCACCGACGAGCTCCTCGACCTCGCCCAGCAGGTCTCCCCGCTGCCGCCGGGGCGCGAGCTGGACATGCTGCTCACCTCGGGCGAGCGCATCTCCATGGCGCTGCTGGCGATGGCCATCGCCAACCTCGGGCACGAGGCGCGGTCCTTCACCGGCTCGCAGGCGGGTGTGATCACCGATTCCAAGCACGGCAAGGCCCGGATCATCGACGTGACGCCCGGCCGCATCAAGGAGGCCGTGGACGTCGGCCAGATCGCGATCGTGGCGGGGTTCCAGGGCGTGTCCCAGGACACCAAGGACATCACCACGCTCGGCCGCGGCGGTTCCGACACCACGGCGGTGGCGCTCGCCGCCGCGCTCGACGCCGACGTCTGCGAGATCTACACCGACGTGGACGGGATCTTCACGGCCGACCCCCGCATCGTCGCGGCGGCTCGGCGGATTCCGCGCATCTCCTATGAGGAGATGATGGAGATGGCCGCCTGCGGGGCCAAGGTCCTGCACCTGCGCTGCGTGGAGTACGCGCGCAGGTTCGAGCTCCCCATTCACGTCAGGAGCTCGTTCAGCCAGCGGGAGGGCACCTGGGTGACCTCCAGGCGGCCCGAAGCCGGCACCGGCACCGGCACCGGCACCAATACCAATACCAGCACCAGCACCAGCACCAGCACCAGCACCAGCGAAGGAAGCGAGATGGAGCAGCCGATCATCTCCGGCGTGGCGCACGACCGGAGCGAGGCGAAGGTCACCGTTGTCGGGGTGCCCGACAAGGTGGGAGAGGCCGCGGCCATCTTCAAGATCCTCGCCGCCGCGGAGATCAACATCGACATGATCGTGCAGAACGTGTCCGCCGCCGCGACCGGCCGTACCGACATCTCCTTCACGCTCCCGGCCACCGACGGTCCGACGGCGCTGACCACGCTCAAGCGGGCCCAGGACCAGATCGGGTTCGAGTCGCTGCTCTTCGACGACCAGATCGGCAAGGTGTCGCTGATCGGCGCGGGCATGCGCTCCCACCCCGGCGTGACGGCGACGTTCTTCGCGGCGCTCGCCGACGCGGGGGTCAACATCGAGATGATCTCGACCTCGGAGATCCGGATCTCCGTGATCGTCGGACAGGACGAGGTGGACGCGGCGGTCAGCGCGGCGCACCGCGCCTTCGATCTCGACGCCGACCAGGTTGAAGCGGTGGTTTACGGAGGTACCGGACGATGAGCAAGCCCACTTTGGCCGTGGTCGGCGCGACCGGCGCGGTCGGCACCGTCATGCTGGACATCCTGTCCGGCCGCCCCGACGTCTGGGGCGAGATCCGGCTGATCGCCTCGCCGCGTTCGGCGGGCAAGGTGCTGCGCGTGCGCGGCGAAGACGTCGTGGTGCGGGCGCTGTCCCCCGAGGCGTTCGACGGCGTGGACGTGGCGATGTTCGACGTGCCCGACGAGGTGTCCGCGGAGTGGGCGCCGGTGGCCGCCGCCCGCGGCGCGGTCGCCGTGGACAACTCCGGCGCGTTCCGGATGGACCCGCAGGTGCCGCTGGTCGTCCCCGAGTGCAACGCCGAGGCCGTACGCGAGCGGCCGAAGAACATCATCGCCAACCCCAACTGCACCACGCTGTCGATGATGGCCGTGCTCGGCACGCTGCACGGCCGGTACGGCCTGCGTGAGCTGGTCGCGGCCTCCTACCAGGCCGTGTCGGGCGCGGGCGCGGCCGGCGCGGAGCGGTTGTACGACGAGGTCGCCGCGCTGGCCGGTGACCGGACCGTCGGCACGGTCGCGGGCGACGTACGCAAGACGGTGCCCGATCTGGCCGATTCGCCGTTCCCCGCGCCGATCGCCTTCAACGTGGTGCCGTGGGCGGGTTCGCTCAAGGAGGACGGCTGGGCGTCGGAGGAGCTGAAGGTCCGCAACGAGTCCCGCAAGATCCTCGGGATTCCCGACCTCAAGGTCTCCGCCACCTGCGTACGCGTGCCGGTGATCACCACCCACTCGGTCGCGGTCCACGCGACGTTCGCCGAGCCGGTCACGGTCGCCGAGGCCAGAGACGTGCTGTCGGCCGCGCCGACCGTCGTGGTGCTCGACGACCCGGCGGCCGGGGTCTACCCGACGCCCGCCGACGTGGTGGGCACCGACCCGACCTACGTCGGGCGCATCCGCCAGGCGCTCGACTTCCCGAACACGCTCGAAATGTTCGTCTGCGGTGACAACCTGCGCAAGGGCGCGGCGCTCAACACCGCGGAGATCGCCGAGCTGGTGGCGGCCGAGCTGGCCGGCTGACGCCGCGGTCCCGATGCCGGGGAGGCGGTCACCGGAACAGGATGTCCCAGTGATCGCTCTCCCTGGCGTACACGTCGCCGCCGGGCCCGCGGTAGAGCCGGGCCCCGTCGCCGCGCACGCTGTAGAGCGGGTAGTTGTGGGTGATGAAGTGGTCCACGCAGGCGTTGAGTGTGATGTCCAGCTTGTACCCGTTGCCGTGGCTGTAGGCGCCGGGCGCGTGCCCGGCCTCGGTGCCACCGGTGATCTTGATCGGGCACTGGCTGCGTCGCTTCAGCGCGATCACCGCCGAGATGGTCCCGGCCCGCACGGACGCGAGCGAGGTGCAGGTCCGCACCTCCCGGTTGGTACACCCACCGGACGAGTGCCACCTGATCCCGGACCGCTTGACCCGCCGCATGGCCTTGTGGTGGCCGAGCCGTACGGCGGCGCGGGCACGCTTGCGCTCGGACGCGGCCTCGCCGCGGTCCTGGACGGCCTGGGCGACGTGTTGGACGGTCGGTGTCGCGGCGCGGTAGGCGACGTCCGTGGGCAGCACCCGCGCGAGATAGAACGTGATCTCGCGCGCCCGCCCGTGTACGTCCGGCAGCGCCTCGGCGGCACGCGTGCCGCCGGTGCCGCCGGTGTCGTGCGCGCCGTCCGTGCCGGTTGTGCCGGTTGTGCCGGTTGTGCCGGCCGTGTCTGCCGGAGAGCCGGCGTCGAGCGCGACGCGGGCGTGTGCCGTGTCGGCTTCCGCCGCGGTGAGCGCGATGATGGAAGTCTGTACGGCGAGCAACACGCACGCGGCGAACCGCACGGGCCCCCGTTTGCAGGGACTGGTCCCCATGTTGATCCCTTTTCGCGGATTGCCCCTCCGAGGAGGATCAATCCCACGTTTCCGGCGGGGTGAGACCTGGGCGCGGAGAGTCTTTGCGGTGTGGTGGCGATCACCGTTAGGGTTCATGACCGAGCAGGGGGACGGGACGTACAGTGACGAACGTGGTTGAACCCACCCAACGGAACCGGGGTTCGGAATCGACCCGCAAGCTCATCGTCGAGACGGCGCTGCGCCTTTTCCAGGAACGTGGTTACGAGGCCACCACAATGCGTGCCATCGCCGCGGAGGCGGGCATTTCTGTGGGAAACGCCTACTACTACTTCGCCTCCAAGGAGGCGCTGATCCAGGCGTACTACGACCGCGCCCAGGAGAAGCACGAGGCGGCCTGCCAGGAGGTCCTGGCGGGGGAGCGGACGCTGGAAGCGCGGCTGACGGGCGTACTGCGGGCGTGGGTGCGGGTGTCGGAGCCGTACCACGAGTTCGCGGTCAAGTTCTTCAAGCACGCCGCGGAGCCGAGCAATCCGCTCAGTCCGTTCAGCGCGGATTCCAGTCCGTCCCGGGAGGCGTCCATCGCCATCTACCGGAAGGTGGTGGAGGGCTCGACGGATCGGATGGACAAGGAGTTGCGCGCCGAGCTGCCCGAGCTGCTGTGGCTGCTGTCCATGGGAGTGGTGCTCTTCTGGGTGCATGACAGTTCGCCCGAGTGCGCCCGCACCTACCGGCTGATCGAGCGGACGGTGCCCTTGGTGGTCAGGCTGGTGGGCCTGTCGCATTTGCCGGGTTTGCGGGGTGTCACCAGGGACTTTCTGGCCACCGTACACGAGCTGCGCACCTGAGTCCCACCGACCTCACCGAAACCCGTGAAATCGCGTACTCGTGCGATTACCCTCGGTAGTACCACCATTGGTGCGCGCTTGGAGGTCCCCCCATGGGCTGGGTCAGCATCGCCGCGTCGGCGGCGTTCGTCCTCTTAGTTCTGGCCATCGTCGTCCTGCGCAAGAAGGGCCAGGAGCATCAGGAGCAGCGGTTCAGCGCGGTCGACTTCGCCGCCAACATCGCGCTCGCCGTCTATCTGCTGGTCCTGGCGTACGCGGTGGTGCTGTGCAAGGACGCGATCACCGCAGCCGAAGCCGACTCCGCGGCCGAGAGCGAGACCCTGACCGAGCTGTACTGGACGCTGGCCCCCATCCCGGAGGCCGCCCCGCTCAAGGTGCAGATCAGGCAGTACACCAACCAGTCGATCACCCTCGACTGGCCGATGATGAGCAACGACACGCTGTCCCCGCTGCCCGGCCGCACGCTCGACGAGCTGCGCGCGGCCCTGCACCGGCTGCGCCCGGCCGAGCCGGCGCACGAAAACCTCCGCCAGGAGGCCCTGAGCCGGGCCGCCGACCTGAGCCACGCCCGCGCCCTGCGCGCGGATGACGCGGCGACCCGGTTGGAAGACATCTTCATGATCTCGATGGCACTGTCCGGCGCACTGGTGATCGCGCTGCCCTGGACGCTCGGCATCCGGCCGACCTTCGCCACCGTGGTGAGTGACGCGATCCGGGTCACGGTGGTGGTCGTGGGCGTGGTGTTCGTGCAGCTCAGCAGCCACCCCTACAGCGGCTTCAACGCGGTGGAGCCGACCGCGTTCGAGGTGGCCGTGCAGCAGTTCGACCGCATCGACCGGCAACTGGCGCCGCCACAGAGCTGATCTCGCGACGCGAGGAGTAAGGGGGCGAATCTGGGACCGCCGGGCGCGGCAAATAAACTAAACACGTGTTGAATTCCCCACCGAGTGGGACGGGAAACCGCCCCGAGGCAGAGGAGAGTCACATGTTGCAAGTGATCGGCGCCGGTTTCCCGCGTACCGGGACCCGCTCGCTGAAGGTCGCGCTGGAACGGCTCGGGTTCGGCCCCTGCTACCACATGTTCGAGATCCTCAGTAAGCCCGACCACATCGAGCGCTGGCTGCCCGCGGGCTCCGGCGAGCCCCTGGACTGGGACAAGGTCCTCTCCGGATACCGGTCCGCCACCGACTGGCCGGCCAGCCACTTCTGGCGCGAGCAGGCCGCCGCGTACCCCGACGCCAAGGTCGTCCTGACCGTCCGCGACCCGCAGAGCTGGTACCGCAGCATGCAGGCCCTGATGGCCGTCGGCCCCGGCCGCGCGCTTCCGGACGCCCTGCCACCGGCGGCCAAGAAGATGTTCGCCCGGATGGAACGCCTCCGCCCGGTGACCGACCGCATCTCCCAGGAGGCGCTCGGCGTCCACTTCGCCAACATGGAGCTGCCGGAGGAGAGCGCGGCGGTGGCGGCGTTCGACCGCCACATCGAGACGGTCAAGGCCGTCCTCCCCGCGGAGCGGCTGCTGGTGTTCGACGTACGGGAGGGCTGGGAGCCCCTGTGCCGGTTCCTGGACGTCGAGGTACCAACGGGCGAGCCGTTTCCACACCTGAACGAGTCCGAGTGGATGCGCGAAACCCTGGAAAAGCTGGTCACCGAGGGCGTCTTCCCCACCGACGCAACCGCCCCCCGGCAGTAACACCACCCGCCGAAGCCCCGCTGCACCAACACAAACCGAAGGGTCCGGCCACGGACCCCACCGACCCTGGGCCCACTCCTGGCGCGGCTCCGGCCACCGGGGAGTCGAGGTTGCCGGGCCCTCAGTGGCCTGGTCTGGCCTGGGGTCAGCCGCGGCGGCGGGCGGCGCTGCCGGCGCCGGCTACGACGGTGGCGACCACGATGACGGTGAAGAACACGATCACGATCGTCCGGTCGATCCCGGCCCGCCGTTCGGTGTACTTGTCCAGGATGGAGGTTTGGGCGCGGTAGCTCGCGGTGGGCCGCGGGGTGGTCTTGGG
>NZ_POUA01000610.1 GCF_003236385.1 Spongiactinospora gelatinilytica
CGCTCGTACTCCCCCCGCACCTCGGCCAGCCCGCCCAGCCACTCGGTCGCCTGGAGCAGCCCCCAGCGGTCGCCCAGCTCGCGGAACAGCCGCTCGCTCTCCGTCCCGGTCCGTTCGAGGGCCGGGAAGTCGCGCCGGGTGTAGGCGTCGCGGGCCAGCACGCTCAGCGTCACCGCGACCCCCCAGTGGTCGCCCAGCTCGCGGAACGTCAGTAGGGCGCTGTCGGCGAGGGCCCGGGCGGACGGCAGGTCGGGCATGCTCCACGCGAAGAACCACTCGGCCCGGGCGCGGTCGCCCGGATCGTCCATCGCGAGCGTGTCCTTCCAGTCGGCCCAGTCGGCGTCCTGGCCGAGCAGCAGCGCGAACCCGGCCCGCCAGGCCCGCGCCCTGGCCCGGTCCGCCTCCGGCGCCTCGCCGGGGGCGCGCAGCGCGACCTCCAGCGCCCGCCGCGCCTCACGCAGCCTGCCGCGCAGGAACCAGTACCAGGCCAGCGCGTTGACCAGCCGCAACGCCGCACCGGCGGGGGCGGCGTCGAGCGCGGCGCGCAGGTTGGCGGCCTCGGCGTCCAGGCGGCGCAGCCACTGCGCCTGCTCGGGCCCGCGCAGCCGCGCCTCCGCCCGTACGGCCAGCGCCGCGTAGCACTCGACGTGCGCCCGCCGTACCCGCTCGGTCTCGCCCGCGTCGTCCAGCCTGCGCCGGCAGTAGACGGCCACCGACTCCAGCAGCCGGTAGCGCGTCCCCGCGGGCCCGTCCACGACCGTCACCAGCGACCGGTCCACGAGCCGCGCGATCAGCTCCAGCACGTCCAGCCCGTCGCCGCCGCACACCTCCTCGGCGGCCTGGAGCGTGCAGCCGTCGGAGTAGATCGAAAGGCGGCGCAGCACCACCCGCTCGGCGTCGCTGAGCAGCGTCCAGCTCCAGTCGATCGTCGCCGACAGCGTCTGCTGCCGCGCCGGTCCGCCGCGCTGCCAGCCGGACAGCACCCGGAAACGGTCGTCCAGCCGGGCCACCAGCTCATCGACGCCGAGTGCCCGCACCCGGGTGGCGGCCAGTTCCAGGGCGAGCGGCAGGCCGTCCAGGCGGCGGCAGAGCTGCGCCACGGCCGCCGCGTTGGTCTCGTCCAGCGCGAACCCGCGCGCCGAGGCGGCGGCCCGCGCCAGGAAGAGCCGCACCGCGTGCGACTCGGCCACGGCGCGAAGGTCACCGTCTTCGGGCAGGTCGAGCGGCGGCACGGCGTACAGGGCCTCGCCGGACACGCACAACGGCTCCCTGCTGGTCGCCAGGACGCGCAGGCCGGGGGCGGCGCGCAGCAGCTCGTCGGCGAGCCGGGCGGCCCGCTCGACGACGTGCTCGCAGTTGTCGAGCACCAGCAGCATCCGCCGGGCGCGCAGCGCGTCCACCAGCCGTTCCAGGGCGCTGCCGGGGCCCGCGCCGTCCCTGACGTCGAGCGCGGCGAGCACGGCCTCGGCCAGCGAGTCGGTGTCGTCCTTTTCGTGCGCGGCCAGCTCGACCAGCCAGACCCCGTCGGCGTAGCGGCCGACCGGCCCGGCGGCCGTCTCCAGCGCCAGACGCGTTTTCCCGACCCCGCCGGAACCGGTCAGCGTGACCAGCCGGGCCGTGTCCAGCAGCGCGGTGATCTCGGCGACGGCCGTCTCCCGGCCGATCAGGTCGTTGACCGGGGCGGGCAGGTTGGTCGGCCGCCGCCGGGCCGGACCGCTCAGCGCGGGGTCCTGCCGCAGGATCCGGCCGTGCAGGTCGGCGAGTTCGGGGGAGGGGTCCAGGCCGAGTTCGCCGGCCAGCCGTTCGCGCAGCTCGCCGTACGCGGCCAGGGCCTCGCTCTGCCGTCCGGCCCGGTAGAGGGCCTTCACGTGGACGGCGCGCAGGCGTTCGCGCAGCGGGTGGGCGTTGGTCAGCTCGGCCACGTCCACCGGCTCGCCCGCGGCCAGCCGTACCTCCGACAGCTCCTCCACCGCCGCCAGCCGCGCCTCCTCCAGCCTGGTGATCGCCGGCCGGGCGAACTCGTGGTCGGCGAAGTCGGCGTACGCCGAACCCCGCCACAGGTCCAGCGCCTCGGGCAGTCGCCGCTCCGCCACCAGCCTGGCGAACCGGACGGCGTCCACCGCGTCCGGCTCCACCCGCAACTGGTAGCCGGGCGCGCGTGAGACGACCAGCAGCCTGCCCCCGGGCTCGGCCTCCTCCAGCGCCCGCCGCAACTGCGACACGCGCACCTGCAACGCCGCCACCGGATTGCCCGGCACGTCGTCCCCCCACAGGTCCGCGACGAGCCGATCGGCCGACACCACCCGGCCCTCGTGCGCGAGCAGATCGGCCAGCAAAGCCCGCACCTTGGTACCGGGAATCGAGACGACCTCTCCGGCGTCGGTCCATACGGTGAGCGGACCTAGTACCCCAAAACGCATACGACCGACCTTAGGCGGGCCGGGGAGCGTACGTCACCGGGAGTACGGCAGGCCACCGCCCCGCACACCACCCGTCGTACCTGCGAACAAGGCCACCGTCGGATGCCTCCGCGCCGCCGATGCCGGACCGTTGAGGTGTCGAAAGGAGACATCTCATGAACATCCTGGCCGTGACGCACTGGGGCGGTGGCTTCTGGCCGATCATCCCGCTGTTCTGGCTGCTCTTCTGGGCCGCCGCCATCACCCTGTTCATCAGGGCC
>NZ_POUA01000611.1 GCF_003236385.1 Spongiactinospora gelatinilytica
ACCTCAACGCGCGCGCCCACGGGTTCCCGGAGGAGGCGGGGCGGGCGGGGTTCACCGGTTCCAAGCTGTGGACGAGTGAGATCCGGGCGTACCTGGGGTTGCGGGACGGAGTGCCGGTGACGTGCGCCGGTACGGTCGAGGCGGACGGCCGGTTGTTCGTCGTGGCCGTCGCCACCGACCCCGAGTGGCAGCGCAGGGGCTACGCCGAGGCCATCACCCGCAAGGCCCTGTACGAGGGAGGCCAGGCCACCGGGCTGACTCGCGCCACCCTGCACGCCACCGCCGCCGGAGCACCGGTTTACACACGTATCGGCTTCCAGCCGAATTCACCGATCGGGTTTTACAGCCTGAAGGAGTAGCATTATGGACATCAGCCGTTAAAGGCATGATCCGGGGCCTTCCATATAAGCGTTTCGCTATTTGCTCGATCCCCTGGTATTCCACGGCTCGCCGACCGTAACCTGATGCTGTCAAGACGCCAGGGAGGGGTCAGGGCCATGCATGACGCGAACACAGGCGATGCGATCCGCCGCGAAAGGGATCGGCGAGGCATGAGCACCACCGCCCTCGCGACGCGGGTGGGATGTACCGTGCGCTACATCGAACTCGTGGAGAACGGTCAGCGGACGCCGAGCCTGCCGATGCTGCGCGAGATCGCCAAGGTGCTCGGAGTGCGGACCGCCATACTGGTCGGTGAGTCGCCCCGGGAGACGCACGAGCCGGGGCGTCCGCAGATCAGCGACATCGAACGCGCGCTGTTCACCTACCGGACCTTGATCAAGGATGTCGAGCCCCCGACTGTGGACCAGCTCGCGGAGCGGATCAACGCCGCCCGTGCCATCTACTTCGGTTCGCCGCACCGCTACACCGAGACCCTGCGACTGCTGCCTGCGCTGATCACCGATACCGAGCGCCTCGTGCGTGACGGGCAGCGAGCGGCCTTCCGGGTGGCGGCCGACTCTTACTTTCTGGCGCGCAGCGTGCTCAAGCGCGTGGGCCGGATCGACCTCTCGCACCTGGCGGCGGATCGAGGGATGCGATACGCGGAGGAGACGGCCGACCCCCTGATGGTCGCATGGAGCCACTGGGGGCTCGGGCAGGCACTGTTGTCCGATGACATGCCTCAGCTCTCCTACGAAACAGCGCTGCGTGGCATCGAGGAGTTCGAGCCCGTGGTCGGCGACGGCGACCAGCGGCACATTCGCGCGCTCGGCGGGCTGACCCAGCTCGCGGCCATCAGCGTGGCCCGCACCGGAGACCGCGAACGCGGCAAAGAGCTGCTTCGCACCGACGCCCGCCGGCTGGCCGAACGCGTGGACGGCAGCGACGTGTACGACGTCGCGTTCTTCTCACACACCAATGTGGCGATTCACGTGTGCTCGCTGGAATACGACGCGCGCAAAGCCGAAAACGTGCTGCGATTCGCCGAAGATGTGGACATTCGTAAGACACCGAGCCTGGAGCGGCGCACCACACACCTGTGTCAGATCGTCCGGGCCTGCGAGGACACCGGCGACGACGCGGGGTGCCTGTTGCATCTGATGCGGATCGAGCGGGAATGCCCAGAGGAGTTCGATCACAGGAAACTGCTCAGAGAGGTGGTGCAGTCGCTGGTACGCCGGGCCAAGCCGTCATGGGCGGCGGAGGTACGGCAGCTCGCCGAGCGGCACGCCATCCTCTGCTGATCCCGAACCATCAGTTCGTCACTCTATGGTTCGACTCGATTGCTCATTGTGATCGTAGGTTGTGGGCATGAGCCTACTTCGGTGTGACGTAGCTCCCCCGCTGCGGCATCGTTACCACCAGGCCCTCATCGCGAAGGACCTCGACCGCACGCCGGGCCGTGGCGCGTGCGACCTCGAACTCCTGCTGGAGCTGCTGCTCGCTGGGCAGTACCTGGCCCGGGGCGTACTGCCCGCTCTGGATCCGCTCGCGCAGCACGCCCGCGATCTGCAGGTAGATCGGCGTCGGGTCGAAACGATCGACGGTCACGGACGGCAACGTATGGCACGTCCCGCACGGGCCTGTCATGCGCTACGTCCTATACGTACAGCACGTCTAGTACGTGTGTGTGAAAGGTATCACCATGATGGTTCTGAGCGATGAGCGCTTGTTCGTGGTCTGGGAGGTCGACGCCGGCGACCGTGGCGCGGGCGGGGTCACCAAGGACGAGGCCGCCGCCGAGAAGGACATGCTGGCCAAGCTGGACTCCTACCCGGCGGGGCGGGGGCGGGTCCGGTACGCGTGCCTGGCTCCCGCGACGCGCGGGGCGATCTACGACTACCGGTACGGCACCACCCTGGTCACCGCGCACCGGGGCGACGGCGTGACGGTCTCGGTGGCGGGGGACGCCTGGGAGATCGTCCTATGAGCGGGTACGGCGGCGTGGTGAGGGTGCGGGCGTCGCCGTACCGTACGGCGGGCCGTCGGTGGCCCGCCCGGCGCGGGCGGGCGGAAGCCGCTCCTCCCGCCCGCGCCACCCAGGCCGCACAGGCCGCACAAGCCGCACAGGCCACACAGGCCACACAGGCCACACAAGCCACACAGGCCACACAGGCCACACAGGCCACACAGGCCACACAGACTGCGCGGCGGCCCCGCCGGATCGCCCCGGGGCTTTGCCGTGCCGCACGGGGAGTTGGTAGCCCCCGTGCCCCGCGC
>NZ_POUA01000612.1 GCF_003236385.1 Spongiactinospora gelatinilytica
GTCCCAGGGCTGGGAGGGCTTCGCGGGCGGGGTGTGGGACGCCTTCCTGGAACTTGACCTCGGCGGGCCGCCCGTGCGGTGCCGGATCGACGCGGGCGCGCCGGTCCCGCCGCACGCCTGGTGGCGATGGGCGGTCAGGCGGACGGTGCGGCCCTACTCGACGTCCGGGAGGGGGCGGCTGAGCGTGGCGGTCAGGAACGTTCCGGTACGCCGTGCGGTGCGCCGGCTACTGGGATAGGCGGGCGGCATCCCGGTCGGGATCGCCGGGCTGATCGGCGTCGGGGTGACGGCGGTGGCCGGCGGCGGCCTGTTCTACGCGGTGGGACGGCGGCGTGCCCGGGCGTACGCGGCGGACTGAGCCGATGGGCGCCGGACACGGCCACGCGATCCACCGGGCGGGCGACTCGGCCGTCCACCGGCTGCCGCCGCAGTGCAAGCTGGCGGCGGCGGCCGGGTTCGTCGTCGTGGTGGTGGCCACGCCCCGGGAGCTGTTCTGGGCCTTCGCCGCGTACCTGGCGCTGCTCGCGGGCGTGGCGGCGGTGGCCGGGGTCCCGGCGGGCTTCGCGCTGCGGCGGATGGCGATCGAGGTGCCGTTCGTGGTGTTCGCGGTGGCGCTGCCGTTCAGCTGCGGTACCTGGACGTGATCGCGGGGGAGATGCGCAGGATGCGCATCTCCCGCGAGTCGCGCGGGTTCACCGCCAGGGACGTCCGGCACATCCCCGCCGTGGCGCGCTCGGCGGGCGCGTTGTTCATCAGGTCATACGAACGGGGAGAGCGCGTGTACCTGGCGATGCTGAGCCGCGGATACACCGGGACGATGCCGGTCACCGGCGACCTGACGGCGACCGGGGGACAGTGGGCGACGGCGGCCCTGCTGCCCGGCCCGGCGCTGGCCGTGCTCGTGGTGGGAGTGCTGTGAGCGACGCTCAGGGGTCGTCCGGTGGCCCGCCGTCACTGAAAGGTCACCCGGCTCGCGTACGCCTATCCTGATGGCACTCAGGCCCTCTAAGGGGTGGACCTGGCGATCGCCCGGGGCGAGCGGGTGGCGCTGCTCGGCCCGAACGGCGCGGGCAAGACCACCCTGGTGATGCACCTCAACGGCATTCTCACTCGTGGTCACGGAAGTGTCGCCGTGGCCGGGCTCCCGGTCGAACAGGGCAATCTGAAGGAGATCAGGCGGCGCGTCGGCCTGGTCTTCCAAGATCCCGACGACCAGCTCTTCATGCCCACCCCACGACCTGCCGTACGCGCTGGAGCTGTGCGAACGGGCGCTGATCCTTTCCGGCGGGGTGATCGCCGCAGACGGCCCGATCCGGGATATCCTCGCAGGCCGCGCGCTCCTCGCGGAACACCGCCTGGAGCTGCCGTACGGCTTCGCGGTCCCCGCGCCGTGAGTGCGGGATACGGTGGGATAGTAGGGCGTGTCGAGGGCGACTAGGGATGAGCACATGAAGCTACGGCTGGCACGGCACGCCGTCGGCGATGCCGTGGTGGTGGCGGTCGAGGGCGAACTCGATCTGTTCACGGCCCCTTTCCTGCGCGACGAGGTCCGTGACGCGATCAAGCAGGACGGCTCCAGGCTCGTGCTCGATCTCACCTCGCTCTCGTTCATGGACTCCAGCGGCCTTTCGGTGCTCATCGAGGCATGGCGGCTGGCGACCGGCGAGGGCGGCGGGGTCTGCCTGGCCGCGCCGCAGGCCCCGGTGGCCCGCATCCTGCGCACCACCGGCCTGGACCGGCGGATCAAGGTCTATCCCGACGTCGGCACCGCGGTGTCCACCGAGGTCTGACGGCCAAGGGCGGCCCCCGCGTAGAACTTCATTCGGTGACCGGTTATGGTCCGCTCATGGAGCTGAATGGAGTAGCAGCAATCGTCTCGGGCGGCGCGAGCGGTCTCGGTGAGGCGACCGCCCGCGACCTGGCCGCGCACGGTGCCACGGTGGTCGTGGCCGACCTCAACGAGGACCGCGGCAAGGCCGTCGCCGACGACATCGGCGGCGTGTTCGCCAGGTGCGACGTGTCCGACGAGGACCAGGTCACCGCTGCCGTCGACGCCGCGGTCGCCACCGGAAGGCCGCTGCGCGCGGTGGTCAACAGCGCCGGCATCGGCTGGGCGGCCCGCACCGTCGGCAAGGACGGCTCGCCGCACGACCTGGCGGCCTACCGCAAGGTGATCGACGTCAACCTGGTCGGCACCTTCAACCTGATGCGCCTCGCGGCCGCCGCCATCGCCAAGACCGAGCCCGCCGACGAGGACGGCCAGCGCGGCGTGGTGATCAACACCGCCTCGGTGGCCGCGCTGGAGGGACAGACCGGTCAGATCGCCTACTCCGCCTCCAAGGGCGGCATCGTCGGCATGACCGTGCCCGCGGCGCGCGACCTCGCGGTGATCGGCGTACGGGTCAACACCGTCGCCCCCGGCATCATCGACACCCCGATCTACGGGTTCGGCGGCGGCGACGTGGACGCCTTCAAGGCCCGGCTGGTCGCCCCGGTCGTGTTCCCCAAGCGGATGGGCCGGCCGGCCGAGTTCGCCCACCTGGTGCGCTCCCTGATCGAGAACGACTACGTCAACGCCGAGGTCGTGCGCTTCGACGGGGGCATCCGCTTCCAGCCCAAGTGACCGTGTGACCGTTCTTCCCGCCCTGCCTTCCCAC
>NZ_POUA01000613.1 GCF_003236385.1 Spongiactinospora gelatinilytica
CACTCACCCCAGCACCCCGCTACCTGACTTGCCTGCGCTGTCCATCGCCCGCTGACGCCATGGGGCCCTCACTGACGCCGCCCGTCGCTGGCGCACCTCCCCACCGAAGCCGGGCTCCCGCCCGTGCCGATCCCGCGTCTCACCGACGGACGCCGCCCACTCACCCCAGCACCCAGTAGCACATTTGCCGGTGGCCCCGCCGTCCGCCGGCATGGCGCGGTCCTCATTGACGCTGTCCGCCGTCCGCCACTGACGCGCCTTTCCCGCCGGACTCCGCCGCCCATCGTCGCGTTGCGGCCGGTCGACCTGGACCTGCGCGCCCATTCACCGCCAGCCCTGCCACTCCCACTGGCGCCACAGTGCCTCGGCTCATGCCCTCGACCTCCTGCCGATGGCGAGTTATCCACAGAACGCCGTTCGGTGCCGAACCGGCCTGCCTCCATAGCCCATCGTGGGGTTTCCGCTCTTGAAGGAGGCCACCATGATCCGCCCATTGGTCATCACAGAAGACCGTGACCTGCTCGACGACCTGCTCCGTATCTCAGCCGCCGCCGGCACCGAGCTCGACGTCGCCCACTCGCCCGCGCACGCCCGGCCGTACTGGACCCGCGCACCCGTGGTGGTCGTGGGTGCCGACGCGGCAGACGCCCTCGCATCCTGCGGGCCGCCCCCGCGCTCCCGGGTCCTTCTCGTCACCCGCGAAGGCGTGGACCCCGATACCTTTCGCCGGTGCGTGGCCGTGGGCGCGCAGGCCGTCCTGGAACTACCCGCGGCCGAGCGCCGTCTGGTCGACGAGTTCGCCGACGTCACGGAGCCCGGCGTGCAGGTGGGTCTGGTCGTCTGTGTCGTCGGCGGCAGCGGCGGTGTGGGGGCAAGTGTGTTCTCGGCCGCGCTTGCCCGCGCCGCCGCGCGGCGGCGTCTGCGCACCCTGCTCCTCGACGCCGATCCCCTCGGCGGCGGCATCGACGTCATCGTGGCCGGCGAGGACACGACCGGTGCCCGCTGGTCTGAACTGGTGGCCAGAGAAGGAAGGGTCAATCCAGGCGCGCTACAGGCCGTGCTCCCGGCATTCGGTGAGCTGTTCGTGCTGGCCTTCGACCGCGGGGTGACCGATCCCGTGCCGCCCGAGGCCATGCGATCCGTGCTGGAGTCGGCGAAACGCGGCTTCGACCTCATCGTGGTCGACCTGCCGCGCCACCTCGACGCGGCGGCCACCGAGGCCCTGATACGGGCGACCACGACCGTGATCCTGGTCCGCCCCGACGTACGCGGCGCCCTCGCCGCCGATCAGGTTCTCGGCGTGCTCAGATCCCATGCCGGAGACATCCGCGCGATCATTCGGCCCGGCCTCGTCGGAGACGCCGTGATCACATCCTCGCTGGACCTGCCCTCCGCCGGCACCCTGCCCGACCAACCGCGCCTCAGCGAACACATCAACGACGGCCATGGGCCACCGGTGAGTCCCAAGACACCTCTGGGGCAGTTCTGCACATCCTTCCTCGATGCCTTCCTGGTCGAGAACGGCACCGACCGGGCAACCGAACGGGGGCACGTGTGATGAAGGCAGAGTCCGTTTCCCCCGAGCTCGTCGAGGCCGTGCGCGTACGCCTCGCCCGCGCAGGGGCCGAGCCGACCGCGTCCCACGTGGCCGTGGCCCTCAGAGCGGAAAACGCCATCCTCGGCGACGCGGAGGTCCTCAGCGTCGCGAGAGCACTGTGCGCCGACCTGATCGGAGCAGGCCCGCTCGAACCGCTGCTGGCTCGCCCCGACGTCACCGACGTGCTGGTCAACGGACCCGCCGCCATCTGGATCGACGATGGTCACGGGCTCCGTCGCACATCGGTGAGCTTCCCCGACGACGAGGCGCTGCGGCGGCTGGCCCAGCGCCTGGCCGCGGGGGCCGGGCGGCGGCTCGACGACGCCTCGCCGTTCGTCGATGCCCGGCTGGCGGGCGGCGTGCGACTGCACGCGATCCTGCCGCCCCTCGTGCCCGGCGGCACCTGTCTGTCACTCAGGTTGCCGCCAAGGCGTACCTTCACCCTCCCCGACCTCGTCTCGGCCGGCACCGTCCCGCACGAGGCGGTCGGCGCGCTGACCGGCCTGGTCGCCAACCGCCTGGCGTTCCTCGTCACCGGGGGCACGGGCAGCGGCAAGACCACGCTGCTCAGCGCACTGCTGTCCCTGGTGGATCCGGCCGAACGACTGCTGCTGGTGGAAGACTCGGCCGAACTACGCCCGACACATCAGCACGTCGTCCGGCTGGAGTCCCGCCCGCCCAACGTCGAGGGCCTTGGCGGTGTCACTCTTCGCGACCTCGTACGGCAGGCGCTGCGCATGCGGCCGGACCGGCTCGTCGTGGGCGAGGTACGCGGGCAAGAGGTGACGGATCTCCTGCAAGCCTTGAACACCGGCCACGAGGGAGGCTGCGGCACCTTGCACGCCAACACCGCCGCCGATGTGATGCCCCGCCTCGAAGCGCTGGCCTGCGCGGCGGGTCTCACCCGCGAGGCCGTCCACAGCCAGGTCGCCGCCGCCCTCGACGTGGTCGTCCACCTGGTACGCGACCACGCCGGCGGGCGCCGCAGAGTGACCGAAATCGCCCTGCTCACCCGTGCCCCCTCCGGCCTCGTCACGGTGGAGCCCGCCCTGACCT
>NZ_POUA01000614.1 GCF_003236385.1 Spongiactinospora gelatinilytica
GGGCGGAGCGTTAGGAGGTAACGGAAGAGGTTCGGAGCGCGGGGATCGATCGGTTGGCCGTTAGTGTGGGATCCGTAGGCTGGCCGGGGTATGACGGGAGCGGCGACGATGGGTGCGGTGCACGGAATGTTGAGTCTGATCTACTGGGTGCTCGGCGTCGCCGCGTTCGCGATGTCGGCCTTCGCGCTGATTCACGCGATCCGCACGCCTGCCAGGGCGTTCGCCATCGCCGGGAAGCAGACCAAGCAGCTCTGGCTGATCATTCTGGCCTTCGCCACGCTCTTCTCGTTCTCCGCCGCCGTGCAGTTCATCTTGTCCATCGGGCTGCTGTCGATCCTGTCGGTGATCGCGGCCGGGGTCTACCTGGCCGACGTACGCCCCGCCGTCAAGGGGATCGGCAAGGGCGGCAGCTCCGGCCCCTACGGCCCCTGGTAGGCAGAGAGCCCCGGTAAAGCGAGGGCTCTCACCCGGACAGCGGCATCGAACGCAGCGAGTCCACCAGCCATTTGCCCAGCCGCCGGTGTCCCAGCAGCGTCGGATGCACTCCGTCGGGCAGTACCAGCTCCGAGCCGCCGGACCGCGCGTCCGGCTGCTTCGCCACCTCGTCCACCGCGCCCGCCCCCTCCGGCTGGTCGATCATGGTCGCCAGCTCGGGCAGCGGGTCCAGGAAGGGCACCTTCGCCCGGCGGGCGGCCGAGGACACCGCGCCCTTGACGCCCTCCGCCCACGACGGCGGGGCGGTCATCCAGATCGGGCCGATGACGATGACGCGCGTGCGCGGCCACTGCTTCTTCACGGTGGTCAGCAGCCGGTGGCACGCGGCCGATACCCGCGCCGGGGACCACCTGCGGTCGTTGTGCCCGCCCGAGACGATCAGCAGGTCCGGGGCGGGCCGCCAGGCCAGTTCCTCGGTGAAGGAGGCCAGGAAGTTGCGTCCGGCCTTGCCGCGATTGAGGTAGCCGGTACCGGCCGCGCCCGCGATGACCGGCTGCCAGCCGAGCTGCCGCGCCGCGGCGGCGAGGTAGGTGTTCCAGCTCCGCACCGGCCCGGACCCGACGGTGAAGCTGTCGCCGACGGCCATCACGACAGGCGCCCGGTGCGTGACCGACGGCGGGGACACCCGTGTGGTGCGGTTCGGCTCCGGCGCCGCCCCGCCGCACCCGGCGACGAGCAGTACGGCGGCGCCGGCCACCGCGGCCAGCCTCCGCCGTAAGACCCGGCCCCGCGCCGCGGGCACCACACCCTTGCCTCGCGGTAAGCGCCGCCGCACGCCGGGAGCCTCGCCGAGGGGGTGGGGCGGGGAGGGGATGGTGCGGTACGTCAACGAGCGATGCGCTCGGTCTGGACCGCGCATAACCGCCTCTCGGGACCCGTAAGCTGCCGTTATGAGCAGCGACCTGCACGGAAGAACTCTCCGCCTCGAACTCGCCGAGCAGAATCTACGCGACTGGGAAGCGGTGGTGCTCGAAGCGTCTCCAGAAGGGATCGTGCTCAGCAAGTCGGCATTCTATCCGGGTGGAGGCGGCCAGCCCGCCGATCACGGAGTGCTGATATGGCAAGGCGTGGAGACCAGGATCGCCGGCGTGCGCAAGGGCGATGACCTCTATCTGATTCCCGCCGAGGGCGACCCGCTGCCGCCGCCCGGCACCACGGTTTCGGCCGCTGTGGCGGACGAGCGGCGGTCCGCCCTGATGCGTACCCATTCGGCGTTGCACGTCCTTTGCGGTGTGGTCTTCCGCGATTATGGCGCTCTGGTCACCGGCGGCAACATGGAGCCGCTGAGCGCGCGGATGGACTTCAACCTGCCCGAGGTGCCGCAGGGGTTCAAGGAGGCGGTGGAGGCGGCCTGCAACACCGAGGTGGTCGCCGACCGGCGGATCGACGTCCGGGTGCTGCCGCGCGCGGAGGCGTTCGAGATCCCCGACACCATCCGTACCGCGACCAACCTCGTCCCTGAGTCGGTGCAGGATGTCCGGATCGTCGACATCGTCGGCCTGGACACCCAGGCGGACGGCGGTACGCACGTCGCCTCCACCAAGCAGATCGGCCGCATCAAGGTCGCCAAGATCGAGAACAAGGGCAAGGGCTTCCGCCGCCTGCGCATCGCCGTCTCCGGCTGAGGCCGTCTGCCCCATGGGCCAGGGTCACCTGCGGTGGAAGCGGCGGTGGAGTTCGCGTACCTCGTCGACCAGCTCGGGCACGGGCCCTTCGACGATCACGCCGGGCGCGACCTCCCGCACCGGCAGCGGCCGTACCGGACCGGCCGGCACGCCCCATTCGGCCAGCCACCGGGTGAGCTGGGCCGACGAGCACACGTACACGATCCGGCCGAGGCCCGCCCAGGCGTGCGCGGCCGAGCACATCGGGCAGTGCTCGCCCGAGGTGTAGACGGTCGCGGCGGCGCGCTCGCCGGGGGTCATGTTCGCGCCCGCCCAGCGGGCCAGCTCGAACTCCGGATGCCGGGTACGGTCACCGGACGCCACATGGTTGTGGTCTTCGGCCAGCGCCGTGCCGTCCGCGCCGACCAGCACCGACCCGAACGGCTCGTCACCGACGTCCAGCGCCTGCTCCGCCAGCTCGACACACCGCCGAAGATGGCGCAACTCCGCCTGCCCGATCATGACGACCCCATCCCCCCGATCCCCAGC
>NZ_POUA01000615.1 GCF_003236385.1 Spongiactinospora gelatinilytica
CGACGATGAACCCCTACCCGATCACCTGCTGTGGCGTGTCCAGCCACACCTGCTGCCCGTCCGGGCTGACCGTCATCCCGAACCGATCACGCCGCGGCTCGCCCCAGTCCACCCACCGGAAGTAGGCGTCAACGACCTCGTCCCACACCGGCCGGTCGCCGACCTGGTAGACCTCGAAATCGTCGGCGCCCGGAACATGAGTGATCAGTGCCCACTGCGCCGGGGCGGCCGGGTCTGTCACCCATGTCAAGAACCGGTCGTCTTGCCGGCCGGTGCTGAGGTAGAGCCCAGTGAGCGCCGACATCGCCAACGCCGCACCCGGCGGGGCTTCCGTGATCGTGCGGGGGTCGATGCGCGTGCGGGTCTCACGCTCCGGCCCGCGTTCCGCGTTCGCGGGGACGCGCTGGGACCGCATCATCATGTACGCGGCGAAGCCGGTGAACGTGCCCGCTGCGGTGCCGTCCGGCCTGACGGCGAGGCGTAGCGCATGGCCGGCGACGAAACCGGGGTCGTAGGGCAGGACGATCCGGCCACCGGGCCGGGTCTGCTCCACCCACGCGTACGGCACGGTGCGAATGCCACAGGTGACGTGTACACGGTCGAATGGCGCCCTCTCAGGGGAACCGTCCGCGCCGTCGCCGGTGATCAGGTGTGGGTGCATCCCGGTGTCGCTGAGGTTCTTCGCGGCCTGCTCGGCGAGCGCGGAGTCTACCTCGATCGAGGTCACATACTGCGCGCCGACGAGGTGGGACAGTAGGGCGGCGGTCCACCCCGTGCCCGTGCCGATCTCCAGCACCCGATGTCCGGGGGCGGGATCGAGGAGGTCGAGGAAGTCGGTGACGGTGCCGGGGGCGGAGTTGGAGGAGGTGTAGAGCCCGCCGGTTTCGTCTCGGAGATCGGTTGCGCCGTCGTTGAGCTGCGTGACGATGGGCACGTTTGCATAGACCGCGTCGAGCCAGGCGGCGGGGTCGGCGTCGTGGTCGATGATCGTCGTGGTGTCGTCGGCGATGAGGCCCACGGAGGGGATGAACTGGTGCCGGGGCACCGCTCGCAGCGCCCGTTTCACCGGTGCGCTGATGTCGCCGAGGCTGTCGATCAACCGCTCGATTCGTGCGGCGATGCCCTCGTCCACTACTTCTTCTCGTCTTTCGGTTTGCCTTCGTGTTTGCTGCTGGGGGCCGTGCCGTCGGGATGTCCAGCGGGGGGCGGCGTCGGAAGCGGCTTGTCTTCCTTCGGCTTGCCTTCGTGGTCACCGTATGTGGCGCTCACCTTGCCTCCTCCTCGCAGGGACCGGGTGCCTAGCGTGACAGTACGGCTACGCATGGCCTGCGGGCAAGAGAAGGTTCTGGTGTCCAGGAGGGAGCGAATGAAGCGCTCCGGGTTGCAGTGCGGGTTGCAGTTCACAGGAGTTCGGGGGGGTTCACCGAGGTTCGTTTTTCCAGTTCCGAACCCCGGCGAACCCTATCGAACCACCCGAACCGACACTCGTAATGCGTAGGTCAAGGGTTCGATTCCCTTAGGCGGCTCTCTGCTTCACCAGGGCATCCCTAGATCGTCGGGGATGCCTTTTGGCAAGTAGGGGCTTTCTCTCCGTTATCGCCGTGATCCGCTCGGTGAGCATCTATGCTCCGGCGGTGGCGGATATCAGCTACTTCGAGGCGTGGGATCTGTGGTTGCAGGGCAGGTCCGTGCTCGGGCGCGAGCTGCTCGGGGTGCCCATTCTGTGGTGGGGCGGGTCGGGAAGATTCTTTCCTTCGTCAGCGGGGCGCTCATCCTCATCGAGCTGGTGGGCGCGGACAAGCTGGCGCGCTACGGGAAGTTTCTTGAGCGGCTGTACGTCGCCAAGTACTCCACCTTTCTGATCATGATCTGTGCCCTTGTGGGGGCGGCGTTGAGCGACGTGATCGCGACCGTGGTGGGGCTGACCGAGTGGCCGAAGGTGTTGCTGAGCATCCTTCTCGGCCTGGGCATTCCGATGGTGGTCCTGCTGCTCATGCCGAGGCTGCCGGCCCATCCGGGACTGGCGTTGGCCTCACGATGGCTGGCCCTGGCCATATTCGCCGTCGGCTTCCATTTCGACCTGCTCGCCTCCTATTACGTTGACGGGCTTACAGGTGTAAGGGTAGCGTGGCGACACCTTACGGGTGTAAGAGGAGGTGCCCGGGTGAGCAGGTGGGCGGGCGTGCTGGTGATCGTGGGAGTGGTCGCCGGGTTGTTCAGTGTGGTGCCGGTGCTTGAGGAGCCGGGGTATTTCGGCCGTATTGCCGCGCATGAGGGGCAGATACTCGCCGGTGCGGGGGCGCAGTTGGTGATGATCCCGGCGGGTGTCGGGTTCGCGTTGTGTCTGTATCCCGCGTTGCGGGCGGTGAATGAGGCGCTGAGCCTGGGGTTCGTCGGGTTCAGGGTGATCGCGGCGGGGTTTCATTTCGTGGGGGTGATATCGCTGCCCCTGTTTCTGGTGCCGGAGCAGGAGGCCGCCACCATCGAGATACTGCGGGTGGGGCGCGACCTGGTCAATCATGTCGCGGTGATCGTTTCGCTGGGGCTGGGGGATGTGTTGCTTTTCTTCATGCTCTATCGGGCGAGGTTGGTTCCTTGGTGGTTGTCGGTGTGGGGGCTGGCCGGGGCCGGGC
>NZ_POUA01000616.1 GCF_003236385.1 Spongiactinospora gelatinilytica
GTCTCGTGGGCTCGGAGATGTGTATAAGAGGCAGGGTGAGATGGGGTCGTTGGTCTTGGTGGCGAGGCGGAACTGCGTGCGGGTGAGCTTCAGGGCCAGGCCGGCTTCGGCATGCTCCATTCCTCGTCCACCAGCGCGCAGGGCGCGAAGGTATGTCTGCTGGTAGGCATGGTGGATGCGGCCGGCTTCGGTCTGGGTGAGCTGCTTGCGGGGTTGGACGGTGGCGTGAGTCTCTTTGGCCTGGCCGCAGGCAACGCAGAGCGCTAGCTGGGCGACCAGCAGGGCGGTGGCGACGGGACGGATGATCATATGTCCTCCTCAGGATCGAAATTCGGATTGGTGGTGAGTTCGGCGAGTTCTGCGGGGTCGCTGGTGACGGTGTCGTGCTCCCAGGCGCTGCTGATCACCTGGAAGGCGACGCGTTGCCGTCCGGCCGCGAGCAGGCCCATCCCGCGTTCGGCGGACAGCAGGAGCTGACGTTCTCCGTCGGAGAGCTGGAAGGCATCGGTGACGGTGTCGATGGCCTGCGGAGCTTGGCGGAGCAGGATTTGGGTGGTGGAGTTACCGATCACCGCTTTGCCGATGTCGGAGCCGAGAAGGTCGGCGGCATCCTGAGTGATCACCGACAGGCCGGCCCAATGTTTACGGGCGGCTTTGGCCATCTTGAGCAGGAATTTCGCGCCTTCGGGTTCGCGCATCAGCAGCCACGCCTCATCGACGACGACCAGGCGGGGGCGGCGGTCGGCCGGGTCGGACACCCGCCGCCAGACGGCGTCCAGGGTGAGCAGGGTGCCGACCGGCTTGAGTTCGTCGGGCAGGTCGCGCAGGGAGAAGACGATCAGGTGGGAGTCGGGGTCGGTGGTGGTCTGGCCGTCGAACAGGCGGCGGTGGCTCCCGGTGACGTACGGGGCGAGCCCGGCAGCGATCTCCTGCGCGTGCGGGTCGGGGTCGTCGGCGAGTGCGGTGGCCAGGTCCCGCATGAGCGGTGGGCGGCGCTGCCAGGTATTCGGTTCGGCGGTGATTCCGGCGTTTCGGTAGGTGGTCAGGATGGCGCGGTCGAGGGCGGCTTTGGCGCTGTTGGGCAGCGGTTCGCCGAGCATGACCGCGATTAGGGTGTGCAGGAACAGGGCGCGGCGGGTGAGCGGATCGTCGCCGGGGCCACTGCGAGGTGGCAGGTCGAAGGGGTTGAGCCGGACGTCAGGCGCGCCGAAGTGGAGGTAGGCGCCGCCGACGGTTTCGGCGAGGCGGGCGTACTCGTCTTCGGGGTCGATGACGGCGACTTCGACCCCTTGGTACAGGGAGCGCAGGGCGTCCAGCTTGGCCAGGTAGGACTTTCCGCTGCCGCTGCTGGCCAGGATCACGGAGTTGTGGTTGGCCTGGGCGAAGCGGTCCCAGGCGACCAGGGACGCCGAGGACAGGTTGGCTCCGTACAGGACTGCGGTGGGGCCGAGTTCGGTGGTCAGGTCGGGTGAGGTGAAGGGGAAGGCGGCGGCCAGGGCTGCGGTGTCGAAGCTGCGCCGCAGGCCGAGGTTGTCGTAGGCGAGGGGGAGTGAGCTGATCCAGCCTTGGAGTTGCCGGTAGGTGAGCGGCCGGGCATCCAGGAGGAGGGATGCGGCCAGGGCACGTACCTGGGCGCATGCCTCATCAAGGGCTTGTGGCGTGGTGGCGTGCACGGTCAAATAGATCGAGGCGCGGAACAGTTTGGCCTGACCGCGGGCGATGCGGGCGGCGAGGTCCTGGGCGTCTTCGGCGGCGGCTTCGGTACCGGGGTCCAGGAGGCGTCCGTGCTGGTGGTCGCTGCGCAGCCCGGACTCCAGGCGGGCGAACTGCTTGCGCAACCGGTCGGAGGCGATGAGCGAGGGCACCGGCTCGATGTGCAAGGAGACGTCCAGGCGTCCGGGGTAGGTGAGCAGGGGTTCCAGCCATCCGGGGGCGACCTCGCGGGGGTAGCCGGTGATCGCGAGGGTGGCGCAGACACCGTCTGTGACGTGCAACTTTCGGCGCTGGACCTCGATCGAGTCAGGGCCGAAGCGGATGGTCACCGGGAGCCTCCGATCTCGTCGTCGCCGTTGGGCAGTGGTGATGCCGTGGGGTCGAAGCAGGAGGTCAGCAGGGCATGGACGGCGGTGGCCGGGAGCGGCCGGACCACCAGTCCGCCGGCCGACAGCACGCGTGCGGCCTCGTCCATCCGGCGTAGGGCCGTACTGCCGTGCGGGCCTGCGGCGGGTTCACGGACGATGAGCAGGACCTGGCGGCGCAGCAGGTCATGCCGGGCCGACAGGTCGGTGAGGAAGGCTGCGTGCTCGGCGGCGGCCTGTGTCAGTGCCGGGTGGGGCAGGGCGGGAGCGGAATTGCGCAGGTCGGCGATGGCGGCCGACAGATCGATGCGCTCGGCGCGTACCAGGACCTGGACCTGGCCGGACAGCGCGTTGAGCCACCGGGCGAAGGCGGACACGAGCGCGTCCTGCTCCTCGGCCGTACGCAGCGCGAAGTTGACGGTGGAGACCTCGGCAACGGCGGCGACGCCGTCCGGGCCCAGGTCGATCAGGCCGTGCTCGGTGACACCACGGGCGGGCAGCCGCAGCGGGGACGGCGATGGCCCTTGGCGGGCGGCCATCCAGGTG
>NZ_POUA01000617.1 GCF_003236385.1 Spongiactinospora gelatinilytica
CATGGGGGCCTTCGGCGCGCGCGGCCTGGTCTACGTCGGCCACGTCGGGACCGGCTTCACCGACGCCGTGCTGGACGACCTCTACGCCAGGCTGGCCCCGCTGGAAACGGACGAGAGCCCGTTCTGCGTCCCCGTTCCCCCGGAGATCGCCCGTGGCTCCCGGTGGGTTCGTCCGGAGTTGGTGGGGGAAGTGGCCTTCACCGTCTGGACGGAGGAACGCCGCCTGCGCAACGCGGTCTGGCGGGGCCTGCGCCCGGACAAGATCCCAGCGGAGGTGATCCTGTGAGCGGCGGCCGGGTGCCCGTCAAGGTCGAGGGCAGGGACCTGCGGCTGAGCAACCTGGACAAGGTGCTCTACCCGGAGGAGGGCTTCACCAAGGCCGAGGTGATCGACTACTACTCGCGCATCGCCCCCGTCCTGCTCCCCCACCTGCGGGGACGGCCGCTCACCGTCAAGCGGTACCCGAACGGCGTCGAGGGCCCCTTCTTCTTCGAGAAGAACGCGCCGAGGCACGTCCCGGACTGGATCAGGACCGTCAACGTCCCCACGCCGGGCAGTACGAAGGACCGCGACACCATCGACTTCGCCGTCATCGAGGATCTGCCGGCGCTGGTGTTCTTCGCCAACCTGGCCGCACTGGAGCTGCACGTGCCGATGTGGCGGGTGGACGGCAAGGATCGGCCGCGCGACCCGGACACCCTGGTCTTCGACCTCGATCCGGGGCCTCCGGCGACGATCGTCGAGTGCTGTCGGGTGGCGGGCCTGCTGCGCGACGTACTGGACGAGGACGGGCTGAGCGCCTGCCCCAAGACCAGCGGCAGCAAGGGCATGCAGCTCTACGCGCCGTGGCGGCGCGAGGACGACCCCCGGGAGTACGCGAGGGAGGTCGCGCGCCGGCTGGAGTCCGAGCACCGGGACGAGATCGTCAGCGTGATGACCAAGAAGGTGCGCGAGGGGAAGGTGCTGATCGACTGGAGCCAGAACAACACCGCCAAGACCACGGTCGCGCCGTACTCGCTGCGCGCCCGCGCGCGCCCCACCGTGTCAACGCCGCTCACCTGGGAAGAGGTCGAGGAGTGCGATGATGCGGGCGAGTTGGTGTTCACCGCCGCCGACGTGCTGGCCCGCGTGGAGGAACACGGAGATCTGTTCGGGCCGGTGGCCCCCTAGCGTTGTCGGTGGGGGGCCGTAGGGTGGTGGCTGTCGGTTCATCAAGGGAGGGACCACCGATGTCGGAGATGGACGTGCGCGGAGACAGTCTCACCGAGCGCGCGCTCGACGACGAGACGACCGTGCAGGAGATCGCGATAGAGATCGAGGAGGCCGACGCCGTCGAGCAGCACCGCGAGATGAGGGAGTCGGCCGGGCTGCGGTGGCGGCAGGAGATCCCGTTCGACGTCGATCCCTTCGACGCGGCCGAGCAGGAGCGTACCGTCGACCTCGACGAGGACGATTACCGCTGAGCCGTGCTACTCGGCAGTAATCCTCATGCGTAGGATGTCGCGAGACCCGATCGAGCCAGGACGGCGAGCCCGTACCGGGCCGTAGCTAGGAGACCGCCGTGACCGCAACCCCGGACGCGAGGCCCCGGGGCACCCGGCTGCCCCGGCTGGCCCGCCGCCGCCAGTTGCTCGGCGCGGCACAGGAGGTCTTCGTCGAGAACGGCTACCACGCCGCCGCGATGGACGAGATCGCCGAGCGGGCCGGGGTCAGCAAGCCGGTGCTCTACCAGCACTTCCCCAGCAAGCTGGAGCTCTACCTGGCGCTGCTCGACACGCACGTCGACGACATGGTCGGCCGGTGCCGTGAGGCGCTGGCCGCGACGACCGACAACAAGCAGCGGGTGCAGGCGGCGATCGGCGCGTTCTTCGACTTCGTCTCGGTCCAGGGCGAGGCGTTCCGGCTGGTGTTCGAGTCCGATCTGCGCAACGTCGAGCCGGTGCGGCAGCGCATGGAGCGTTCGCTCCGGGAGAGCGCCGCGATGATCAGTCAGGTCATCCAGGAGGACACGGGCTGCTCCAAGGAGGAGGCCCACCTGCTGGGCGTGGGGCTGGTGGGCATGGCGGAGGTCAGCGCCCGCTACTGGCTGACCAGCGGAGACTCCATTCCCAAGGAGGCGGCCACGCAGCTCATGGCCCGCCTGGCCTGGCGCGGCATCGGCGGTTTCCCGCTCAGCACCTGAAGGCCCGGCCGCCACCTGAACCTCTGTTCGCTTGACGCGATCAACCGTCACATTCGGCGAGGTGGGGGCGACCATGGTAGGAGCAGCCCGCGTCGAAAGGGAATCCGATGGAAGTCAAGATCGGCGTGCGGTCGGTACACCGTGAGCTAATCGTGGAGACCGACTGGACCGCCGAGCGGGTAGAGGAGGAGCTGCGCAACGCGCTCGCCGCCGAGCGGGGCGTGTTCGCGATCTCCGACGTGCGGGGGCGCAGGATCGTGATACCGGTTGAATCGCTGGGTTTTGTGGAGATCGGCGAAGACGAGCCCCGTCCGGCCGGTTTCGGCGGCACTCTCTGACACGGGGCGACGGGCGGGCGACTCCCGCCCGCCGCCCCGGTCCGCCCCAGACCAACCAGGGCGACCGGGGTCGGGACCGGGCCGACCGGGGTGATC
>NZ_POUA01000618.1 GCF_003236385.1 Spongiactinospora gelatinilytica
GCAGGGGGGTGGAGTTGGGCGGGGCGCGGTTGCGTACGTTGTTGGTGCGGCTGGCGCTCGATCCCGGGCGGATGGTCGCCGCCGATGAGCTGGCCTCGGCGCTGTGGGGTGCCGCCTCGCCGGTCGATCCGGCCAACGCGCTGCAGACCCTGGTGTCACGGCTGCGGCGGGCTCTCGGGCAGCCGCACCGGGTGGAGTCCGTGCCCGGCGGTTACCGGCTCGACGTACCGCGTGAGGCGATCGACGCGCACCGGTTCGAGCGGCTGGCCGCCGACGGGCGGCGCGCGCTCGGCGCGGGCGACCCGCACGCCGCGATGCGCGTACTGGGCCAGGCCCTGGCGCTCTGGCGCGGCCAGGCGCTGGCCGACGTCGCCGACGCCCCCTTCGCCACGGCCGCCGCCGCCCGCCTGGAGGAGGCCAGGCTCACCGCCACCGAAGACCACTACGCGGCGAAGATCGCCGAAGGAGAGGTCGCCCCCGCCGTGGCCGGCCTGCGCGAGCTGGCCGCCCGCCATCCCCGCCGCGAGCGGGTGCGCGGCCTGTCTGTCGGCCCTGGTGGACAAGTCGCTGGTGCAGGTCACCGAGGGCCCGCGCTACCGGGTGCTGGAGACGATCAGGGAGTACGGGCTGGAACGGCTCGCGGAGCGGGGCGAGCTGGCCGGGCTGCGGGCCGCGCACGCGGCCTACTACCTGCGCCTGGCCGAGACCGCCGAGCCGTACGTCCGCAGCGGCGCGCAGCGTCCCTCGGTGGCCAGGCTGGACGCCGAGCACGACAACATGCTCGCCACACTGCGCTGGGCCACCGAGGCGGGCACCAGCGGGTCTGGCTGGCCACCACCCGGATCAGGCAGGGCGACGTCGAGCGCGCCCGCGCCGAACTGGAGGCCATCGTGGCCCCCGGCAACGACGAGACCTCCTCGCGCAACGTCGCCTTCGCCCTGCTCAACCTGGGCGACCTGAACCGGCACGGCGGCGACCTCGCGGCGGCCGAGCGCGCCTACGCCGAAAGCCGCCGCCTGCTCACCGGGGCCCCGTTCGTGCCGCCGCAGTTCCATGCGCTGCTGCGGACCACGATGGGCCAGCTCGCGGTCGATCGCGGCGACCCCGGTACCGCCCTCGCGGAGGCCGGGAAGGCGTTCGAGTACGCGATGTCGGCCAAGGACATGCCGGTCGTGGCCAGGGTCGGGGTGCTCGTGGCCACCGCGACGGCCGCCGGCGGCGACCCGCGCCGCGCGGCCGAACTGCTGGGCGCGAGCGAGCAGATCCGCGGCGCGCCCGACCTGTTCAACCTCGACGTGGCCCGGATCACCGAGCGGCTGTCGGCCGACCTCGGCCGCGCCGCCTACGAGGCCGCGTACACCAAGGGCCGCGCCCTGCCCCGCAAGGACGCCCTCGCCCTGGTCCAGGGCGGGCGCGGCCCCCGTCGGCGCGCAGCAGCGTCGCGAGGATGCGCACGGCCGTCGTCTTGCCCGCCCCGTTCGGCCCGAGCACGCCAAGTACGGTCCCCGGCCTGGCGGCCAGGTCGATCCCTTTGAGCGCGACCGTATCCCCGAAGCGCTTGGTCAGGCCCTCCGCCTCGAAAGCGGGGGCAGACGTGCTCATGCCTGTCGTCATGCCGCATATCGTGCGCGACCGCGCTGTCAATCGGCGCACAGTCCGCTGTCAGCCCTGACATACCGCTGACAGCGGCGGTCTCACCAGGCGGGCTGCCCGAAGTCGCCCGGGTCGCGGAGCGTGCGGGCCGTGCCCTTTTCGAGGTCCACGCGGATCAGCCACGGCCCGTGCGTGGCGAGCGCGTACCGGCCGGTACCCTCCAGGGCGAACCGCTGGAGCATCCCGCCGCCCGGCAGTTTCAGCCGGACGAGCGTGCGCGACTGCCCGCCGCCGCCGGCCGGGATCGTCGCGATCTCGTGGCCCTGCGAGTAGATCAGCGACCTGCCGTCGGCGGAGTAGGCGACCGAGCTGAGGTGCGGCATCCCGTCATGTGGCTTGACGATCGTGGACGCGGCGATCAGGTCCGTCTCCGGCCGGGCCGGGTCGAGGACGCCCAGCCCGTGCCGCGACGCGGCGAACGCGAGCCGCCGCCCGTCCGGAGACCAGGCCAGGCCGCTGATCATGTTGGAGCTGCTGTTCCAGTCCCGGCGCTGCCCGGTCACGACATCGACGATGGAGACCCTGTCGAAGTTGGCGAACGCCAGTCGAGATCCGTCCGCGCTGAGCGCGACCTTGTACGCGTGGTCCACGTCGCCCGGGACGAGCAGCGTCTTCGCCGCGCGGCCGTGGTCGTCCAGCCGTACGACGATGTACCGGACCTTGCCCCCCGGACGTGTCAGGGTGGACACCGCGAACGTGCGGTTGTCCCGCGCGGCGGCGACGTACTGCCAGGACGTCGTCACCCCGGGCGGCAGCGGAACCTCGGCGATGAGCTTGCCGGTCGCGGCGTCGTGTACGGCGGGGCGGACGAGGGTGTGACCGGACGGCTCCTTGGCCCGGCCTTCGTAGTGCGCGATGGGCGAGCGTCCGGCCATGATGAAGCGTGGCGGGCCCGTGGGCGGTAGTGGTGTGCCGGTGGCGTACGGCTCCGCGAGCGAGGATGCCAGGG
>NZ_POUA01000619.1 GCF_003236385.1 Spongiactinospora gelatinilytica
GGGAAGGCGGTGGGATGCTCGGTGATGAGTTCCACCGATCGACGGAGTCCTGTTGGTGATGGCCGAAGAGAGGATGACGCTCATGACGACCACTGCTCACACCCTGGAGGCCGACGGCGTGCGGCTGTACTACGAGGTGCGTGGTGAGGGGCCGGTGTTGATGGTGATGGGGTCGCCGATGGCGGCGGCGGACTTCGGGGCGCTGGCGGAGGCGATGGCCGGGGAGTACACCGTTGTGACGCACGACCCGCGTGGGATCTCGGGCAGTGTGCTGGCAGACCCGGAGCAGGATTCCACGCCTGAGCTGCGGGCGGGGGATGTCGTCGCGCTGCTGGACGCGATCGGGGCCGAGACCGCGGACGTGTTCGGGAGCAGTGGCGGGGCCGTGACCGGGCTCGCGCTGGCCACGCTGTACCCGGATCGGGTGCGGACGCTGGTGGCGCACGAGCCGCCGGTGCTGGAGCTGTTGCCCGATGCCGATGAGCAGCGGGTGATGATGGACGGCATCGTCGAGACGTACCAGCGGGAGGGCGCCATGGCGGCCTGGCAGGCGTTCATCGAGGCGTTCGGGACCGGCGGCGATGACGAGGAACCACCGGAGGAGTTTCCGGAGAAGCTGCTGGAGAACAGCAGGCGGTTCTTCCTCCATGAGCTGCGGACGACGAGTGGGTATGTGCCGGATGTCGCGGCGTTGCGGGCGGGGCCGGCGCGGATCGTGGTGGGGATCGGCGCGGAATCACGGCCGCTGATGACCTACGACACCTCGACCGCGCTGAGCGCGCGGCTCGGGGTCGAGCCGGTGGAGTTCCCCGGGGAGCACGTCGGGTTTGTTGACAAGACGAAGGAGTTCGCCGAGGTACTGCGGCGGGTGCTCCGCGAGCGGGTGGCCTGATGGCGTACCGACCGGTCGGTCTTTAGCGAGAAAAGCGCAACACGCGTTTCCTTGATTTAGATACCGATCGGTCTGAAGAGTAGGGTTGGGCGCGGCGGGCCGATGCGGAGAGGCGACATGGCGGATCTCAGTCCCAGGAGCCGGAGCGATCAGGGTCGGCGCACGATCGTGCGCGACCCTGAGGGGGCGCGCCGCGCCCTGCTCGCCAGCGCCATCCAGCTCTTCGAGAAGAACGGCTACGCGGCGACGTCCGTGCAGAGCATCACCGCCGCCGCCAACCTCACCAAAGGCGCCTTCTACCACCACTTCAAGAGCAAGGAAGACCTGCTCTTCCACGTACACGACCGGTTCATCGACTACCAGCTCTACCGCGCCCGCAAGGTGGTCGCCGACGCCAAGCTGCGCGCCGACGCCAAACTGCGCCGGCTGATCGTGGAGGCGCTGCTGGAGCCGATGGTCATCTACAAGTCGGAGATGACCGTGTTCCTTCAGGAGCGCCGGTTTCTTTCCGGGGAGGTCTTCGGCGGGATCAAACGAAAGCGCGAGGAGTTCGAGCGCCATTTCGTGGAGGTGATCGAGGCCGGCATACGCGAACGCGTCTTCCGGCAGGTCGGGCCGCCGCGCATCGTGGCGTTCGGGATCATCGGAATGGGCGCCTGGACGCATGCCTGGCTCGACGGGGAGGGCGCGATCTCGCCGACGGAGATCGGTGGCACGTACGCGGAAATGGTCGTCAACGGTCTGCGCTGACGCCGGTCGGCGAACTCACGTCCCCGCAGGTTCGCGCACATCCGGTGTGCTTGACGCTCCTAAGGTGTTCGTGCAGATTGATGACGTCTTCCGGTTGGGAGCGACATGGATTTCGCGATATTAGGACCGGTCGAAGTCTGGCAGGACGGAGCCCGGATACCACTGGGAAGCACCAAACAACGGGCCATGCTGGTCGCGCTGATCGCGGACGCCAACCGGCCGGTCGCCGACCATGTGCTGATCGAGGCGTTGTGGGGCAGTGCGCCGCCCCGTACCGCCGGTGACAACCTGCGGCTTTACGCCAGCAGGCTGCGCCGGGTGCTCGGCGCCGACCGGATCGTGCGGCGGCACGGCGGGTACCTGCTCGCCGTACGGCAGGGCGAGTTGGACCTGCACCGGTTCGCGTCGCTCGCCGACGGCGGGGCGGCGGCGCTGCGGCGCGGCGAGCACGACAAGGCGGCGGGCCTGCTACGGGAGGCGCTCGCGCTGTGGCGCGGCCCCGCGTACGCCGAGCTGGAAGCCGGAGACGACGCCCCGCGCCTGGAGGAGTGGCGGCTGACCACCTTGGAGAACCGCGTCGAAGCCGACCTCGCGCTCGGCCGCGGCCCTGACCTGGTGGCCGAGCTGGTCGGCGAGGTGGCCGCGCACCCGCTGCGCGAACGGCTGCGCGGCCAGCTCATGCTCGCGCTGGCCAGGAACGGCCGGCGGGCCGAGGCGCTGACCCTGTACGCCGAGACCCGGCGGCTGCTGGCCGACGAGCTGGGCGTCGAACCCGGCCCCGAGCTGCGCGAACTCCACCTGACCATCCTCCGCGGCGAGGTCGCCCACGGCGGCGCCCCCTCGCCCGCGCAACTCCCGCTGAACATCGCCGACTTCACCGGCCGGGAGGGCGAGGTGGCGGCGCTGATCGAGCGCCTGAAGGACGACACCGCGGTGCCCGTCGTGGTGATCTCCGGG
>NZ_POUA01000061.1 GCF_003236385.1 Spongiactinospora gelatinilytica
GTTTATAAGAGACAGGCTATGGCGGGGCCTGAAGCGGCTGCGGCGAGCAGGCCCGCGGTCCCCACGGCGCTGGCGAGGGTGCCGAGGTGGCGACCGGCGGGGAACTTCGCGCGGCTGCGATCGTGGGCGTGGGCCGCGGGGAAGATCGCCTGGGGCGCGTGGGGTGCGACGCCGTCGTCGGCCCGGGGGGTGGGCGGGGTACGCCGAGGGGTGGTCACGGTGTGTTTGTAACACACCACAAAACGCGATGCCCGCGCTTCCCGGCAATTCATCGATATGGACTCCGGTAACCCCCATAGCAGGAACCTGGAGTGCCAGGAAGCTCGTTATGTCAAGAGAGCACAGGGTAGAGGTCGGCGGGGACCAAGCGGAGGTGCATGATGGTGAAGGTGGCGCGCGGCGCGGCGTTAGTCCGGGCGTATCGGCAGATGGGCCGGACCGGATCGGCAGGGCTGCTGACCAGGCTGCGGGCGGTGCCCCGGCTGGTCAAGGGGGTGACCCGGGGCACGTACCCGGGTATGGCCAAGAGCAAGCTGGCCCTGATGGGCCTCGGCGTGCTCTACATGGTCTCCCCGATCGACATCCTGCCCGACCTCATGCCGCTGATCGGCGTGGCCGACGACTTCGGGGTCTTCCTGTGGCTGGTCGGCTCGCTGCTCGGCGAGAGCGGGCGGTTCGTCGAGTGGGAGCGCATGCCGCAGCACGGCGTGCCCGTCGATCGGATCACGACCCCCCAGGGCACCTAGAGCTCCTCCATCCGCAGCCAGGCCCGCGAGGGCAGCGGATGGCCGAACAGCCGGGCCGCGTTGCCGTACGCGACTCTGGCGATGTCGGCCGGCGGCAGGGTGCCGAGGTTGCGGGCGACCGCGCGCTGGGTGTCCGGCCAGGTCGAGTCGGAGTGCGGATAGCCGCTCTCCAGCAGTACGTGATCCAGGCCGACCGCCAGACGTACGCCGGACAGCGCGTGGTCGTTGAGCGTGCCGAAGTAGAAGTTGCGGCGCAGCACCTCGCTGGGCTTCAGGCCGCCCTCCCAGGACGCCTCGCCCGCCACCGGGTGGTCGAGCGCGTAGTCGGCCCGTTCGGCGAGCATCGGCAGCCAGCCCACCCCGCCCTCCACGATCAGGATGCGCAGCGCGGGGAACCGCAGCGGCACCCCCGACCACAGCCAGTCGGCGCAGGCGAACATCGCGCTGGTGGGCATCAGCGTGGTGATCGCCTCGATCGGGGTGTCGGGGGAGGGGACCGGGGACCAGGAGGCGGAACCGGCGTGCAGGCACACCACCGTGCCGGTCTCCTCGCAGGCCGCGAACAGCGGGTCCCAGTGGCCGGAGTGGATGGACGGCAGGCGCACCCGGGTGGGGAACTCGGGGAAGGCCACGGCCTTGAAGCCGCGCGCGGCGTTGGCGCGGATCTCCTTGGCGGCCACCTCGGGGTCGGACAGCCAGGGGAGTTGCAGGGCGATGATCCGCTCGGGATACGTGCCCGCCCAGACGTCTACGTGCCAGTCGTTCCAGGCCCGCAGCACGGCGAGGCCGAGATCCTGGTCGCGGGTCTTGGAGAAGACCATGCCGGCCTGTCCGGCGAGCATGCCGGGGAAGCACAGCGCGGCCCAGATCCCCGCGCGGTCCATGTCCTGGATCCGCGCCTCGATGTCGTGGCAGCCCGGCCGCATGTGCTCGAACCGCACCGGTTCCATGGTCCACTGCTCGCGGGGCAGGCCCGCGCCGACGTCGAGCCCGGCGCAGGGGTAGGTGGCTCCGCCGTACCGCCACACCTGGTGGCCCGCTTCGGTCTCCACGACCTTGGGCGCCAGGTCGGCGTATTTCTCGGGCAGCCTGTCCTCGAACATCTCGGGCGGCTCGATGAGGTGATCGTCGGCCGAGACGATCACATAGTCGCGCCGCCTGGGCTCGGGGTCGGGTAGCAGCGGCGAAGTCACATGGGAAACCGTATGACGCGGGCATCACACAGAACAAGCTGGGAGGTCTCCGGTTGGTATCCGTTCCTGCACCGCGGGCTGCCGATACTCGCCGGCGAGGGCGGGAATTCGCCCCTCCGGGCGGCCGGAATAACCCGGCGTGGCGCGGCCGGGACGCTCCGCTGAATCCTCCGGGCCCGCGCTCGCGCCCGCGCCACGCGCGGCTGTCTGTATCGCGTTCTTCGCGGAGGGTCAGCCCGGCCGCTCGGCGGCGGGCAGCGGCTCCTCTTGGCGCTCTTCGTCCGTGTTCGCGGAGTCCGTCTCGGTGGTACCGGCCCTGATGTCGGCGGCCTCGCGGCGGATCAGGAAGATCCAGCCGCCCACGGCGATGGCGATGAACAGCCACCACTGCACGCCGTACGCGAGGTTGAGCCCTCCGCCGCTGGCGACGTCGGGTGCGGGGACGGGCTCGGGAGCCCTGGCCGGGGCCGGGCGCTGCGCGGTCAGCTCGACGTACCCATCGACGATCTTGTACGGCAGGCCCGCGCCGATCGCCGCCGTGTCGATCAGCAGCACCTGCCCGGGCGGCAGTCCCCGCCGGTCGCGGATGCCCGCGCTCTCCTCGTTCTCGGCGAGCCGCAGTCGTCCGGTCACGGTGACCTGCCCGGTGGGCGGCGGAGGCACCTGCGGCGGGGTGTCGGCGGTCGCGCCCGCGGGCACCCACCCCCGGTTCACGATCACGGCCTGTCCCGGCGCGGTGACCAGCGGCGTGAGTACGTAGTAGCCGGTCATGCCGTTCTGCGGGCGGCGGCGGACCAGCAGCCCGTGCCCGGCGTCGTAGGTGCCGGACGCCTCGACGGCGCGATATTCGTCGGCCGGTCGTACGGAAGGCCCGCCAGGTGGGGCCAGCCGCGCGAGCGGTACGGCGGGCGCGTGCAGGCTGGCGGTGATCCGCTCGCTGTCCCCGGAACGCTCCTCGTACCGGCCGAACTGCCACCGCCCCAGGAACACGAAAGCCGGGATGACCAGCAGCACCACCACGTGCAGCACGAGCCATCGAGGGGTCAGCAGGAACCGGTACACCACTTCAGGGTAGGCGCCGGACCCCTTGCTCCGTCCATAGGGGCGCTCCCCGGAGCCGGGCCGCTCCGCGCGCAGGTCAGCCAGGACGCGACGGCGTTTGCGGAGCACGTTCCGCTCCCCCACCATTGACCGCGTGAAGAGTGTCAAGAGCGGACGCGACGGCCGTACCCGGATCATCGACGGCGCGTTGCGCCGGTTCAGCCAGGACGGCGTGTCGGCCACCACACTGGCCAGCCTGCGTGAGGAGAGCGGGGTCAGTGTCGGCAGCTTCTACCACCACTTCGCCAGCAAGGAACACGTCTACGGCGTGCTCTACGCCGAGATCCAGACGATGTACCAGGAGGCGTTCCTCGCCGAGCTGACCCGCCACGAGGAGGCCAGGGCCGGCATCGAGGCGATCGTCGCCTTCCACATGGCCTGGTGCGGCGAGTACCCCGAGCGCGCCCGCGTGCTGATCAGCGAGCGTCCGCCGCGCCGCGAGGAGCCGGGGGGCGCGGAGGTGGGCGAGGCCCGGCGCGCGTTCTTCCGCAAGGTCTCGGAGTGGTGGCGTCCGCACATGCGGGCGGGGCTGCTCCAGCCGGTGCCGACCACGATGTGCTACGTGCTGTGGCTGGGGCCCGCCCAGGAGATCTGCCGCCTGTGGTTCGCCGGCGCCCACCAGCCGACGCCGGAGGAGATCGCCGCGCTGAGCGCGGCGGCCTGGCACAGCCTGCGCCAGACGCCCTGAAGCGCCCACTCGCAAGATTCAGAAGAAGCAGCGTGCCTCGCCGGGCCGCCGCGTGGCGGTCGGCACCCGCCAGACCTTCTGGTCCAAAGAGATGTCCAGCCGCAGGTCCTGGCGGCGGCGCCGCAGGCCGGGCACGCGTACGCGGTCGTGGACGTCGAACCGGCCGCGGCCGGTGGCGCCGAATCCCAGCTCACCGGGCAGAATGCGAAGGTCGTCCTGGTTCCCGCAGTGCGGGCAGGTCCATGCGACGGAATCCGTTCCGCGCTGGTAGTTGTGGCAGGCGCGGAAGTACTCGTCGGGAAGGAACCGGGAGTCGCAGGCCATGCAGGGGATCAACATCGGGGATCCACCTCCAGGGGTCGTACGGATGAGCAGGATTTACCGCACCATAGGTACCTCGGCGTCCTTGCCGTCCACTTGCATGTCAGTAGCGGGATGGTGTGCGGTACCGGTAGGGAATGAGGGTGAATGCCGGAGAATATAGCCGATGACCAGATCGTCAGGTTGCATGAGCTGCTGACCGAATCGGGCTACACCCTCGACGGCGTACGCGCCCGGCTCGGCGACACGGCCGCCGCCGCGCTCGCCCGCGAGGAGGTCGTCCCGGCGCTGCGGGCCACCCGCGACACAGATCCGCTGGCCGCGCTGATCCGGCTGTGGTGGCTCGGCGTGCCGGTCCCGGAGGCGGCGCTGCCCGCCGCCGGTGGGCTGTGGGCGGACCTGGGCGCGGCCGGGCTGGTGACCGCGACCCCGGACGGCGTCCGCGCCGCCGTACATCTGCAACCGTGGGAGACCGGCGGCCACGTCGTGTCGGACCGCAAGGTACGGCCGGGCGACCCGCCGCTGCGGCCCGATCACGTCGTCGGCGCGGGCGGCGCGTCGGCGAACCTCGCCCAGCTCGCCTCCACCCGCCCCGCCGGGCGTGCGCTGGACCTCGGCACCGGCTGCGGCGTCCAGGTGCTCCACCTGGCCGGGCGGGCCGGGCAGATCGTCGCGACCGACGTCAACCCGCGCGCGCTCGCGCTGGCCCGGCTGAGCTGGCGGCTGTCCGGCATCACCGAGGGCGTCGAGGCCCGGCAGGGCCCGATGTTCGAGCCGGTCGCGGGCGAGCGCTTCGACCTGGTGGTGTCCAACCCGCCGTTCGTGATCGCCCCGGACGACGGGCTGGTCTACCGATCCGACCGGCACGGCGAGGGGGCCGACTCCTTCTGCCGCGACCTGGTACGGCGGGCCCCGCGCCACCTCGCCCCCGGCGGACGCTGCCACCTGCTGGCCAACTGGCTCCACGTCAAGGGCGAGGACTGGCGGGACCGCGTCGGCGGCTGGCTGGCCGAGACCGGCTGCGACGGCTGGGCCGTCCAGCGCGACGTCCAGGACGCGGCCGAGTACGTCGAGCTGTGGCTGCGCGACTCCGCCGAGCACGGCGGCGCGGGCTACCGGCGGCGCTATGACGCCTGGCTGGACCGGCTGGCCGCGCTGAACGCCACGGGCGTCGGGTTCGGCTGGATCACCCTGCACGCCTCGGGCGCGGACGACCCGGTGGTGCGCGTCGAAGAGCTGACCCAGCGGGTGGAACTCCCGGTCGGCGGCTACGTGGACGACGTGCTCGCCTCGATCGCCGCCTCGCACCGGGCGGGCGATGACGACCTGCTGGCCGCCCGGCTCCGGCTCGCCGAAGGCGTCGTGGAGGAGCGGATCGGCCCTCCGGGAGCCGAGGACCCGGCGCGCATCCTGCTCAGGCAGACGCGCGGGCTGCGCCGTACCGCCCAGGTGGGCACGGCCGAGGCGGCGCTGGCCGGGGTGTGCGACGGTGACCTGCCGCTCGGGCCGCTGCTCGTGGCGATCGCCGAACTCACCGGGACCGAGCCCGCGAACGGTGTCCCCGAGCCGGTCCGGACGTTGCTCGCGGAGGGCTTCCTCACGCTCTGACCCGCCGTTTCATCCACCGTTGATCGGATGTTGACTCCCACCGGGGAGCCTTTTCGCCATGAGCACGGACCTTGGGGGGTTCGAGGGACGTGCTCAGGTCCGGCCGGTCGCCAGAGTGAGGCGGCTGACCGTCGCACGGCGCATCCGGTAATCCGGGCCCCCTAGCGCCGTGCGGCGGCAAGGTGGCCGGTCGGGCCGCTTTCTTCCCTTGCCTGGCAGACGAGGACGGCCAACGTGATCAACCATGTGCGGATGACACGTCTCGACGACGACCTGTTCGCCGGGCTGGACTGCGCGCTCACCGGTCCGGGCGGGTCAGGTACCGACCTGGTCGACCTGGGTGCGTTCGAGCAGGATGCGCAGGTCACCGGCCTCGGGGGCGCCGAGCCGGGCGAAGATGTCGTACGCCCGGCGCAGGCATTCCCGGCTGCGCCCCGCGTCGCCGAGTTCGGCGAGGGCCCGGCCGAGGACGGCCAGTGACAGCGCCTCGCCGTACGGGTGGCCGATCTGGCGGCTCACCGTCAGGGCCTGCTCGGCATGCCGTACCGCGTCCGTGAACCGGCCGGCCGCGATGAACGTCTCCGCCAGCCGGCAACAGACCCGCTGCTCCCACACGTGCTGGTTGCTGGCCCGGAAGAAGGCGAGGCACTCGGCGTGATGGTGCACGGCCTCATTCAGCCGCCCGACCTTGGACAGCACGATTCCCAGGTGGTAGCGGGCCCGCGCGGTGCCCGCGCCGCTGCCCATCTCGGTGAAGATCGCCAGCCCGCGTTCGGCGGCGGCGATGGCGTCGTCGGCGCGGCCGAGCCCGAGGTGGTCGCGCACCGAGTAGCTGAGCACCAGGGCCTCGCCCGCGGGGGCGTCCATGTCCCGGTAGACCCGCATGGCCGCGTCGAAGTGCGCCAGCGCCTCGTGGTGGCGGCGCTGTCGGCCGGCCACCACGGCCAGCGCGTTCAGCGTCTCGCCGAGCACGATCCGCTCACCGCTCGCCTCCGCCAGCTCCAGCGCGGCGGCGAACTGCTCCTCGGCGTCGCGCAGCCGGTCCATGCCGAACAGCACCCGCCCCAGGATGTACCGGGCGCGCACCTCGCTGTGGCGGTCGCCGTCCCGCCCGGCCGCGGCGATCACCAGGCGGGCGTGCCGTTCCAGCTCCCGGCCGTGCGTACCGGACTCCAGCAGCGGCTCGATCGCCAGCAGCAGGTCGGCGGCGGGCAGGATGGACCGCCCCGGCGTGTCGGCGGCCTGCGCGATCACCGCGAACAGCGCGTCGGCCTCCACCGTCAGCCACGCCACGGCCTCGTCGGCGCTGCCGAACGCCCGCCCGCTGCCGGACACCGCGAACCCGTCGGACACCCGGCTGCCCTCGTACCCCAGCCGGTGCGCCTCCTTGGCGGTGGCCAGGTAGAAGTCCAGCAGCCGCGCGAGGGCCTGCTCGCGCGCCTCGGGGTGCTCGGAGTTCTCCGCCTCCCGGCGGGCGAACAGCCGCAGCAGGTCGTGGAAGCGGTAGCGGCCGGGGGCGGGGGCCTCCAGCAGGCTGGCGTCCACCAGCGACTCCAGCAGGTCCTCGGCCTCGACGGGGGCGCGGTCCAGCAGCGCGGCGGCGGCCGAGGAGGAGATGTCCGGGCCGGTGGGCAGCGACAACAGCCGGAAGGCCCGGGCCTGGCCGGGATCGAGCTGGTTGTAGCCGAGCGCGAAGGTCGCGTCCACCGCCAGCGTGCCGACCTTCAGCTCGTCGAGGCGGCGGCGTTCGTCGGCCAGCCGGGGCACCAGCGAGGCCACCGTCCAGGACGGCCGGGCGGCCAGCCGGGCCGCCACGATCCGCACCGCCAGCGGCAGGAACCCGCAGGCGGCCACGACGTCCATCGCCGCGGCCCGCTCGGCGGCCACCCGTTCGGTCCCGGCGACCGCACCGAACAGCGACAGCGCCTCGGTCGGCTCCAGTACGTCCAGGTCGATGAGCCGGGCGGCGGGCAGGTCGGCGAGCTTGGTCCGGCTGGTCACGATCGCGGCGCAGCCGGGCGCGCCCGGCAGCAGCGGGCTGACCTGCTCGGTGCTGCGCGCGTTGTCCAGCAGCACCAGCATCCGGCGTTCGGCCAGCAGCGAGCGGTACAGCGCGGAGCGTTCGGCGGTGCGCTCGGGGATGATGTCCGGCGGCATGCCGAGCGCGCGCAGGAACGCGGCCAGCGCCGAGTGCGGCGTGGTCTGCTCGGTACCGTGGCCGCGCATGTCCACATAAAGCTGCCCGTCGGGGAACAGATCGCCCGCGGCGTGCGCCACATGCACGGCCAGCGCGGTCTTGCCGACGCCGCCGATGCCGCAGATCGCCGCGACCGCCATCCCGCCCTCCTGCCGGTCGTCGCGCGCGGCCTCGGCGAGCAGGGCGCGCAGCCGGGCCACCACCTCGCGGCGGCCGGTGAAGTCGCTGACCGCGGCGGGAAGCTGGGCTGGGCGGGGCAGTTCCTCCTCATCGGCCTCCGGGTGGCCCAGGTCGTCGCCGGCCGGGTGCTGTTCGGCGGGCCGTACGGCGGCCTGCGGCTCGTCCGGTACGGCCAGCGTCGGGTCGGCGGCCAGGATGCGCTGGTGCAGGGCGGTCAGCTCGGGGCCGGGGTCCACGCCCAGCTCCTCGATCAGCGCATGACGGGTCTCGGTGAACACCGCCAGCGCGTCGGCCTGCCGCCCGCAGCGGTAGTAGGCCAGCATGAGCTGGGCGCGCAGCCGTTCGCGCAGCGGGTGGTCGGCGGTGAGCACGATCAGCTCGGAGACCACCTGGTCGTGCCGGCCAAGCTGGAGGTCCAGGTCCATCAGCGCCTCGATGGCGAGCATCCGGCGCTCGGCCAGTCGTTCGCGCTGGTGCTCGGCGTACGGGCCGACGGCCCCGGCCAGCGCCTCCCCGCCGGACAGTGCGAGCGCCCCGCGCAGCAGCGTGGCGGCCTCCTCGACGCGCCCGGCCCGCCGCGCGGTGTCGGCCTGGGCGATGTGCCGCTCGAAGACGGTGAGGTCCAGCGTGCCCTCGGGCAGCCGCAGCGCGTAGCCCTTGCCGACCGAGGTGAGCAGTTCGGGGCGGCTGCGCGGCGAGCGGTCCGGCTCCAGTACGGCACGCAGCCGCGACACGTACGTCCGCAGCGCGCCCAGCGCCCGGGGCGGTGCGTCCTGGCCCCAGACCGCGTCGATCATCTCCGTGGGGGTGACCGCACGACCCTCTCTGAGCAGGAGCATCGCCAGGATGGACCGCTGGAGCGGAGTGCCCAGATCCAGCTCGTCATCGTCCCGCCATGCCCGCACCGGACCCAGTACGGCGAAGCGCAGCCCGGCTTCTGTGCCTTGAACAGCCATTTCGCACGTCCCCGCCGCTAATGGGAAGTTTTACGGCCCAAATGATAGAACCTTGCGTCGCCGCGCCAAAGGCGCTCGTGCGCCATGGCACGGCTGTCACTCGCCGTTGATCCGCTGTTGATCTGCTGTTGAGCGGGGTGGGTGACGCTGTGTTCACGCGCAGAGGCCATGGCCCCTATCACGGGGGCGGCCATGACCTCGTGCGTGCCCGACATATTCGGCGGGGCCCGCATGGTGGTGCGGGCCCCTTTTCCGTGTCGCCCTGTTTTCTGCGTCGCCCTGGTCTCGCCCTGGTGTCGCCCGCTCATGTTCTCGCCCGCTCACCTTAGCGGTCGGGCTTGCAAGCCGCCGTCAACCCGGCGATAGCGCTTTGCAGGCAGGTATCAACGGCGTGTAAGCGCGGTGCAGGCGGGCGGGGTTACCAATGACCCATCGCCCCGGAAACGGGGCAAGGTACTCGTCCTCAGTACAGGAGCACAACCATGCGTCGCACGACCCGCAACCTGCTCGGCCTGGCCGCCGTCACCGCCACCGCGCTGGCGATCGCACTGCCGGCCTCCGCCGCCTCGGCCTCCGCCACCGCGCCCGCGGCGGCCACGATCGCAGCCGACTTCGAGGATTCCTGGGGCTACGACTACTCCAAGTGGTACGACGGCTCGCGAGCCAAGGCCCGCGGCGACGTCTGGGCCGACGAGGACGGCAGGGTCCGCGTGTCCGGCCGGCTCTACGACAAGAACTCGCCCTGGTACCTCTGCGGGTACGCGCAGGTCAAGTTCGAGAACGAGGACGGCGACGAGTGGACCCGCTCGGTCAAGAAGTGCGGCTCGTCCGGTTACCGGAGCTTCCACTACTCCGGCCACGAAGTGGACACCGTGCAGGTGCGCGTCTGCTACTGGCACTCCGAGCAGGAGAAGAAGAAGTACTGCGGCCGCTGGGACTACATCTTCGAGGCCGACGAAGACCTGTAACCCGACCATCGAGGAGCCCCGCCCGGACCATCTGGGCGGGGCCTTTCGCGCGTTCGGTCAGTTCGCGGCGGCCGGTACGAGGGAGGGGCCGATCCGGGTGCGGGACACCTGCTGCTGCGGCCCGGCGGGCAGCGCGCGCAGGCCCTCGCTCAGGTGGTCGAGCGCGGCGGCGATCCACGGCAGGGCCACCGGGTCGGAGGAGCGCAGCGCGGCCAGCCGTTGCTCGGTGGTCTCGCCGTACAGGAGGCTGGTGGCCACCCGGACCCGCAGCGCGCCCGGGTCGTCGCCGAAGGCGTGGCCGGGCAGCACGCCGAGGCCGTGCCGGTCGAGCAGCAGCGCACAGAACTCCTGCACCGTCGACACGCCCAGCCGGTCGCGCAGGTGGGTCAGGTCGGGGTAGCAGTAGAAGCCGCCCTGCGGCTCGGCGACCTTCGCGCCCGCCTCGGCGAAGCGCGACCACACCGCGCCCAGCACCGCGCCGTGCAGCCGCCGGCTGTCGGCCACCCGCTCGACCAGCTCGTCGGGCTCGGTGAACGCGTACGCCGCGGCCTGCTGGACCGGCGCCGCCGGGCTGGACCATATCTCGCTGGCCACCGCGAGCATCCGCTCGCGCAGCGCGTAGCCCGCGTCGGGGAGCCTGGCCACGCCGATCCGCCAGCCGCCGAGCGCCAGGCTCTTGCTCAGCCCGGTGGTGATCACGGTGCGCTCCGGGGCGATGTCGGCCGGGCTCAGGTAGTCGGCGGCCGGGTCGTGGACGAGGTCGCGGTAGATCTCGTCGGAGATGATGACGAGGTCGAGTTCGCGGGCCAGCTCCACCAGCCGGCGGATGGTCTGCGGGCGGGCGAGCGTGCCGGTCGGGTTGTCCGGCAGGGTCACCAGCAGCGAACTCACCTCGCGGCCCTGCCCCCGCGCGTGGAGTACGGCGGAGCGGGCCAGGTCCGGGTCGGGCGCGCCGCCCTCGCCGGGAGGCGTGGGCACCAGCAGCGACCGGGCCCCGGCGAGGTCGGCCTGGGCGGCGTAGCTGACCCAGCTCGGCATCGGCAGGACGATGTCACCGCCGATCGCCAGTTGCAGGCCGTACAGCAGAGGCTTGCTCCCGGGGCCGCAGACCACCAGGTCGGGGTCGGTGGCCAGGCCGCGGCGCTCCCAATATCCGGCCGCCGCCACGCGCAAATCGGGCGCGCCGGCCACGGGGCCGTAGCCGTTGCGCTCCGACGCCGCGATCAGCCGCCGCTGGAGGGCCGGGTGAACGGGCAGACCGGCCTCGCCGAAGGCGAGGTTGATGACCCGCTCCCCGGCACGCCGTCTTCGGTCGATGTCTTCGTTCGCCGCCAAGGTCGCGGACAACGTGACGTTCAAGGGGTGCCTCCAAGGTCGTTAACCGACACCTTTCCAGCGTGGCTGGACATAGGCGTAAGAACAAGCGAGGCTTTCGGAGGGTAGGCGTAAGGAAGGCTGATGCTTGATTTCCGAAGGTTAGTGCTGATCTGCGAATTCGCCCGGCGGGGCAGCATCGCGGCCACGGCGGCCTCGCTCGGCTACAGCCCGTCAGCGGTTTCCCAGCAGCTCGCGGCGCTGGAACGCGAGGCCGGCACCGCACTGATCGACCGCACCGCGCGCAGCGCCGAGCTGACCGACGCCGGGCGGCGACTGGTCGAGCACGCCGAGCGCATCCTGTCCATGGTCGAGGCCGCCGAATCCGACCTGTCCGCGCACGCGGCCACGCCCTCCGGGCGCGTACTGATCACGGCGTTCCCCACCGCCGCCGTCGCCTTCGCCCCCGCGCTCGCCCGCTCGCTGCGCAGGCACGCCGCCCTGACGCTGCGGATGCGGCAGGCCCGCTCCGGGCGGGGCATGCGCGAGGTCGAGTCCGGCGAGGTGGACATCGCCCTGGTGGACGACTGGTACGGCCGGGCCCGGGAGCGCTCGGCCGACCAGCTCCGGGCGTTCCCGCTGCTGCGCGACCCGCTGGTGCTGGTGGTGCCGCGCAAGCACCCGATGGCCGACCCGGACCGGCCGGTCGTGCTCGCCGAACTGCGCGACGAACCGTGGATGGCCACCCCCGACGGCGAACCGTCCCGGCTGGCGGTCGATCGGCTGCTGGCCGACGTGGGAGGCGCGCTGCCGGTGCCGTGGGAGTTCGAGGGGCTGGGGACGATACTCGGGCTGGTCGCCAAGGGCATCGGGATCGCGGCCGTGCCCGCGCTGGCGCTGGCCTCGGGCGTGCGCGGCATCGTGGTGCGGGAGTTCCCCGGCGACCCGCCGGGGCGGGAGGTGCTGGCCATCGCGCGCGCCTCCAGCGTCAACCGGCCTTCGGTGTCGGTGACGTTGCGGGCGATGCACGTGGCGGCCCGCGTGCTCGCGGCCGACCTCGAACCGCTGCGGCTGGCCGCTCGTTGACGGTGTCCTGGCGTTGTCGGCGCGGTAGCGTTTCGCGGCGTGAACCCTTCCTATGCCATCGAGCGGACACTGCTGGGCGGGCGGACCCGGCTGGTCGCCGGGATCGACGAGGTCGGCAGGGGAGCGTGGGCCGGTCCGGTGTCGGTGTGCGCGGTGGTGACCGATCTGTCCGACCCGCCGAGCGGCCTCACCGACTCCAAGCTGCTCACCGCCGCCCGTCGTACGGCCGTCGCGGCCGAGGTCCAGGAGTGGGCGGCGGGCATCGGCCACGGTGAGGCGAGCGCCGCCGAAATCGACGAACTGGGCATGACCGAGGCGCTGCGGCGGGCGGCCAGGCGGGCGCTCGACGCGCTGCCGTACCGTCCCGACGTGGTGATCCTGGACGGCAAGCACGACTACATCGGCTGCCCGTGGCCGGTCCGGTGCGAGGTCAAGGGGGATCAGGCGTCGATCTCCGTGGCGGCGGCCTCGGTGCTGGCCAAGGTTCGCCGGGACGGGTATATGGCGGAGCTGGGATTTCCGGAGTACGGTTTCGCCGACAACGCGGGTTATCCGTCACCGGCGCACCAGGCGGCCCTGGCCGAACTGGGGCCCACTCCGCACCACCGGCTCTCCTGGTCCTACCTCGACGACCTGCCGCGCTGGCGGCACCTGAAGAAGCACCGCGACCCTGCCGTGTCCGAAGGCCAACTCGACCTGTTCGCCATGTGATCGCCGATGAACGACTTCCGTGCCGGGGTTTTTCTGGCGGCCGCCCAGTTCCCGGGCGCGGCGGCGGGTGACGTGCTGGCCGACACCGTCGAGGCGATCGTCGCCGCCGAGGCGGCCGGGTTCGATGACGCGTGGATCGCCGAGCACCATTTCATGTCGTACGGGGTGTGCCCGTCGGCGGCCACGCTGGCGGGGGTGGCGCTCGGCCGTACGTCCCGCATCCGGGTGGGCACGGCGGTGAGCGTGCTGTCCACCCAGCACCCGGTGGCGCTGGCCGAGCAGGCGGCGGTGCTGCACCACGCGTCGGGCGGGCGGTTCGTGCTGGGAGTGGGGCGCGGCGGGCCGTGGATGGATCTGGAGGTGTTCGGTACCGGGATCGAACGCTTCGAGCGGGGGTTCCCCGAGTCGCTGGACCTGCTGTGCGCGGCCCTGGGGTCTGCGAAGGTGGCGGCCGACGGGGAGTTCTTCCGGTTTCGTGAGGTGCCGATGATGCCGCCGGGGTGCGCGGAGCTGCGTCCGGTGGTGGCGTGTACGTCGAGCGGGACCCTGGCGCTCGCGGCCGGGCGCGGGCTGCCGATGCTGCTCGGGATGCACATGGACGACGAGGAGAAGGCCGCGATGCTCGCGGAGTACGCCAGCGTGTCGGATCGCGTTGATCATGTGGCGGCGGTGGTCGGGCATGTGGCCGACACGACGGAGGAGGCCCGGCGGGAGCTGGCCGCCATGATGCCGTCGTGGCTGGGGCCCGGGCTGGCGGGTTATGTGACGGTGGACGGACGGCCGAAGCGGGAGCAGGATATTTCGGGTTATGTCGACAGGTTGTGTCGCATCCACCCTGTCGGCTCGCCGGACCACTGCGTCGAGACCACGCTCGCCACGCTCCGCCGTACCGGCCTGCGGCACCTGATCTACATGGTGGAGGGTGCGGGCGGACCCGCCCGCACCCTCCAGAACATCACCCGCCTCGGAGCCGAGGTGCTACCTCGGGTACGCGCGGGCCGCTAGCAGTCCACCAGCTCGGGCTTCTGGTTGAGGATCTGGGCCCTTGGGGTGACGAAGTCGCGCAGGGCCTCGGTGGCGGTCGGGTCGAACACGGCGACACGGTGGCAGTTCTGGAAGGCCAGCCGTACCCCGAAGTGGCGCTCCAGTGCCCCGCGCATGGCGTCGCTGGCCAGGCAGCGCAGCAACTGGCCACGGGCCGCCTCGTCGGGCGGGGGCGTCTGGTTGTCGGCGAACGCGGCGCCGGAGCGGTCGCGCTCTTCGACCAGCCCGCTGATCAGGGACCATGCGTAGGGGAGCGAGTCGCGGACGCAGCCGACGAACGCCGCGTCGTCGATCTCTCCTGCCACCGCCTGGTCGAGAAGATCGTTGGGAACGGTCAGCGACATGCTGGGTCTCCTTCCGGAAGGGACTGATTTCGACGCTAGATGGGGGGATTTATCTGCTCTAGGTGGCTATGGGGCGACACTCGCGTGTACCGGCTTGGCGTCCGTGCTCGCGGACGGCGCCGGTACCGGCTGGGCCTGCGGCTTCGGCGGCCCGAACACGAACGCCGGATCGACCTGCCCCGCAAGGTCCTCGCCCGCGGCCCGGCTGGCCCAGGCCGCCGCGTTGCGCAGGTGGAACTCCACGGCCTGCCTGCCGAACTTCTCCCAGTCCTTCTGCTGGGCGTCGAGGTGGCTCAGTAGTACGGCGAGCGCGGCGGTGTTGGCCGGCTCCAGGTCGTCGAGCCCGAACGGCCGGCCCTGCTCCAGCGCCCGCACGGCCCTGCTGTGCTCGAACCACACCAGCAGGTCATCGCCGACGTGCCCCTTGAGGAACTCGACGTCCTCCGGGCCCTGGACCTTGTTGCCCACGACCGCGATCGGCACGTCGAACTCGGCCGAGTAGTCACGGTACTGCCGGTAGACGCCGACCCCCTGGCGGGTCGGCTCGGCCACCAGGAACGTCATGTCGAACCGGGTGAACATCCCCGACGCGAAGGACTCGGCTCCGGCGGTCATGTCCACGACGACGTATTCGCCGGGGCCGTCCACGAGGTGGTTGAGGTAGAGCTCGACGGCCCCGGTCTTGGAGTGGTAGCAGGCCACGCCGAGGTCGTCCTCGTCGAAGGGGCCGGTGACCATCAGGCCGGGCCCTTCGGGGGTGGTGACCGAGAAGCGCTGGTGGATCGGGTCGGTCGCCTCGGAGATCTTGAGCAACCGGGAGCCCCGGCCGGGCGGCGTCGTCTTCACCATCGCCTCGGTGGAGCTGATGCGCGGGTTGTCGCCCCGCAGGTACTCCTTGATCTCCGCGAGGTGGGCGCCCATGGGCGTGGGGGTCTGCTCCACGCCGAGCACCATGCCGAGGTGCTGGTTGATGTCCGCGTCGATCGCGACCACGGGCGCGCCACGAGCCGCGATGTACCTCGTGAACAGCGCTGACATGGTCGTCTTGCCGCTACCGCCCTTGCCGACGAATGCAACACGCACGCCTGCTCACACCCCGATTCCGATACGGTTATGAAAACCATTCCTATGACTGGCTGAACGAATCATGCCATGCCGCCGCCGCTCTGTCGTCCCCATCGCCCGATCTCTTCGTCGAGCCGCACCGTTCTGCTGGGATATGCGGCATACGTCGTTCCAAGCCGCCGCCTTAACGCGCGGAATGCCACCAAAGTGAAGGAAGTCGCCGTAGTCGGCAGGGCGCGTTGACATGCAGCTCTGATCATCTGACCAGCGATTCTTCACACCGAGGCGACGACCGCCGCGCCTCCAACGGACCTCCTGACGCTCGGCCTGCTCTTCAGGACCGGGCTCCGCCCAGGGGCCGCGCTTCGCGCGCAGGGGGTCGGGCTCCGCCCGGAAGCCGCGCTCCGCGCGGGGGTCACGCTCCGCGTGTTGGGCGGGGCTTCGCCCAAGAGCCCGCGCTTCGCGCCCGGGGGTCGCGCTTCGCGCGTGCGGTGTCGCCCGGGGGTCGCGCTTCGCGCGTGCGGTGTCGCCCGGGGGTCGCGCTTCGCGCGTGCGGTGTCGCCCGGGGGTCGCGCTTCGCGCGTGCGGTGTCGCCCGGGGGTCGCGCTTCGCGCGTGCGGTGTCGCCCGGGGGTCGCGCTTCGCGCGTGCGGTGTCGCCCGGGGGTCGCGCTTCGCGCGTGCGGTGTCGCCCGGGGGTCGCGCTTCGCGCGTGCGGTGTCGCCCGGGGGTCGCGCTTCGCGCGCATTGGACCTCGCTGACGCTCGGCCCGTCTTCCTAAAGCCGGGCTCTGCCCGGCGCTACCGCCACCAGCACACCGATACCCGCCACAGCCACCAACCACGACCGAGACCTCCAGGCACCCAACCCACGCGGCCCCGATGACCGTGAACTTTCACCAACTTCAGACAAGCCGCTCGGCCCGTACATGCTCGCGAGATATCGTTCCCGTGCTTCCAGCCGCATCCTCACAGTCGTAGAGAAAATCGTCCTCGCCGAATACGATGCCCTGAACTGGCCGGTGAGTGACCGTTTTCGAACTAAAGGAAATCGCCGTCAGTGCCAGGAAAACCCGCAGGTCAGCAAGTGTGCTCCCCGCACGCGCGGGGGTGGCCCGGAACGGCTTCTTGAGGCTCAACAAGCCGAAATGTGCTCCCCGCACGCGCGGGGGTGGTACTTGCAGAAGGGCATGACCTCCAAGCGCAAGGGCCTCGGCCTGCACGGAGGACGATCCGTGAGTGGCCGTGAGAACCCTTGTTGACCGCCCTAATAGCCCGGCGATCACACCCTTGGACCCCGCTGAACCGGTGTTGGCGCCCCCGTCTCTTGGTCTGCCCTCGGCTTCTTCGTAGCCGCTGATCCGCAGGACGGGACCGCCGTGCCAACGGTCAGCGAAGCGGCACCTAAGACGTCGCAGACTCGGCGGGCATGCCCGGGACACTCGGGGCAGCGAGGAGGGCGAAGCACATCGGATTGGAGAAGCACATCGGCCAAGCCGTCCATCGCCTCCCGACATGAATAGGAACCCTTCTCGCAGCCGACCTGCCGTCGGCGTCATCCCACACACATCTCGCGACGGCGCCCGACCCCATCACCCGGTGGAGGCGAACTGAGAGGCAAACCCTGGCCCGTCGATCGCCCTCAAACCCTTGCATATCGCCTAACCCACTGCAGGACGATCGAAAGGCTGGTACTGGACGCCGCAATCATGGCGTGCATCGAACGTGTTGGGGTCCATGACGGGTTCCCATCATGATCGTGAGGGCGCGTCGAGTGGGCTTCGATCGGTCGGCGGGACACGTTCGCGCAGGAGATCAGGGTCGGCGCGGCCGTACGTCTGCCGCTTGATCATCTCGATACGTTTGATGTGGCCCCCGGCCCCGACCCTCGGCCCAGAACTGTTCCGCAGGATATGGAGCCAAACCTCTCAAGAAGTCAACCCTCCACCGAGCCCAGGGGCGGTTCGCATCAGGTCGGTGGCAAGGGGACTGGCCGGCTTAAGGGTGGGCACGACAGATCCCGGAGCCCGGTGAACCGGGTTGAGATCGCATTTCTGCTCCATGGAGATCACGCGGGATGTACGGGTGTACGCCGCCAAGCGCGGCATGGGCGATGCGCAGGCCCTGGCCGAGGGGCTGCGTGAGAAGCCGCCGGCCCCACATAGCGGTCAAGCAGGACCGAGCAGGTCCCAGCGGTTGCCTGCGATGTCGACGAACACTACGACGCGCCCATAAGGCTCCACGCGAGGCGGCCTGACGAACTCCACGCCCGCAGCGGTCATACGTTCGTAAGCGGTATCGAAGTCCTCGACCCGCAGAAAGAACCCCACACGGCCCGCGACCTGGTTTCCGACGACGGCGGATTGGTGTGGGCCGTCCGCGCGGGCGAGGAGGATGCCGGTCTGAGCGCCCGGGGGCCGTACGACGACCCAGCGCTTCGGGCGGCCGTCGTTGGTCATCGCCGGAGAGTCCTCGACCAGGTCGAACCCCAGGACGGCGGTGAAGAACTCAATGGCCGAGTCATAGTCGTCCACGACGATCGTGATCAGGTCGAGTCGCATCGTCAGATCCTAGAAGCCTGCCGACGGAACCCCGGCCAGGAAGTCGCGCGCGTGGTCGTGTGCCCATTCGGCGAACGTACGCGTCGGCCTGCCCGTGACCTCCTCGGCCGTGGACATCGGCCCCAGCATGGCGAGATCGAATTCCTGCTTCGCCGAGGGGTCGGCCTCCGCGCCCGAGTAGTCCTTGAAGCCGGTCAGGAAGTCGGCGTTGTCCGCCGCGAAACCGCCCTGGGCCAGGTACAGTTCCCGGGCCTGTGCCGGGGTGACCACCTCCAGGCGGATCTCGGCTCCGATCGCGGCGGCGATGGCCGCCACCTGGGCGCGCCTGGTGATCAGCTCGGGTCCGTTGAGGGTGTAGGCCGCGCCCTGGTGCCCGTCCTCGATCAGCGCGGCCGTGGCCACGTCGGCGATGTCCTGCTCATGCACGGGGTACCAGGCCGCGTCTGGCAGCGGCTCGCGTATGATGCGCTCGGCGCGGATGGACGGTCCCCACAGCCACAGTTTGTTCAGCATGAACTCGCCCGGCCGCACATGCGTCCATTCCAGCCCGGAGGACTCCACCGCGTGCTCGACCGGCAGGTGGAAATCGGTGTCGTAGCCGGTGGTGACCGCGCCGGAGGACAGTACGACGATGCGGCGCACCCCGGCTTCCCCGGCCAGCGCCACCACCTGGGGCGCGGTCGCGGCATGCGGGAAAAGGTACATGCCGTCCACCCCCTTCAGCGCCGGGGCCATGCTCTGCGGCCGGGCGAGGTCACCTTCGACCACTTCGACGTCCTCGGCGAAGCGAACGCGGGCGCGGGCGGGGTCTCTGCTCAGGGCACGTACGGTGACCCCCGCGCGGACGAGGCGGTCGACCACGAGCCGGCCCACGTTTCCGGTCGCCCCGGTCATCAGAATTCTCATGGATTCCACTTTTGACCAGCGGAGAAGGGCTACGCAAATGCGAACAACCCCTGCGAACAACCCCGCGCCGGGCGGGCCCCCGGCGGCCCGCCGTCCGGCACGGCGGCGCCCCAAGCCCGCGCCACGCCGCCGTGCCCGCTCATGGGATGCCGCCCCAGGCGTCTCCGGCATCTCCGGCGCTTCCGGCGACGATCATCGTGACGCCGTTCATCCGTGCGCGGTGACAGGGTCGGGCCGTAGACGTAGCCGATGCCGATGAACGACAGGCGGGCGTACCGGATCCGGCCCCGGCCGGTGGGGTGGGTGCGCAGGGCGTCGAACATGGCGGTCTCGGCAGCGGCCTGGTCGTCGGTGACCCCGCCTGCGGTACGCTCCCCCGCCTGGACCTCCCAGACCATCAGCAGGGGGCGTGCGGTGCAGCCGAGCAGGAACCCGTCAGTTGGCAACCGCATTGGGCGGCTCCTCGCCGGGCGGGTTCAACAGGGCGTAGTCGCAGGCAAGGGCCTCGGCCGCGCCGTCCACGGTGCAGCGGTGGACGTACAGCGGGATGCCGGGGTGCAGCATGCGGCGGCTGTGCCACCAGATCCCGTCGTCCTGCACGAACGCGACCAGGCCGGGGCACAGCGACAGCCGCACTCGTCCTTGATCATTGACCAGGTCCGCGTGGATCGCATGTAAGGCGGCAAGCACGGCTTTCAGCCGGTGCGCGGTCTTCTCGGCGGGAGACGTCGGGCGGATCAGGTGGGTACCGAGCATGAACGCGCTCATCGGCCACCCGCCGAGAGGTCATAATGGCTGCTTTGCATGAGGCTTGCACCTTCCGGCTCACTAGCGGTGATCGTCCGTGTCGGATGCGTAGCGATGGCGTGCTCGGGTGTGGAGCGGCCCGCGATGAGACGTTGCGAGAGGCGAGTGGCGAGGCACTATCGCGAGAGTAATGGTTTGATAACGCAGCGCAGGCGAGGGACGAACTCCAGCGGGGCGGCCATCCTGATGACGCATTGTGGACCCGGTTCGTGACCGAATCGGAGATCAACGGGTATGAGGCGATGGGATACATGGATCTGGGCTCCCCGGCGCGGTCGGTCGATCTCTACTCGGCGGTCGTGAGTGATGTGCGGTGCTCACCTCGTAACCGCGCCTATTACCGGGCTCGTCTTTCCAGCGCGCTGTTGCAATGTGGAGATCGGGCGCAGGCGATCAATGAGGGCCTGTCCATCCTGCCCGACCTGGGCGAACGCCTGATCTCCCGGCGCACGCCGAACGAGTTGCAACCGGTACGGGCAGCCGCCGAACAGCTCGCCGCCGAGGAGTTCTGCGTGCGCTTCGACCAGGCGGCCCGTTCCTTCTCGGCACCTGACCCTGGGAACCGGATATGACCGAGCCGACCTTTCGCCGTTATGACGCCGCCGCCGCCAGACGTATACGCGACCAGGTGGCCTTGATCCACCGTGACGCCTATGCGGACCGGATCGCCCAGGGAGACCCTTTCACCGCAGAGGACGAGGCCATGCGGCGCTTCGACCTCTACGCCGTCAAATCCGGGTTCGACCTTGTCGTGGCCCATATCGACGGCGAACCGGTGGGGCAGGCGTGGGGATGGTCGCTGGACGAACGCTCAGGAGCCGCATGGTGGCGTGGGTTGGAGTATGAGCCGGAACCCGGCTTCACCTATGAAGACGGGCGCAGAACATTCGCCCTGTCCGAAATCATGGTCCGCCAGCAATGGATGGGCCGTGGTTTTGCCCGCGCCCTCCACGACGAACTACTCTCCCCGCGTCCTGAGCCGCGCGCCACACTCCTTGTCAGGCCGGTGAACGAAAGGGCGTACCGCGCCTATCTGAAGTGGGGCTGGGCCAAGGCCGCCGAGCTACGCCCCGGCATGCCGCACGCACCCTTGTTCGACGTCCTCATCCGCCACCGGGACCAGTGACCGCCGTCAGGTCAGGCGAGTACAAGGCCGTCGTCGATGGTAAGGACCTGGCCGGGGCGGCCAGGTGGAGGATCCAGGTGGCCGCCTCGTCGTGTTCGCCGCGGGCGGCCGAGGGGGATGCGGGCGGCCTCGTCCTGCTTGATCTGTTGGATGGTCGCCTCGGGTGGTCCGGCTGCGCGGCCAGGGCCTCGCTTTCGGTCAGGTCGGGCTGACCGGCGACGAGACCACGGGCTGACGCTGACCTGAGGGGCCTGAGGGTATTGATCAGCCGGGTTTGATCGTGACGAGCTGTCCGAGCAGCAAAAGCAGCCGGTAGGCGTCGGCGAAGTCCGCGGTGGTGAAGGCGACCGTACGGCCGCCGGCGGCTCGTGAGATGCCTGGCACCAGCGTTGCCAGATCGGCCGTGAGCGGGTTGTGCAGATCGACCTCGACGTCGAACGGTCCTGAAATGGTCAGCGGTGGAATCTGCGCTCGCCGCCCGATGGCGTCGGCGGTGGCCTGGCGCAGCCGCAGTTCATCGTGTGCGCCAGCAGCCCCGGTCCGCCACCGGCTCGGGCGTGTGTGGTAACCGACGAGCATGACGGCGTCGGTGTGCTCGTCGAGCCCGGCCAGCATGCCCAGTGGGCGCGGCTTGCCACGGATCAGGTGTGCCCGCCGGTCGAGCTGCTCCGGAAGGATGTTGCGGAACGGTCCGTGCGCGTCGGCGACCAGGGCGTCGGCGGTGGGTTCGGCGTCCAGTACCCCGGCGATCACGCTGTTCGCCTCGGCCGTCGTCAAGGCCCGGCCGCGCTCGTAGTCGTATCCCCTGGATTGGTCTCGGTGGGATACGCGATCCCCGAGGTGCCCTCCATGTCGACAGAGATCAGCACCTTCAGACCCGGACCCTACGGGATTCCCCCCATAGAGGGGGAATACATCCGGAACGGGTTCCGCTTACACCAAGCGGAACGCATTCCGATTCGAGGGGAAGCAGTCATGGCAGCGAAGAACGACGCGGTCGAGAAGTTCACGGTCGGCTCGCCTGATGTCTGGTGGCAGCGGGGCGAACAGAAGATCTTTCTTGGGGACGTGCTCGACGGCTCCAACGATGTGAAGATGTCGGTCGGCTACGCGCGCTACGACGGGGCCGAGAGCAACCCCTGGACCGTCACCTACGACGAGGCCCTGATCGTGACCAAGGGCCGGTTCATCGTGGACGGTGAGAACGGGCCGGTCAGCGCCGGGCCGGGGGAGGTCATCTACCTGCGTGCCGGGGCGAAGGTGGTCTACCGGACCGAGGAGCCGACCGAGCTGGTCTACGTCACCTATCCGCACTGGTACGAGGCGACCAGTGGTTCGCCGGAGGCCGCCAGGCTGGCGGAGTTCCACCGCGCGGACTGAGCCGCGGGCCGAGTTTCGGTCTGTCTTCGACCGCCCGCGATCCCTGGTCCGTGTTCACGCTGGGCCAGGGGTTTGCCGGGAGTTCGCACTGCACGGGAAAGACGGCATGAGGGCGTGTCCAGAGTTTTTCGGGAGACTGCCACATCTGGACAAATCAGGTGAAATCCAGCGCCACCAGATGGGGTTCCGTAAGAATCGGGCACGGCACTCAACCGACCACTTTCCGGGGAAATGCGAACAGTGAGGTAGCAGACGACCATGCACAATGCCGATCTCTCGAACGCCGTCTGGCGCAAGAGCAGTCGTAGTAACGGACACACCAACTGCGTTGAAGTCGCCGCTCTGCCGAGCGGGGATGCGGTGGCGGCGGCGGGCGCGCGGCGGGCGTTCGCCGTGCGTGACTCCAAGAACCGCGCCGGTGGGGCGCTGGTGTTCGGTGTGGCCGATTGGGAGTCGTTCGTCGCGCATGTCAAGGCGGGTGAGTACGATGTGCGGCCGTCCAATGGCCGGCCATCGGCACCAAGAATCTGAGGTCATGGGCGGCTGACAAGGGCAGTACGCCATTTGATGGAGTGGTGACCGATGGCCGCGCCGATGGCCGCGCATCCGGCGTTTTCCTAAGCGATCGACCGGCGTGATCTGGAGGGTCTGCCGGCCGTCGGGCCACCATAAGACGAAATATCCATAACAGAACAACGGCCCGTCCGGACGCCGACGGCTCAGCCGTCGGCGAGGATGGCCTCGGCCGCGTCGCCGACGATGTGGCGGAGGTGGTCGTTGGCCTCCTCCAGGGCCGCGATCACCAGCGTCCGGGTCTCCTTGGGCAGGTGGCCGAGGGTTTCTTCGGCGAGCTCGGCCCAGGCGCGTTCGATGGCGGGGATCAGATCCCGGCCGTGTTCGGTCATCACCACGCGGACCTGCCGCCGGTCGGTGGGGACCGGGACGCGGCGGAACAGTTCGGATTTGTCCATGCGGGCCAGGCTGCGGGTGGCGGTGGGCGGCTCGATGCCCAGGCGGGCGGCCAGTTCGGAGACCGTCATCCCGTCGCCGGCCTCGGCGAGCACCCACAGCAGCACGTCCTGGCCGGGGTGCAGGCCGAGGGCGGCCAGTTTGCGCGCCTTGGCGGCCCGGTAGAGCTTGGCCGCCTTGTTCAGTGCGCGGTTGATCCTGGCGGCCTCGGCGAACTCCATGCCGCCCACCCTATCGATGTATAGTCGGCTATTAGTTAGTCGGCTATCTATCTCTGGGAAGGGATTCATGGATCTTCGTCTGCGGGATCGTGTGGTACTGGTCACCGGCGGTTCCGGTGACATCGGCGCGGCCGTCGCGACCGCCTTCGCCGCCGAGGGGGCCAAGGTCGCCGTCGGCTGGCTCTCCCGGCCGGACCGGGCCGACCAGGTCGTCGGCGCCATCGGCGAGGCGGGCGGCACCGCGCTCGGCGTACGCGTCGACCAGGGCGACCCCGGCTCGATGGCCGAGGCCGTGGCCACCGTCGAGGCCGGGCTCGGCGGCATCGACGTCCTGGTCGGCAACGCGGTGGCCTGGCCGGATCGGCAGGAGACCTGGGACTCGCTGGTCCGTGCGCTCACCGTGAACGTCGCGGGCACGGTACGGCTGGCCGAGGCGGTGTTCCCGGGGATGCGCTCCCGGGGCTGGGGGCGCGTCGTACTGATCTCGTCGGACGTGGTGGACCAGCCGGTACCGGCGTTCGCCGGTTATCCGGCGGGCAAGTCCGCGATCGAGGCCGCCGCCCGGGTGTTCGCGCTGCGCGAGGCTCGGTACGGTATTTTGACCAACGTCGTACGCCCCGGATTCACGCTCACCGAACGCGCGCTGACCCACCCCGGCTTCGGCCAGAAGTTGGTGGACGCCGAGTCCGAGAAGACCCCCACCGGCCGCATCTGCACCCCGCAGGACGTCGCCGACCTCACCGCCTACCTGGGCTCCGACGCGAACGGTCACGTCAACGGGGAGATCATCGCCGTGGCGGGCGGCCGGCACCTCACCCGATAAGACCAGGACACCGGCACGGGGCGCGGCTTGACCTTTACGCGACGTCAACGTCTCTAATGAGCATCGACACGAGGTCAGGCGAGTCGCAGGAGCAGGAGCAGGAGAGGGTCTGATGATCAAAGCCGCGCGTGCCGTGATGTTCCTGGTGATTCCGGGGGAACTGCTGCTGTTCATCCTGCTCGTCGCCGGGGTGCGCCTGCCGGTGCCGGTGCTGGTGGCGGCCGAGGTGGCCGTCGTACTGGCGCTGCTCCTGGAGGTCACGACCGTCGTCCGCCTCTACCGGGCCGAACGGCGGCGTGGCACGGTACGTCGGGCCGCGCTCGCCGAGACCTTCGCCACGCTGGTGCCCGTGCAGGTCCGCCGGCTGCTGATGATCGAACTGCGTGGCATGGCCGGCCTGGGCATCTGGCTCGCCCGCCGCCGGCACGGCGTGCCCCCGGGCGGCGTCGCCGTGTCGTACTCCCGGGAGCAGGCCACGATGACGCTGATCATGCTGTTCGCGCTGGTCATCGAGACGGTCGCGCTGGACGTACTGCTGTCCGCGCTCGACGTACCGACCGGACTGCGGATCGCGGTGCTGGTGCTGGACATCTACGGCATCCTGTACGGGCTGATGTTCGCCGCCGCCTGCGCCACCCGCCCGCACGTTATCACCCCCACCGAACTGCGCATCCGCTACGGCGTGTACTTCGACCTGCGCATCCCCAGAGAACTGATCACCTCGGTCCGGTCGTCGCGCAACCTCAACGAGAAGGGCATGATCGGCCTGGCCGACGGCAGGCTCGGCGTGGCCGTGTCGTCCCAGACCAACATCACCGTCGAACTCGCCGAACCCATCACCGTGACCCGCCCGCTGGGAACCCAGGCCGAGGCCAGAGTGATCCGCTTCTTCGCCGACCAGCCCGACACCGCCCTACGCGCCCTCCGCCCCACCGCACACGAAGCGCTCAACGGCCACGAAGCGCTCACCTAAGGAATTAGATCTCGTTTCGAGCGGTAGCCCGGCCCACAGGCCGACCGCCTGCCGCAGGTCAAGGCCACAGGTCACTCCTCGTCAGGGAGCGCGGCCGACGACTCCCGCGCGCGCCCGAACACGGTGAGCACGGTATCCAGCGAGACCCGCTCTCCGGTATCGGTGACCGAACGGGCCAGCACCAGAGCCAGATCGCGCAGATCGGCCTCACTGATGCTCACCTCGGTGGCCCCATGCAGCAGCTCCACTCCCAAACCGTACAGAAGAGCGTTGCTTCAGGGGCGGTCTTCGGCCAGGGGTTTGGGGG
>NZ_POUA01000620.1 GCF_003236385.1 Spongiactinospora gelatinilytica
AGCAGGCCGAGGCGCTACTCACGGATCTGCCGACATGGGAAGGCGCACCACGCGATCAGGTGACCGCGCTGATCGCCGCCTGGACGTTGAACAACCTCCACGCGGCGATGCACGGCCCGGACGAGACACGCAATACGCGGTCGGAGGCGTTCTGGGCGGGCCGGAGCTGGCTGCACCACCGGTTCGCGCCCCGCCTGTAAACCCCTGAAGCTCCCCTCCGGCGCGTCCACGTCTCTGGATGCCCCGTCACCGGAGGGGCCCACGCGGCCGTGGGCGCACGCTGATCAACGCCCCTGGGCGCCCACGGCCGCTGAACACCCCCCATCACAGAAAGAGGTCACAGCAAGCAATGACACAACTCGCGCTCAAGCCCCCCACGAGCGACATCGACGACAGGCTCGACGGGATCTCCCCGGCGGCACTCACCACCATGTGCAACGCCGCGGCTCGATTCTTTGAGCGGCACGCCCCCGGCGGCGACGCCCAGGTGGTGACCGCGGCCTTCGGGGGGCTGACGGTCGATGCGCCCCCGGACGCGGCGGGCCGGGTGTCAAAGGATCGGTCCCATTACCGGAAGCAGGGCCTCCACATTCACCACATGGGCATGTTGCCCGGCCTGCCCGGTGACGCAGCATGATCACCGCGCCCGCTGAGGCACCAGGAGCGCTCATCGCGGGGACGCTGTGGGCCGCCATCGAGACCTCCGGCGGCCTGCGGAGAGCCGCCACCGAAGGACACGCACACTTTCAGCAGGCGTTCGACCCGGAATGGGCGTCGGACCTCCCGTTACCCATCGATGGTGATCAGCCGGACGGTGCGCCGGTGGCCCTGCTGGACGGCCGGGAGGAGTTCGAGCGTCACACCGACGCGCAGGCCCTCGCCGACGCCTACGACGGACGTCACCGCACGCGTGTCTACGAGGACATCGGTCGTGACAACCCCGCCGCCTGGTACACCTACGCGGCACTCCAGATCGGCCGCCTGGCCGCGCGTGACCTGGCCGTGGTGTGCTCGGTGTTCCAGTCACGCTGGGGCGATGAGAGCATCGGCCCTCACCGGGACGCCTGGTACGGGGCGATCGTGCAGGTGCGTGGGGTGAAGGGGTGGCTGGTCGGTGAGGGGCTGTTCGATGGCGCCACGCGGCCGATCCACGCTGTCACCACCAAGGCCGGTGACGTGCTGCTCCTGCCCAAAGGTCTCCCGCACACCGTAAGCACGCCGAAGGAGCCGGGCCACTCGGTGCATCTGGCGTTCGCGATAGACCGCGACGACTGATCTCGGAATCACCCTGGCGGATGCCTTCCCTTCGCACCCGCTGAGCCGTCGTAGCGGGCACGCCCAGACCCCGCGTGCCCGCCTCTCATGACCGAAGGCGAGGAACATGCTACTGACCGTGGGGAGCTACAACCTCCTAGAGGGCGGAGTCGGCCCCCGGCCCCCGGGGGGTGAAGGCGCGCCCACAAGGCGAACGCCCCGGCCAGGGCCTTCGCGTGGCCCGGACACGACGCCCCCGCCGTGTCCGGGCCACATACCCGCCTCGTATTCAACCCCTCTTGGAGACATCGATCATGGATTGGGACGACCTACCCGAAGCGCTGCGCACCGACGCGCAGAGCTACATCGGGCCGGTGACGAAAGCGGTCCCCACCCCGGGAGGGCCAGGCGCAGTAGTGACGGCGCGGCTCTACACCGCGCCCGGCACCGCCTATCTGCTCAAGGCGACCCCGGACGACCACAACGCCGCCCCGCTGGCCCGGCGGGAACTGTGGGCCGGGCGGATGATCCCCTACACGGTGGCCACACCGCGCCTGCTGTGGAGCAGTACCGGCCACGGCTGGATCGCCATGATCTTCACCCTTGTCCACGGCCGCCCGGTGAACCTGTCCCCCCGGTCCCCAGACGTCGCCGCGGTGGTCGATGCCGTTGCCCTGCTCGGCCACCGGCTCGACTCGTTTCCGGCCGATGCTCCGACCGTGTCCGGGAACTTCGGCCCGCTGCTGGAGGTGGCCGATGCAGTGCTCAACTGGACCGACCTACCCGGCTGGGACCGGTACGAGGCCGCGCTCGACGGCTTCGACGATGTGACCGTGCTGGATGAGGGCGACACCCTGATCCACGGAGACCTTCACACGGGGAACCTCCAGATCGCCCGGGACACGGTCTTCGCCGGCGATTGGGCGTTCGCCTCGGTGGGCGCGCCGTGGGTCGAGGCGGCGATGCTCGCGCCGCGACTGGTCCATGCCGGGCACCCCCCGCAGCAGGTGGAGACACTGCTCGCGCGGCTACCGGCCTGGCAGGCCGCGCCGCGTGACCAGATCACCGCCGTGGCCGCGTTGTGGACGCTGCACCGCGTTCACCGGTCCTGGTACGGCCAGGGAAACGCGCGGCGGGCATGGGCCGACGCCGCGCAGGCGGGCCACGCCTGGGTGGACTACCAGCTCCGCCTGGGCCGCCCCGACGTCACGCCCCTGGACGTGCTGGACGACGTGCTGGACGACGTGCTGGACGACGTGCTGGACGACGTGCTGGACGTCCGGGACGCCTTCGAGCGGCGCTGACCCCCTCTCCTTCCCCAAGCCCCTCTCTTCCTGCAC
>NZ_POUA01000621.1 GCF_003236385.1 Spongiactinospora gelatinilytica
GTACAGCCCTTCTGCCGCCCGGCGGGGGGTGATGCCGGGCCACGGTGACGGGGGCCAGGGAGGAGCGGCGTGGGTCAGCCTCTTGTGGTGACCCACACGTTGACGATGGTGTGCGGTGTGATGTTGGTGGAGGAGGTGGAGCCCACGGGGGTCCATGGGCCCAGGATCAGGATCGGTCCCACGTCGGGCAGGAAGTGCTTCTGCAGCACGTGGACGCGGTGCTCGCCGGTGCCGCCCGAGCAGTAGCTGCTCGCCGTGAGGCCGCTGACCTGGGCAGAGCAGCCTGTGGGGGTGGCGGACGCGCTGGAGGCGGTGCCGATGACGACGCTGGCGGTGAGTAATGCGGTGGCCGAAGCGCCGGATAACCACTTGCGTGCGCGCATGGGGGCTCCCTGGGGGCGGCGGAGTTTATCTTTAGTAAACTTTCCTAAAGATATGAGCACGATCACGGACCGTCAATAGCGCGCTCTCCGAGGCCGTTTCGGCAGCGTATTCCAGCAACCGGCCGGCCGTGCTGAACCGGCGGGCGGACTGCGGATCGCCGAGCACCACGCCGACCAGCAGCCGGTCGTCCCGCTCGGCGGCGAAGAGCAGACAGTAACCGGCCGCGCGGGTGTATCCGGTCTTCACGCCGAGCACGCCGGTGCCCTCGCCCAGCAGCTTGTTGGTGTTGCGGAAGGTGTGCGCCCGGTGTACGGCGGTGCGCGGCACGGTGTGCCGCCGGGTGGAGGAGATCTGCCGGAAGACGGGGTCGCGCAGCACGGTCTCGGCCAGCCGTACCTGGTCCTCGGCGGTGGAGTGGCCGCCGCCCCCGGGGGAGGGCAGGCCGTCGGCGTTGGTGTAACGGGTGTCGGCCAGGCCGAGCGAGCGGGCGGCGGCGTTCATCTTGGCCACGAAGGCGGCGTTGCCGGGGCCGTAGCGGCGGGCGAGCGCGTGGGTGGCGTCCGCGCCGGAGGGCAGCATCGCGCCGTACAGCAGGTCGCGTACGGTGAACCGCTCACCCTTGCGCAGCCCGGCCGAGGTGGCGCCGTTGACGATGGCGTGCCGTACGTCGGCGGCGGTGATCGTCACGACGTCGCCGAGGTCGGCCTCCTTCAGCACCACGTAGGCCGTCATGACCTTGGCCAGGCTGGCCACCGGCATCCGGCGGGCGGCCTGCTTTTCGTACAGCGCCGTGCCGGTCGAGGCGTCGATGACGTACGCGGCCCGCGCGGCGACCGCGGGCGCGTCACGCCGCGCGGTGCCGGCCGCTCCCATACCGGCCCAATGGGATGTGCTCGCTATGGCCGTGGTGCGGGTGACCGTCGTCTCCGTGGGCGGCGGAGCCGCCGCGATCGCGGTCGCGGCCAGTGCCGCGGTACTGACGAGAAGTAGGATGCCCCGGTTGTCCATGTCGGCCATAGTCGCATGTCAGCGGAGTAAAGTGTCCTGAACTCCGCGCATTGTGGCGGGGATGCGACTAGGGCCGGGGCGAGGCGATCAGGTCGGGCTCGCCGGTGGCGCGGCGCCGGCGGCGGCGTACCAGGACCACCGCGGCGATCACCGCGGCGAGGGCGGCGGCGGCTCCGGCGGCGGCGAGCGGGGAGCGGGCGGCGAGCGCCAGCCAGCCCCAGATGACCGTGTAGAGGCCGAACATCGTGACCGGCACCCAGGTCAGGCAGCCGAGGGCGCTGGCCACCACGTACCAGGGATAGGAGACGCGCAGCACGCCCGCCACCCAGGGCAGCGTGTGGCGCAGCATGGGCACCCAGAAGCACGCGTAGACCGCGAGCGCGCCCCAGCGGGCGACGACCTTCTCCACCTTCTGGATGCGCCCGCGGCCGAGCCGCGCGCCGACGCGTGACTCGTACAGCTTCTCGCCGAGCCGTCGGCCGACCCAGTAGTAGACCTGGAACGCTCCGAAGAGCGCCACGCCGCCGATCAGGGTGACGAGCCACAGGGGAAGGCCGAACAGTGACGCCTGGGTCGGCGAGGGGATGAAGGACGCCGCGAGTGTGCCCATGACCCGCCACCACCGCCCTGTGTCCGGTCCGCCCAAGTTTGCAGGTAATTAGGCAAGCCTAACCTGCCTATCCATTATGTGGCATGGGCCTTGTCGTGGTGTGGGCGGGGCGCGGAACGATCGGTTGCAAGTCATCGGCAACCAGGGCTAAAGCCGCTTGTCGTACATCTTGGGTGTGAACGAGAAGGGGGTGCCGGCCATGAGCCCGCGGAGCGGTCTAGTGGGGGTACTGGCGAGCGGGGCCGCGACCGCGGCCCGGCTGCTGGCCGCCACGCTGGCCTTCACCGGTGCGTACGTGGGGGTGGAGGCGCCCGGCGCCTCCGTCGGCGCCCGGAGCACGGCCGGGGCCGGCACCCCGCACATCACGACGGTGACGCTCTCCGCCCAGACCATGCCGCTCACCACGCCCCTGAAGAGCCCCGAAGGGCTCACCATCGAGCCGATGAAGGCGGCCGGGCCCGCGTCCGCCGGGATGGCCAAGCCCGCCGAGTCCGCCACCCTGCCGAAGCTGTCTCTTATACCCATCT
>NZ_POUA01000622.1 GCF_003236385.1 Spongiactinospora gelatinilytica
CTACACGCCGCAGGGCGGCCCCGGGGTCCCGGGCGGCCCGCTGTACCCGCCGGGCCCACGGGCGACCCCCCAGGGCCCGCCGAACGCCGTCTCCGGGCCGCCCGCGTCGTCCTACCCCGGCATCCCCGTGGCCGGCACCCCCGGCACCGGCAGGCCCGGCCGGGGTCCGGGCGGCGACGATGGCACGCTGAGCGGGGGCGGGCTGGGCACCGACCTGTTCGCGATCGCCGGTCCGCCGCCCCCCGAGGTCGGCGACTCCAAGAGCCGGGCGCGGAAGTTCATCCTGGTCTGTACCGGTCTCCTGCTGCTCGCGGTGGTCGTGATCTTCCTGGTGTGGGCGTTGACCTGAGCCGGTGAACCCTCGCTCGGGGCGGCAGCGCAGACTAAGCACATGAGCGAGTTTCGGATCGAGCATGACTCGATGGGTGAGGTACGCGTTCCCGCGGACGCCAAGTGGCGGGCCCAGACCCAGCGGGCGGTGGAGAACTTCCCGGTCTCCGGCCGAGGGCTCGAACCCGCCCATATCGCGGCCCTGGGCCTGATCAAGGCCGTGGCCGCCGAGGTGAACGGCGAGCTGGGCGTGATCGAGAAGGACCTGGCCGAGGCCATCGCGCAGGCGGCCACGGACGTGGCGGAGAACGAGTGGGACACGGAGTTCCCGATCGACGTCTTCCAGACGGGTTCGGGCACCTCCTCCAACATGAACGCCAACGAGGTGATCGCCACCCTGGCGGAGTCCCGGGTGGGCGGTGACCGCAAGGTCCACCCGAACGACCACGTCAACGCCTCGCAGTCGTCCAACGACGTGTTCCCGACCTCGATCCACGTCGCGGCGACGACCGAGACGGTCTTTCACCTGATCCCGTCCCTCGAACACCTCGCGACCGCGCTGCGGGCCAAGTCGATCGAGTTCTCCCAGGTGGTCAAGTCGGGGCGGACCCACCTGATGGACGCGACGCCGGTCACCCTGGGCCAGGAGTTCGCGGGGTACGCGACGCAGATCGACAACGCGGTGGCGCGGATCAACTCGGCGCTGACCAGGGTGACCGAGCTGCCGCTCGGCGGTACGGCGGTGGGCACCGGGATCAACACGCCGCCGGGGTTCGCCAGGAAGGTCATCGCGGGGCTGCGCGAGGCGACCGGCCTGCCGTTCACCGAGGCCCGCGACCACTTCGAGGCCCAGGGCGCACGCGACGCGATCGTGGAACTGTCGGGGCAGCTCAGGGTCACGGCGGTGGCGCTCAACAAGATCGCCAACGACCTGCGCTGGATGGGCTCGGGGCCGCGCGCGGGGCTGGGCGAGATCAACCTGCCCGACCTCCAGCCGGGATCCTCGATCATGCCGGGCAAGGTCAACCCGGTCGTGCCGGAGGCCGTGTGCATGGTGTCCGCCCAGGTCATCGGTAACGACGGGGCCATCGCCTTCGCGGGCGCGGCGGGCAGCTTCGAGCTGAACGTGATGATGCCGGTGATCGCCCGCAACATTGTGGAGTCGATCCGCCTGCTGGCCAACGTCTCCCGGCTGTTCGCCGACCGCTGCGTCTCGGGGATCACCGCCAACGCCGAGCGCTGCCGGGAGTACGCGGAGTCCTCTCCGTCGATCGTCACCCCGCTGAACCGGCACGTCGGCTACGAGGAGGCCGCCAAGATCGCCAAGGAGGCCCTGTCCGAACGCAAGACCATCCGCCAGGCCGTCCTCGACCGCGGCCACGTCGCCAAGGGCACCCTCACCGAAGAACAACTCGACGCCATCCTCGACGTCCTCTCCATGACCCGTCCCCCAGGCAACTGACGGCCACACGAAAACGGGCCCGCCTCACCCCGGGCCCGCTTCGGGTCCCTACCGGGAAATGCCGGGCAGCAGCGTGAAGGCGGGTACTCTTCCTGCGGTCACGAGCCATGGGCTCAGCCACATGTGGCAAGGGCACGAGCGAATGGTAAAAGATGAAAAAGCGAAAGACCCTGCTCGCCGGCGCGGTGGCGGCGGCCTGCGCCGCGGCCACCCTGGTCACCGCGGCACCGGCCCAGGCCAAGGTCATGGCCTGGGAGTTCTGCAAGCCGGGCATGGTATGCCTGTGGGAGCACGACTACGGCACCGGGGCGATGAAGGGGTGGGGGGAGGGCGACCGCGAGATGTTGTACGTCGGCAACGACATCAACGACAAGACGTCTTCCCTCTGGAATCGCACAAGCAGGACGATCTGCTTCTATACTGAACATAACCTAGACGGGATAGGAATTGCCGTCGGCTCGGGTCAATGGGTGGACAGGCTCTCCCGAAGTAATATCAATGACATGATCAACTCATGGGCCTCGTATTGCTGAGTTGATGGCCGCCGGTACCGGCCGGGCGTTCTCGGCCTGGTGTCATAGCGTGCCGTAGAAGACCCTTGGGTGATGGAGACGCGGCCACCGTTCTGATTCTTGAGGCGTGAAGGCGCCGAAGGGCAGGCGGTGGCCGCTCTCGTGCCGATCGCCCCCCGCTCAGAAGCGGCGGAGGAGGCGGTGGGGGTTGTTGAGGGTGGTGAGG
>NZ_POUA01000623.1 GCF_003236385.1 Spongiactinospora gelatinilytica
GCCCCGCCCCACCCGGGTCTGCCGGAACAGCGCGGGCCCCTGACTGCTGGAGCGCACGGCGACGGCCAGCACGGCCAGCAGCGGCGCGAGCGCGACCAGCAGCACGACCGCGGCCATGCGGTCGAAGAGGTTCTTCACCAGTTGCCGGGGGCCGGACAGGTCGGGGTGCTCGACGTGGAGCAGCGGCAGCCCGGCGGCCGGGCGGATGGTCGTGCGCGGGCCCGCGACCTCCATCAGCGCGGGGGCCACGACCAGCTCGGTGCGGGTGCGCTCCAGCCGCCAGGCGAGCCGGCTCAGCGCCACACCGTCCATCTCGGGGCAGCCGAGCACCGCCACTGTGTCGGCGGCGGTCTGGTCGACCACCAGGGCCACGTCGGTGAAGTCGCCGAGCACGGGCACCCCGGCGACCTCGCGCGGCCCGCCCGCGGCGGGCAGGCAGGCGGCCACCACCTGCATGCCGTGCTCGGGCTCCAGCCGGAACCTGCGCACCAGCTCGGCCACGCCCGCCGGGTGGCCCGCCACCACCACCCGGCGCATGCAGTCGCCCCGCTCGCGCCTGCGGTGCAGGCCGCGCCGCAGCGCCTGCCTGGCCGCGAGGGTGAGCAGGGTCATCAGGGGCAGCGCGAGCACCACGTAGCCGCGGGCGATGTCGGTCTTGGTGACGTAGGCGCCGATGGCGAGCCCCGCGGTCAGCATCAGCCCGCACTGCACCACCCGCCGGAACTCCTCGGTGCCCGCCCCCAGCATGCGCGGCTCGTAGGCGCGGTTGACCGTGATCGCCGCCGTCCAGAGCGGGGGCAGCACGGCGCTCAGCGCGAGGTACGGGGTGACGTAGGGGGTCATCACCTCCCCGAACCGGACCGCCACCGCCACCACCCCGGCCAGCACGGCGCAAGCGGCGTCGGAGAACATCGCCCGCCCGCGATACTGTCGCACCCACAGGGGCAGGCGGCAGCGCTCCGCGGGGGTGGACGCCCGCCGTCCGTCGCGCGGCCTGACCGGGGCCGTGGATAGCTCACCGTCGAACACGCACCCCTCCTGTAGCCACTCACCGACCCCCATGGCCCGCCCCAGGACAAGGCGGACTCCCCACCCGGCCGAAAAACGCGCGGCGGCTTCATAGTGTAGCAAAGGATCAACCCAGAGTGAGCAATACCGATCAGCGCAGCGGAGGCGGGCGAGTTGAAGACTGAAACGTATATCTCTGTTGATGTCGAGGCGGACGGCCCTATTCCCGGGCCGTACTCGATGACGAGCCTGGGAATGACGGTCGCCGGACGGATGCGCGGTCGGCACTTCGAGGCGATAAGTCCGGACACGAATACTTTTTACGCCGAGCTGCGGCCGATCAGCGATGACTTCGTGCCGCAGGCCATGGCGGTGAGCGGTCTGGACAGGGACCGGCTGGTACGCGAGGGCAGCGACCCGGCGGAGGCGATGGCGCGGGCGGCGGCGTGGATCAAGCAGGTCAGCCGGAACTCGATCCCGGTGCTGGCGGCTTATCCGCTTTCTTTTGACTGGATGTGGATTTACTGGTACTTCATGAAGTATCTGGGGTCATCGCCGTTCGGGCATTCGCGGTGCATCGACATTAAAACGCTTTATGCCGCGAAAGCCGGGGTGACCATCGGCTGGGCGACGAAACGCCAGATGCCCCGCCACCTCGCCGCGAAACGCCCGCATACCCACAATGCCCTCGACGACGCCATGGAACAGGCCGAACTCCTCCAGAACCTGATGGCCTGGCCGGGAGCGGCGACCTCGACCGGTCACGGCACGGCGAGCGCGGCGGATGCGGCGGACGGCTCGCTCAGCGAGGAGGGCCGGAGAGCTTGAGGTCGCTCGCGTGGAAGGCGTTCTGGGTGGCCTCCAGGCCCTTGGTGAGCAGCGACTCCACCACGTCGGCCGCGCGGTCCACGAGGAACGGCAGGTCCTTGCGCTCGGCGGTGCCGAAGTCGCGCAGCACGAAGGCGGCCGGGTCCATCCGGCCGGGGGGCCGGCCGATGCCGAAGCGCACCCGCAGGTAGTCGCGGGTGCCGAGGGACTTGGTGATCGACTTGAGGCCGTTGTGGCCGTTGTCGCCGCCGCCGGACTTGGCGCGCAGCGCCCCGTACGGTACGTCCAGCTCGTCGTGTACGACGATCACCCGGGCCGGCTCGACCTTGTAGAAGTCGGCGAGGGCCTTGCAGGGGCCGCCGGAGAGATTCATGAACGACAGGGGCTTGGCGAGCACGGCGGACACCCCGGCCACGCGCCCCTCGACCACCGCCGCCCCGGCCCGGTGCGCCTTGAACCGCGCCCCGGCCCGCGCGGCCAGCTCATCGACCACCATGAAGCCGACGTTGTGCCGGTTGCCCACGTCTTCCGGCCTGGGGTTGCCCAGGCCCGCGATCAGCCACCGGTCCACGGACACCTCCAAAACCACAACAGGCGGCCCGGATCCCCCCGACCGCACCAAGCCCAGGGGCCCCGGAGGGGCGTGGGGCC
>NZ_POUA01000624.1 GCF_003236385.1 Spongiactinospora gelatinilytica
GCCTGGGGCCACTCCCAGCGGGTGGGCTGGTACTGAGGCGCCGGTACGCGCGGGGGCGTAATTCACGCCCCAAGGGCGGGTATGCACACGCCGTGCTTCCCGCCCGGGTCGGCAAGCCGCAGTGCGCGCGGGCGGCGACTGGCAGACCAACCCGGCCACCCAGATCAAGTGGGGGCTCGGGTACATCAAGGGCCGGTACGGCTCGCCCTGCGGCGCCTGGGGCCACTCCCAGCGGGTGGGCTGGTACTGAGGCGCCGGTACGCGCGGGGGCGTAATTCACGCCCCAAGGGCGGGTATGCACACGCCGTGCTTCCCGCCCGGGTCGGCAAGCCGCAGTGCGCGCGGGCGGCGACTGGCAGACCAACCCGGCCACCCAGATCAAGTGGGGGCTCGGGTACATCAAGGGCCGGTACGGCTCGCCCTGCGGCGCCTGGGGCCACTCCCAGCGGGTGGGCTGGTACTGAGGCGCCGGTACGCGCGGGGGCGTAATTCACGCCCCAAGGGCGGGTATGCACACGCCGTGCTTCCCGCCCGGGTCGGCAAGCCGCAGTGCGCCGGGCCCCGCCCGCGCGCAGGCTTGCTCGCATGGGTGTGAAGGTCAGCGTGGTGATGCCGGTCCGCGATCCCGGGCAAGACGCGGACGCGGGCATCCGCTCGGTGCTTGAGCAGACGTTCCCACCAGACGGCTACGAGGTGATCCTCGTCGATGCCGGGTCGGCCCCCGGCGTGGCGTCCCGGCTCGACGCCATGGCAGTGGGCCGGCCCCACGTACAGGTACTGCACCTGCCCAGGGCGGGCTGGCCGATGCGGGCGCGCAACGCGGGCCTGGCCGCCGCCCAGGGCGAGTACGTCTACCTGATCGACCAGGGCGACCGGATGCCGCCCGGGGTGGTGCGGCTGATGTACGAGCGGGCCATGGCCGCCGAGGCCGACGTACTGGCCGGGCGGGTCGTCAAGGACGGCGGCCTGCCGCCCGCGGTCGCCCAGGTGGACCGTGACCGCGCCGACATCCTGCGCGACCGGCTGCTCACCCAGCTCACCCCGCACAAGCTCTACCGGCGGGCCTTCCTGGAGGAGCACGGGCTGCGCTTCGACGAGCGCGGCGGGCCGCTGGCCGAGGAGAAGTTCGTGCTGCGGGCGTACCTGGCGGCCAACGTCGTCACGGTGGTGGCCGAGTCGGTGTGCTGCCGCGTCACCCCCCGGCCGCGCCGCGAGCAGCCGCCCGCCGACGCCGCCGCCGAACTCGACGCGCTGCTCGACATCGTGGACGACCACACGCCGCCGGGCAGGCAGCGCGACCGCATGTACGCCCACTGGTTCCGCACGGTGGTGCTGCGGCCCTTCTCCACCGGCAGGTTCCTGTCCTCCTCCAAGGACCGGGCCGAGATGTACGGCGCGATGCGCGAGCTGGCCGTACGCCGCTTCCCGTCCCGCCTGGACCCGCTGCTGCCAATTCACCTGCGCGCGGTGGCCGTGCTGCTGCGGGCCGGGCGGCTGGACCAGCTCGCCATCCTGGCCGGCATCACCCGGGGCGTCGGCATGCGCGTGGAGCTGCGCGAGGCCCGCTGGGAGAACGGCGTGCTCAACCTGTCCCTCGCGGGCGAGCTGACCCAGTCCGACGGGTCGCCGCTGTGGTTCCAGGTGGCCGAGGAGCGGCTGTACTGGATCCCGCCCGCCGACATCGACCCGCTGCTGCTGCCCCCGGCGCTCACCGAGGTCGGCGACGCGGTCGCGCGGGCGCGACTGCACGTCTTCGTGCGGCACGAGGAGACGGGGGAGATGTTCGCGGTGCCCACCACGAGCGAGATCCACGTCAAGGGCGACGGCGACGAGGTGCGGCTGGTACTGGCCGGGGAGGCCCGCCTGGACGTCTCCACGGTCGCCGTGGGGCATCCGCTGGACGGCGGCATGTGGGAGATCCACGCCAGGATGCAGGGCGGCTCCTACCACGCCAGGGCCCGCGTCACGGGGGGTCGTCCGGGCGGGGCCACCGGCCGCCCGTACGGCACGGACGCGGGGCACGCCTGCGCGGGCGCGGTGGCCGACCATCCCAAGCGCCTCATCGTCCCGTTCTGGTCGGAGAGGGGCACTCTCCAGGTGTGCGTGGACCCCCGCTCCTACGCGGAGTCCATCGCCCTGGTGTCGCCGGGGTCCTCGGTCGTACGGCGTGACGGGCACCTGTTCGTGGTGGTGCCGGTGCCGTACGTGCCACCGAGCGGCGGCCCGCCGGTGGAACTGATCCTGCGCAACGGCTCCCGCGAGGTCACCGCCCCCGGCCTGGTCGAACCCGGCGAACCGGGGAGGCTGGCCGGCCAGCTCGCCGCCAGGGTCCCGATCGGCCGCCTGCCGTCCGCCGGCGCCCTCGGCCTTGCCGCCCTTCACCTTGTCCGCGCCGGCCACGCCGGTCCAGAAGCCGCGCACCGGCGACTTGGTGGCCGGGTCGAGCAGCCGCGCCAGGGAGTAGGCGACGTCCTGGGCGCGCACC
>NZ_POUA01000625.1 GCF_003236385.1 Spongiactinospora gelatinilytica
GAGCAGCACCTTCCCCGGTGGCCCGCAGAGATCCCTGCACCAGGCCCAGAGCCCGCGCAGAAGGCGACCGTCCTACCGGCCTACACCCCTCAAAACCGAGATCCCTCCGCGCCCGCCGCCACTGGGCCGCTCCCCCAAATGCAGAACGATCAAAACGATCTCCCGCGCCCTAACGCCTCTACCCGCCAGGTTCCACCCCGCACAGCGCGGCGGCCCCCATCTGGACCCTCGCAACCGCCTATGACGGGTCCCGCCGGCCCACTCCAGGTACCTCCCGCCACTCCCACGCCGGCGGTACCGGCGGGCGGCGAGGACGACGTACACGACACCGATACGGCCGAGAACCAGCGGGCCATCACAAGGGTCACCTTTTCCTGGCCACGCCACCCACTTATATGAGCCGTTGTCGTATTCACAGGCCGCCGACGACCCGGCACTCAGGTTGTCCACAGTTCGAGCCTTAGCGAAAATGGGCGACCGCTCGGGGCGGCAGGCTTTCACGCATGGCAACCACCCCGCCCCGAATGCTGCTTTCCAGCCCCGTGGACGTGCTCGCCGCCGTCCCCTACCTGATCGGTTTCCACCCGGCCGACAGCCTCGTCGTTCTGGGCCTCACCGGCTCCCGGCCGCACAGCGAGGCACGACTGACCCTTCGCTGGAATCTCCCCCTCGCGTCCGACGCGCTCGACCGTTTCGTCCCGATCCTGTTCAAGGAGGACATCACCCATGTCATCCTGCTCGGCTACGGCGCGGGGCCGCTCGTCACCCCCGCCGTCGATCAGGTCCGCTCCCTCGTCCAGGGGGCGGATATCGCGGTGGCCGAGGCGCTGCGCGCCCACGGCGGGCGCTACTGGTCCTATACCTGCGAGGCCACCACCTGCTGCCCGCCCGAGGGCACCCTTTATGACGTGGCCAGCAGTCAGATCCCCGCCCTGGCCACCCTGCACGGAATGGTCGCCCTCCCCGACCGCGCGGCGCTCGAAGGCTCGCTGGAGCCGACCGAGGGGGCCACACGGGACGGCATGCGAGAGGCGACCCGGAGCGCGATCAGCGACATGATCGGCAGGTTCCGCGCCTGCCGCGACGCCGACGCGTTCGCCCGTGACCTGGTCGCCGAGGGCATCGCCAGGGTCCACACCGCGGTCGAGACCTACGGTGCCGGCGGGCGGCTCGACGATGACGACGCGGCCCGGCTCTGCATGGCGCTGAGCATCGTGAGAGTGCGCGACGAGGCGTGGACCTCCATGGTGGCCGACGGCCTGCGGGCGCATCTGGCGCTCTGGCACGATCTCGTCCGCCGGGTCGAGCCGCGGTTCCTGCCGCCCGTCGCATCACTCCTGGGCATGGCCGCCTGGCACCACGGCGACTGCGCGCTCGCGGACATGGCCCTCAATCGTGCCCTGGCGGCCGATCCCGGCTATTCGATGGCCATGCTGCTCACCCAGGCGCTGAGCCACATGCTGCCACCCGACCGGCTCGGCGAGCGGATGCCCCGCCCCGCCGATCTCGACCAGGCCATGGGGCCGCCGCACATGGCCTGGCTTCTTCCCCTGCTGGACGTGATCGACGATCAGGCGGGCGACTACGCGGCCGAGGTGGCGTTCACGAGCGGCCCGGAGGCTGCGGCGGACGCGACGAATGCGGCGGATGCGGCGGCGTCTCGGGACCGCGATCCCCCTGATCCCGGGGCAGTGCCTGCGCCGCAGGCCCGAGATGGAGCCGCACCATGATCGTCGCGCCCGCCGCGGCGACCGGCATGGCCACGACCGCCCCGACCGGAATGAGGAAGACGAGGAACACGACGACTCCGAAGCCCAGTGCCCCCGCCTTGTTCGCACGCAACACGCGGAAGCGCTCCTTACGCGGCATGCCCCGGCGCTCCATGGCGAGCGTGGTCAGCTCCACCGTCAGGAAGAAGCCCGAGACGGCCGCCCCGAGCACCGGCACCACCGTCTGCCCGATGACCGGCACGAACCCGAGCGCGAACAACGGGACCGTGAAGAGCAACACGAACCAGAGGGTGACCAGGCTGTCGCGGATCGATCGGGGGATCGACCGCCACAATGGCACGTCGTTGCCCTCGGGCACCTCCCCGTAGGACTCCTCGACCTTCTCCGACAGCTTCTCGTAGAACGGCTCGCCGACGATCAGCGTCAGCGCGGTGAAGGTGAGCACGGCGAGGGCCAGACCCATCCCGAAGATCACGATCCCCAGGAGGAGGCGCATGGTGTCACGCAGGCCGGGGCTCCAGCCATCCGCGAACGGCGTGGCGAAGTCCGCCAGGTCCCCGGCACGTCCTCCAAGGAAGACCAGCGCCACAACATAGATGACCAACGTGACCAGCGCGGGCAGCAGCCCGAAGAGCCACCACCGCGGGTGCCGAGCGCACCAGCGCATGCCCTGAAAGAAGAACCCGATGCCACCGAAGAACGCCCGCAATGCAGCCATGCCCGGCAGGCTAACGC
>NZ_POUA01000626.1 GCF_003236385.1 Spongiactinospora gelatinilytica
CTCCAGCACCCGCACGTCGTGGGCGGCGATCTCGCCGCGCACCTCGATGTCCAGCTTGGTGGCGGCCAGGGCGTGCAGTTGCGGCTCGCTGATCGGCCGTGCCGCCCAGCACACCAGTTGCGCGGCCCGTTCCTCCTCGCCGGGGATGCGGATCGGTTCTCCCGGGGCGGCCTCGGGTGGCGGTTCGGCGCGGAAGGCCACGGGAGCCGTCTGTGGTCCGTCGGTGAGGGGATGCACCTGCGCCCATACCCGGTCGGGGCGGCCGGTGAGCCGGACGTAGGGGGCGGGGCACAGCCGCCATCCGGCCCGCCCCAGCCGTGATGATCTCTTGGTCAGTTCCGATGTCCATGGGTTGGGGACCAGGACGACCCCGTGGCGGGGGTTCCACAACGCCCCGCAGGACACGTCGGCCTGGTCGTCGCGCCCGGCTCCTTGCGCCGCGTAGGCGTCCAGGACGGTCTGCAGGCACCGCACGGTGTCGGCCGGTGAGCGTAATCGGGCGATCATTCCGCCCCCGTTGTAGACCAGGTACAGGTTCTTGGGGCGCTCCACCGTGAGCGTGATCGGCGCGTAGCCGCCGGCGCTGCGCTCGCCCAGCCAGCCGGCCAGTTCCGCCGCCGCGGCGCCGCGCGCGCCGACGCCGACGATCCGCCGCCCGGCGCGTACCGGCCACACCCTGGTGCCGGCGCCGGAGGTGACGTTCACCGAGCAGGAACTGGGACCCTGTACGACGACGCGGTCATCGTCCGGGTCATCCGGGTGGATCAGGACGGCCGTCACCTGGTCATAGCCGATGACCGGCCTCGGCTCGGCGCCGGGCGGCAGCAGCACGCCGCTGGGCGTGCCCCGCGGCACCGACGCGCGTGCCAGCGCGGCGAGAGGGGCGACGGCGTGCTCGGGCACCGGCCCGAACACCCGGTCCCGGCCGTCGCCGGACAACACCACGCCCACGCCGAGGCGGTCGCCGCCGGCGACGGTGGCGGTCAGGTCGGCGATCAACTGCTCGCAGAACACGCACCCTGGGCCCACTCCGACCGCCAGCACGGGTGTGCCGGTCGGTGGGAGGGCGGCCGCCGCTTCGATCAGGGCGCCGGGTTCGATCAGGGCGCCGGGTTCGATCAGGGCGCCGGGTTCGATCAGGGCGCCGGGTTCGATCAGGGCGCCGGGCGAGGCGCCGGCCGGCTCCGCCTGCCGTGCCTCGCCCGGGCCGGGGGCCAGCAACTGCCGGGCCAGTTCGGCGTCCACCTCGACCAGCCCGAACGACGCCCACGCCCGCAGGCACGACTTCTGCGCCGGTGAGAACGCCCCGCGGGGCGATGGTGAGCCGGTGATCTGCTCCAGCCAGCGCAGCGCGGCGGCGTTCAGATAGGCCCCCACGGCGACATCGGTGCGGGCCAGTACCGCCCCGCCACCGGAAAGGCCGGCGAGTGCGACCCGCCGGCCCCAACGGATCACTTCGGCCTCACACGCAGACGCCGATTCCCCCTATCGAGATGCACGCTTGGGCGGGGCTGCAGCACGCGCTCCCGCAGGGGGTGTTGGGCGGGCGGCAGGACGAAGGCGCGGCGTAGATCTGCGTGAATGGCTGAGACGTGAACATGGAACCACCCTCTCGAGGGTGTGAGCCGTCGCTGGATGACGACTGTGGCATCTCCAGACATTCACGGCGAACAGCGCCGGGACAACTACCGAAAAAGCCATACGTCTGAATCGCTGGAATACCAGCCTTGACATTTTCGGGTTTCTGCGTCCACGCCCTTTCCCCGGCTCGCCGGGCGCGGCGGGGCTCTACGGGTGGTGCAGGCCGAGGTGTTCCAGCAGCAGCCCTTCCCGGGTCGACCAGGGGCAGATCTCGACCTCGCGGGCCTGGCAGGCGTCCATGAGGGCCTCGGCGACCAGGGCGCCGGCCAGCGACTGCTCGGCGCGGTGGCGGCTGATGCCGGGCAGTTCGCCGCGGCGGGAGACCTCGGTGGCGGCCAGCAGGTCGGCCGAGGCGCGCAGCCCGGGCAGGTCCAGGCGGGTGCCGTCGCCGGTGCGGGCCAGGCGGGCGAGCTGGGCGAAGGTCTTGGAGCAGGCCAGTACGCGGGTGCCGGGGGCGGCGGCGGGCAGGCCGGGTGGTTCGGCCAGGGCGCGGCGCAGGTCCTCGCGCACCTGGCGCAGGCGGTGGGCGGGCGCGGCGCCCTCGGGCAGCCAGCGGCGGGTGACCTGGCGGGCGCCCAGTGGCAGGCACATGGCCAGCATCGGCTGATGGCCGGTGCCGTAGGCGATCTCGACGGTGCCGCCGCCGATGTCCAGTACCAGCAGCGGCCGGTCGCCGGCGCCGCTCCAGCGTCGGGCGGCGACGTAGGCGAGCCTGGCCTCCTCCAAGGCGGGCAGGACCCGCAGCCGGGTGCCGGTGGTGGCGGCGACCCTGGCGATGATCTCCTCGCGGTTGGGGGCGTCGCGGATCACCGAGGTGG
>NZ_POUA01000627.1 GCF_003236385.1 Spongiactinospora gelatinilytica
CCCCGGCCTCGACCACCCGGGCCCCCGGGAAGACGTCGGCCATCCCGACGATCATCGCGGCGTCCTTCGGGTAGATCACCGCCGCGCCGCGCGGCATCGAGACGGCGTAGTCGTGCAGCAGGTGACGGAAGGCCAGGTACGGCGTGCCGCCCGACGAGCGCACCACCGACCCCTCCGGCATCCCGATCAGCTCGTCGTGCGGAATCGACCCCTTGTGCGTGTGGAAAGCGCCGCCCTCGCGCAGCGTCACCGTGTGCCGCTTGTCCTTCGGGTCGGTGAGCTGAACCTGATCACCGGGCCGGAACGGCCCGTGCCTGCGAAAACCCATGTGCGCAAGGTTATCGCCGCGATCGGCGCAAATGATTCGCCGAGCCGCGCCCGGGCCTGGTAGCAAAGGGGGGTGTTCACCCCCGAAGTGATTCCGGCCGGCCCCGTCCTGCTGCGCCCGCTCGCCGACGGTGACGCCGATGCGATCGTCCGGGCCTGCGCCGACCCGCTCATCACCCGCTTCATCCCGTCGGTGCCGGTGCCCTACACCCATGAGGACGTGGCGGCCTTCATCAAGTCCGCCGCCGACCAGTGGCGCCGCGGCGGGGCGACGTTCGCCGTGGCCGACCCGGCGAGCGGCGAGTGGCAGGGCACGATCGGCCTCAAGCCGCCCGACACGCGCGGATGCCACTCGATCGGCTACCTGCTCGCCCCGTGGGCGCGCGGCCGTGGCCTGGCCTCCGCGGCGGCCCGCGGGGTCGCCGAATGGGCCTTCCGGAACGGCGCGCAGCGGATCGAACTGCTCGCCGACGTCGAGAACATCGCCAGCCAGCGGGTGGCGGGCGCGGCGGGCTTCCTGCGGGAGGGGATCCGGCGCGGGCTGGAGCACCGCCGCGACGGCGACTACCACGACATGGTGGCCTTCGCCAGGCTGGCCGGCGACCCGGGCGAGCCGGTCCGGCCGTACCTGCCGTTCCCGCCCGGCGGGGAGCTGACCGACGGCGTCGTGCGGCTGGTCCCCATCACCGCGCAGGACGCACCCGACTTCTACGCGATGATGAACGACCCCCAGGTGCTCAAGTACCACGTGGCGCCGCAGCCCCCGCCGCTCGCGGAGATCACGGCCAGGTGCCGTATGACGGGCACCTGGTGGCTCGCCGGGGAGCGGGCCGAACTCGCGATCCGCGACGCGGCGACCGGCGAGTTCGCCGGGCACATCCAGCTCATGAACGTCACCCCGCTGCTCGGCCAGGCGATGCTCGGCTACGCGCTGCTGCCCGCTCACCGGGGGAGGGGGTTCGTCACCCGAGCGGTCGGCCTGCTGGTCTCCTGGGCCTTCGAGCACACCGCGCTGAGCCGGATCGTGGCCGGTACCGCGCCGGGCAACCACGCCTCGCAGGCCGTGCTGCGACGGGCGGGCTTCACCTCCGAGGCCCTGATCCGCGGGCTGATGCCCGGACCCGGCGGCACCCGCCTGGACGACCTCCAGTGGGCCCGGCTGCGGTCCTGACCGGCGCGTTCCCCGCTCATACGCGACGGGCATGTATCAGGACCCGCGCGGGCGGCTCAGGTCTGGGCGAAGGGGCCGGCGGAAAGAGAGGCGGATGGCGATGGAGACGACGGCGGGGACGACCGCGTCCGAACCGGCCGTGCCGCAGGGCCCGCCGCCGTCGTGGGAGCTGTGGGTGCGCTGCCGCGGGCCGGAGGTCGTGGCGATGATGCGCGTCGGCGGGCAGGTGTCGGAGCTGACCATGAGCGGTGAGGGCGACGTGCTCGGCGCGCTGGGGAAGGTGCTCGCCGCGCTCGGCCGGTGACGGGGCAAATGAGTAGAGCCGTACTCATGCGCGGCGACCTTCGCCGGATCGACCCTGATGCCGCAGCGACGTCCACGCCAAGGCGGTGCCATGTCCGAGCAGGCGTACCAGCCCGCACGGTCCCTGACACGGTTCGCGCACGTCAGGGAGCGGCAGCCGGGATCGGATCTGGCGATCGGGCTGGACTCGCCCGACCACCGGGCGCCCTTCTACCTCTACGAGGCGGGCCACCTGCTGATCGCCGGGCGGGACGGTGAGCGCCGGGCGCTGCTGAGGGCCGCCGTGGCCAGCATCCCGGGCGTGGACGCGCTCGTGCCCGCGGGGAGAGGCCCGGGCCGCGACCCGGTGGGCCGCTACCGCGTCGAGTCCTCGTCGGGGATCTCCGTGCCCGAGGTCATGGCCGAGGTGGACGTCCGCATCCCGGGCAACCGCGAGATCCCGGTGGTGACCCCGAACCACGTCCTCACCATCGCGGGGACCTGCCTGCTCCCGGAGAACGAGCCGGTCCCGGTACGGCAGGCCCTCCCCTACCCCGCGCCCATGGAGCCCAGCGGCCCGCATCCCGTGACGGTGTACCTGGCCGACACCGGCCTGGTGCCCGCCCACACCGCGCTCGCCGCCGGGGCGACCTGGATGGGCG
>NZ_POUA01000628.1 GCF_003236385.1 Spongiactinospora gelatinilytica
GTGCCGGACCGCGTCATCCTCACCCCCACCACGACCCCCGCCGCCAGCCAGAAGGTGACCTGGCGCGCGGAGGCGACGGCGGAGTTCGCGCGGGCGGAGATCCTGGAGGCGCCCCGGGCGCTCGGCCAGGTCGCCCCGCCCGCCGGCGCGGTGACCAAGGTGCAGGCCCAGTCCAGCACCCCGGTCAACACCACCCTCGGCTACGCCTCGACCTACCACACGGTGGAGTTCACCGGCCTCAAGCCCACCACCCGCTACACCTACCGCGTCGGCGACGGCACGAACTGGAGCGAATGGCACGACTTCACCACCGCCGCGGGCAAGTTCGAGCCGTTCTCCTTCATCTACTACGGCGACGCGCAGAACTACATCGACTCGGCCGTGCCCCGGGTGTTCCGGCACGCCTTCGCCGACCGGCCGCAGGCCAAGATGATCGTCAACGCCGGTGACCTCATCAACTCCGCCAACAGCGAGGAGGAGTGGGGTCAGTGGTACAAGGCCGCCGGTTTCATCGACAGCCAGATCAACAACCTGTCCATCCCCGGCAACCATGAGTACAGCGGCGGGCTGTCGTCGTTCTGGCGGCCGCAGTTTCCCTATCCGGACAACGGGCCGGGCAACCCCGAACTCAAGCAGACCGTCTACTACATCGACTACCAGGGCGTACGGTTCATCGGCCTGGACTCCAACCACCATGGCAACGCCGCTCTGATGGCCGCGCAGACCACCTGGCTGGAGAAGGTCCTCAAGGACAACCCGAACAAGTGGACCGTGGTGACCTTCCACCACCCCGTCTACTCGACCACGGGCACCCGCAACAACCCGCAGGTGCGCGGCCAGTGGGGGCCGCTGCTGGAGAAGTACGGCGTGGACCTGGTGCTCCAGGGCCACGACCACTCCTACGGCCGGGGCAACCTGGCCTCGGCGCGCAAGTCCATCACCGTGCACAACGGCGTGGCCTACGTGGTGTCGGTCTCCGGCGGCAAGATGTACGCGCTGAACAACGGTGAGAACTGGACCGGCAACGGCGCCGAGGTGCGCAGTTCCAGTCAGAACACCCAGCTCTACCAGTTGATCGACGTCGAGGGCGACCAGATCAGGTTCGAGGCCCGCTACGCCAACGGCGAGCACCACGACGGGTTCCTGATCCGCAAGAACGACCGCGGCGAGCGTACCGTCAACGAGTTGCGCACGCCGGAGAACACCGTCGGCGAGCAGGTCACGGTGGACAAGACCGAGGCGAGCCGGTGGGACAAGGTCACCGCGACCGCCTACGGCTACGACCCGGGCGAGCGCGTGCGCGTCTACCTGCGCGAGACGCGGGGCAAGGAGGCCGTGGCGCAGCACGGCGGCCACGGCCGCGACGGCGTGCCGCTCGGCGAGGCCAGGGCCGACGAACTCGGCCGGCTGTCCCACACCTTCCGGATGCCCCCGTGGGTGCGCCGGGGCAGCACCCACCTGGTCTACCTGTCCAGCGAGAACCAGAAGATCACCAGCCCGCTGATCACCGTCACCAGGTGAACCGGGGTGGCGCGGGCGCCCGTCCGGCGTCCGCGCCGCCTCTTCTTCGTTTCGTTCGTGGAGTCGTTCGTGCCTTTTCGCATACCATCCGTGGCCGCGCTGCTCGCGGCCCTGCTGCTGGCGTTCGCGGCCCCCGCCGCGGCGCATCCCTTCGGGCCGCCTTCGACGGCGAGCCTGCGCGCCGACGGCCCCCGCGTCGAGCTGGCCTGGCGGTCGGCCGAGGACGACTGGGTGGCGCTCGGCCGGTCGCTGGGCGCGTTCGAGGACCCGGGGTCGGGGCCGGTCTCGACCGCGCTGACCGGTGAGCAGAAGCTGGGGCGCTCGGCCGCCGTGCGGGCGTACCTGCTCGCGCGGGTGCGGGTGGCGCAGCGCGAGCGCGTGTGCCCGGGGCGGCTGGCGGAGCTGCGCGACCTGCTCGCCGAGGGGGCCCGGTTCACCTTCGAGTGCCCGGGGCCGGTGTCGGAGGTGGAGCTGACGATGACGCCGCTGACCGACCTGAACCCGGCCTATCGGACGGTGGTGAGCGCGGCGTCGGGGAAGATGATGTTCACCTCGTCGGCGGGCACCCAGCGGGTGCCGGTCGCGGGTACGGCGGGCGGCCCGCCGGCGGCGGTGTATGCGCTCGGGGCGGGGACGCTGGCGGTGGTGCTGGCGGCGGCCGGAGCGCTGGTGTGGCGGCGGGCCCGTCGTGGGCGGGTGGCCGCGTGAACGGGCTGCTGGGGCCGGAGCAGCGGCTGATCGAGCTGTTCGACGGGAACGCGGCCTTCTGGCTGCTGCTGGCGGTGGCGTTCGGGGTGGGGGCTGTGCACGCGGTGGCGCCGGGGCACGGCAAGAGCGTGACCGCGGCCTATCTGGTGGGCGCGCGGGGGCGGTACCGGGACGC
>NZ_POUA01000629.1 GCF_003236385.1 Spongiactinospora gelatinilytica
CCCCGCACCCCACAGACCTCCGAACCGGTAAGACTCCGCGAAAGGACGCGACATGACGGAGCCCTCCCCCCCGATCCGCTCGGCCAAATCCGCGGCCGCATCGCAGGAACCGATCCCCGAGTCCGTGCCGCTCACCGCCGAGCACCTGCTCACCAACCGGCAGCCGGAACCGGCCGGAGGGTGGCGGCGGATTCTGTGGAGGCTGTCCGGCGGGCGGATCAACCCCGCGGAGTCGGCGGCCGAGCTGGAGCGTCGTACGCTGATCGGGCAGGCGCAGATCCCGGTGGCCAGCGGCCATCACCGGATCGCGGTGATGAGCCTGAAGGGCGGGGTCGGCAAGACCACGACCACCGCCGCGCTCGGCAACACGCTGGCCTCGCTGCGCGGCGACCGCGTGATCGCCATCGACGCCAACCCCGACCGGGGCACGCTCGGGCTCAAGGTCAAGTCCGAGACCGCCGCGACCATCCGGACCTTCCTCGCCGAGGCCCCGCACATCGCCCGCTACGCCGACGCCCGCGCGTTCACCTCGCAGTCGGCGGCCCGGCTGGAGGTACTGGCCTCCGACGCCGACCCGGCGGTCAGCGAGGCGTTCAACGCCGAGGACTACCGTACGGTCACCAAGCTGATCGAGCGCTACTACTCGATCTGCATCACCGACTGCGGCACCGGCCTGCTGCACGGCGCGATGGGCGCGACCCTCGAACTCGCCGACCAGGTCGTACTGGTGACCATGGTCGCGGTGGACGGCGCCAGTTCGGCGGCGGCCACGCTCGACTGGCTGACCGCGCACGGGCACGCCGACCTGGTCAAGAACGCGATCGTGGTGCTGAACGCGGTGGAGCGCAAGACCGACGTGGACATCGAGCTGCTGGAGCGCCACTTCACCTCACGCTGCCGCGCGGTGATCCGCGTGCCGTACGACCCGCACCTGAAGGAGGGCGCGGAGGTCGATCTGGTACGGCTGCGCCCGGCGACCAGGGCCGCGTACCTGCGTCTGTCGGCAGCGGTGGGACTGGGCTTCTCCAAGGCGAGCCGGGGCCATTAGTGAAGATCTCCGACGATCCGGTACTGGACTGGGGACTGGGGCCGCCCCGGCACACGCTGCGCTGGGTGCTCATCGCCCTGGTCGCGGCCGTGGCCGCGGGGGTCGTGGTGTGGCTCCTGTTCCGGTCCGGCCCGGCCCCTACCCAGGCGGCGGCACGGACCGAGCCGGTGGGCATCACGCTGGCGAAGCCGTCCGGGTACCACGGCGAGGGCGGTTACCCGATCGGCTTCCCCAAGACCGAACTCGGCGCGGCCTCGGCCGCCGCCGCCGCGCTGGAGGCGGCCTGGACCCTCGACCCGGACCAGGCCGAGCAGGCCGCGGTCCTGTACGCGCCGCCGGACCAGCAGGAGGCCGCCCGAGCCGGGGCGGCGGCGGTGGTACGCGACTGGCGCAAGACGCTCGGGCTGCCCGAGGAGGGCGAACTGCCGCCCGGCGCGGGCCTGCGCACCACGACGATCGGCGTTCAGTGGCGTTCGCGCGCCGCGGACCAGGTGGAGGTCTCCGTGCTGGTACAGGTGACCGCCACGAAGGACGCCGGGGTGGACACCCCGGCCTACTCAAGCCCCTATGCCATGAGCCTGCTCATGGCCTGGCGGCCGGACGCGCGCGGCGGCGCCCGCGGTGACTGGGTCAACATCCCTGATCCGCAGCAGGTCGTCGTGCCGAAGGTCGCCGCCCCCGGCACCCCCGAGTTCCGCGCGGCGGGCTGGAAGCCCATCGCCGGAACCCAATGAACCGCACTGAATCCGCAGATCGAGGAGGACGCTATATGGCCCAACGCAGTCCCTCAAAGCGCGTCACCCTGGTCTCCGGGCTCGTCCTGACCGGGCTTTCGGCGACCACGGGCGCGGTGATCACTCATCCGTGGGTCGCCATGGCGCAGCCGGTACCGGAGGCCGCGGCCTCCTTGATACCGGGCGAACCTCCGCCGAACGACCCGATCGACGTGGAGAAGATGCCGCCGCCGATCGAGGAGCGCAAGCCCGAGCCGAAGCCGGAGCCCAAACCCAAGCCGGAACCGGAGCCCGAACCGGAGCCCGAACCGGAGCCCGAAGCGACCGACGACGGCGAGCCCGCCCCGGAGGAGACGCCCGAGGAGGCCGCGCCCGACCCGGACGCCACGCCCGAGCGCAAGGCCCCCCGGCAGCGGCAGCAGCCGAACCCGCAGCCCAAGCCGGAGCAGACCGAGAACGACAAGCCGGACCCGGACAAGGACAAGGAGCCGGCGCCGTCGGTGTCGGCCCAGCCCAACCCGGGCCCGACGCAGCAGCCCACCAAGAAGCCGGACCC
>NZ_POUA01000062.1 GCF_003236385.1 Spongiactinospora gelatinilytica
GGTCGGCGGTGTGCCGGGCGAGCACCGCGCGCCCGGCACACCGCCGACCAGTGCGGCCTGGCCGCGCAGGCGGCGCGGGCGGCCGGTTCGGCCGATGAGGCCAGGGCGGCGGCCCGCACGCAGCTCCCCGGTCTCGCGAGCCTGGCCATGTGATCGGCGGGGCACGCGTTAGCGTTGGAGGCATGGTCCGATTCACGCGTAGGACGAGCCGGTTCGGTGCGGTACTGCTGGCCGGGGTGCTGGCCACGGCCTGCGGTACCGCGGGCGGTTCGGCGGGCGGGCGGACGTCCGCACCGGCCGAACCGCCGGCCCCCGCGCCCTCCACGTCCTCGCCGCCGGCATCAGAGCCCGCCCCGACCGGCACCGCCTCGGCGGTGGACCGCACGCTGGCCGGGATGAGTCTTTCCGACAAGGTCGGGCAGCTCTTCATGCCGGTGCTGTACGGGGCCTCGGCCGACGCCTCCTCCGGCGAGAATCAGAGCAGGTACGGCGTGGCCACCCCGGCCAAGGCGATCAAGAAGTACCGCCCCGGCGGCGTGATCGTCTTCCCCTGGGCGGGCAACGTCAAGAGCGTCGGGCAGATCGTCGGCCTGACCAACGGCATGCAGCAGGCGTCGCCGCAGATACCGCTGCTGGTGGCCGCCGACCAGGAGAACGGCACGGTGTCCCGGCTCGCCCCGCTGGTCACCAAGCTGCCCGCCGCCGCGGTCATCGGAAAGACCGGTGACACCAGGCTGGCCAGGCAGGCCGCCGAGGTCACCGGCACGGAGCTGCGCGCGCTCGGCATCAACCTCGACTTCGCCCCGGTCGCCGACGTCAACATCAACCCGCGCAACCCGGTCATCGGCCCGCGCGCCTACGGCGATGACCCGCGGAAGGTGTCCCGCATGGTCGCCGCCGCGGTGCGGGGCTTCCACGACGCCGGGGTGGCCTCGACCGCCAAGCACTTCCCCGGGCACGGCGACACCAACGTCGACAGCCACAGCGGGCTACCGGTGATCAAGCACACCAAGAGCCAGTGGGCCAAGCTGGACGCGCCGCCGTTCGAGGCCGCCATCAAGGCGGACGTGGACGCGGTGATGAGCGCGCACGTGGTGATGCCCGAGCTGGACTCCTCGGGCGATCCCTCCACGCTGTCGCCGAAGATCCTCACCGGGCTGCTGCGCGAGCGGCTCGGCTTCGACGGCGTGGTCTCCACCGACGCGCTGGACATGGCGGGGGTGCGCAAGAAGTACGGCGACGGGGAGGTGGCGGTCCGCGCCGTGCTGGCGGGGGCCGACCTGCTGCTGATGCCGCCCGACCTGCCCGAGGCGCACGCGGCCGTGGTCAAGGCGGTGAAGTCCGGGCGGATCTCGCGGGAGCGGCTGGATGAGTCGGTACGCCGGCTGCTGACGCTCAAGGCCGCGCGCGGGATCCTGGAGAGCGCGCCGCGGGCCGACGCGGCGGAGGCCGAGCGGGTCATCGGCTCGGCCGGGCACCGCAGGGTGGCCCAGCGCATCGCGCAGCGCGCGGGGGGTTGAATCTCCGCTTTCGCCGTCTTTTGCATACCCTTGGGGGACGGCGAGACAGGAGGCGGAATGTTCAAGGGTGTGCTGGTCGACTGGGGCGGGGTGCTCACCACGGGCCTGCCCGACGCCATCGGCGAATGGATCGCCGCCGACCGGATCGACGCCTCCCACTACCAGGACGTGATGCGCGAGCTGATCCTGCACGCCTACGAGGACGAGCCGGGTGGTACGGACCGCGCCCGCAACATCGTCCACGCCCTGGAACGCGGCGAGATCGACCCCGCCGACTTCGAGCGCGACCTGGCCGCCCGCCTGGTCACCCTGGACGGCGTGCCGCCGCTCGCGGAGGGCCTGCTGGCCCGCATGTTCCTCGGCTTCCGCCCGGTCGAGCCGATGTACGCCATGCTGGCGGCCGCCCGCGCCGCCGGGCTGCGCACCTGCCTGCTGTCCAACTCCTGGGGCGACTACTACGCGCGCGAGGGCTGGGACCTGCTGTTCGACGCCGTGGTGATCTCCGGCGAGGTGGGCATGCGCAAGCCCGAGCCGGGCATCTTCGAGCACGCGCTCGGGCAGGTGGGCCTGGCCGCCGGGGAGTGCGTGTTCGTGGACGACATCGAGGCCAACATCGTGGCCGCGCGGGAGCTGGGCATCACCGGCATCCACCACCGCGACCCCGTCGAGACCATCGGCCGCCTGGAGACCCTGCTGCGGACGTCCCTGGGATGAGCCGGGCCGGTCCCGCGCCGCGCGTTCGGGCGGTTGTGCGCGCCGCGCGGCCGGGGCTGGCACACTCTTGCAATGACCGGCGCCCTTCGGCGCCGCCCTGCGGAACCACCGGGGTCCGGCGTGATCCCGTCACGATCGAGGAACCCATGCGCGTCTACCTGCCGAGCACTCTCCCCGCGCTGGCCCGGGTGGCCGCCGCCGGAGAGCTCGGCCCCGCCCCGCTCACCGGCTTCGCGGTCACGCCGTCGCTGGTCGAGTGGTACGTCTCCGGCGACACCGAGGAACTGGAGTACGTCGCCCTGACCGAGGCGGCCCGCGCCTCGCTGCGGATGCTGGCCGCCGACCGCGCCGACGGCATCGCCGTGGCCGCCCGCCGCGTGGTGATCGCCGCCGAGGTCGAGGACGCCGACGTCCGGCCGTGCGCCGGGCTCGAAGACCGCGGCCGGGTCCGGCTGGGCGAGCCGGTGCCCCTCGCGGCCATGGCCGCGGTCCACGTGGACGACCTGACCGCGGTGCTCGACGTGGACGCGGCCGTCGCCGCGCTCCCCGCGGCCGACCAGGGCGACGACGACGCCCGGTTCACCGTGGACGGCGCCGAGGCCCACGAGCTGCTGTGGTACGCGACCCAGGAGATCGACGACCTCCTCCGATAAAATGGCCGCTCTATGAGGCATGACAAGTCGACCACGCACATCGTGTGGGATTGGAACGGCACGCTCTTCCATGACATCGAGGCGGTCGTCGGGGCGACCAACGAGGTCTTCCGGCCGTACGGCCTGCCCGCGCTGACCGCCGACGGGTTCCGCGAGGTCTACACGCGGCCGATCTGGCTGCTTTACGAGCGGATGCTCGGCAGGTCGCTGCGCGACGGCGAATGGGCGCTGCTCGACACCGCCTTCCACGAGCACTACCACCGGCTGATGCTCGACTGCGGGCTGGCCGGCGACTGCCGCACCAGCCTGACCGAGTGGGAGCGGGCGGGCGGATCACAGTCGCTGCTGTCGATGTGGACGCACGAACGGCTGGTGCCCAAGGTCGCCGAGTTCGGCATCGACCCGCACTTCCGCCGGATCGACGGGCTGCGCGCGGCGGCAGGCGGGCACAAGGCCGAGCACATGGTGGCGCATATCGCGGCCCTGGACGTGGACCCGGCCGAGGTGCTGGTGATCGGCGACAGCCTCGACGACGCCCATGCCGCCCTGCACGTCGGGGCCAGGGCGGTGCTCTACACCGGCGGCATGTCGCTGCGCACCGAGCTGGAGACGCTGGGCGTGCCCGTGGTGGACACCCTTGCCGAGGCGCTCGGCTACGCCTGAGCCGCGCCGAGACCCGATCGGGCGGGCGGGGCGACCGGGCCACCGGGCCGGCCGTACTCTTGGGGGGTCGTCCGCGATCTCGCGCGGCGCATCGTGCGACACCCCCCGAGCCCTCCGGAGGCCCCGATTAACCGCCTCGTTCTGTGGAACATCGACCTGACGCTGGTCGATGTCACCATCGTCGCCCGCGACGCCTACGCGGAGGCGTTCCGGCAGGTGACCGGGCGTCCGCTGGTGAAGCTCGCGCCCGCGCTCGGCCGGCCGGACTCCGAGATCATCTTCGAGACGCTGGCGATCAACGGCGTGGACGCCCAGGACGACCACCTGCCCCGCTTCATCGAGGCGCTGGGCGCCGGCTTCGCCGCCCGCCGCGACCGGCTGGCGACACAGGGCCGGATGATGCCCGGGGCCGCCGACGCGCTGGCCGGGGTGGCCAGGCTGCGCGGGGTCGTCCAGTCCGTGCTCACCGGCACGATCAAGGGCAACGCCGTGCACAAGCTCGCCGCCTTCGGCCTGTCCCGGCACATCGACTTCGAGGTGGGCGGGTACGGCGAGGAGGTCTACCCCAAGGCCACCCTGCTCCAGGTCGCGCAGAGCCGGGCCAAGGCCAAGTACGGCCGCGCCTTCGACCAGTCCAGCACCGTGCTGATCGGCGACTCCACGCGCGATGTGCAGGCGGCCAGGATCGGCGGGGCCGCGATGATCGCGGTGGCCTCCGGCCGGTCCACCGACGCCGAACTTCGCGCCGCCGGCGCCGACCTGGTGCTGCCCGACCTCGCCAACCCCTCAGAGGTCGTCGCGGCCGTCGCCCGCCTCACCGGCGACCCCACCGGCCGCCTGGCCGGCTGACCCACCCCGGGTCAGCCGTCGGCGGGGAGGGCGGACAGAAAGCGGGCGGCGACCGGGGCGGCGACGGCCGGGCCGGAGCCGCCGCCCTCGACGATCACCGCGAACGCCAGGTCGCCGCGGTAGCCGATGAACCACGAGTGGGCCGGCGGCTCCTTGCCCGAGCCGTACTCCGCGGTGCCCGTCTTGCCCGCCGAGCCCGCCGGAAAGGACACCTTGTTCGCGGTGCCCTCGCTGACCACCGCGGGCATCAGCGACCGCAGCGCGCTCACCACCTCGGGCTCCACCTTGCGCGGCTTCGACCCGCCGGGCGGCACCAGCTCGGCGGCGACCAGCCGGGGCGGACGCCAGGTGCCGTCGGCGATGGCGGCGGCCACCGCCGCCATGTTCAGCGGGCTGGCCAGCACCCGGCCCTGCCCCATCGAGGCCGAGGCCAGGTCGGTGTCGTCCCTGGGCGCGGGATACTCCGCCCGTACGGCGGGCACCCCCGGCGTGATCGGCGCGCCGAACCCGAACCCGGCCGCCACCTCGCCCAGCCGCCCGCCGGAAAGCCGCTGTACGCTCATCTCCCCGAACGTGGTGTTGCACGAGTGGGCGAAGGCGTCCCGGAACGAAAGGCTCCCGTAGTCGTGGAACTGCGCGTTGTGGAAGGGGAACCCGCCGATGTTCCGCTCGGCCGGGCACTGCACCGTCTGGTCCGGCCGGATGCCGTCCGCGACCAGCGCCGAGGCGGTCACCACCTTGAACGTGGACCCCGGCGGATACTTGCCGAGCAGCGCCCGGTTGAACCCGCCCGGCTTGTTGACCGCGGCCAGCAGCTCGCCGGTGGAGGCCCGCAGCGCCACCAGAGCGACCGGCTTGTCCACCTTCTCCAGGGCCTTCGCACCCGCCCGGTGGACCGTGAGGTCGATGGTCGTGGCCAGCGGCTCGCCCGCCCGCGCCCCGGTCTCGGCCAGGGTGCGGACCGTCTTGCCCTTCTCCTGCAACACGACCTTGCCCGCCGCCGACCCGATCAGCCGCCCCCGGTAGGTCTCCCGCAGCCCTTCGACGAGCTGCTGCACCGAGCCGGGAGCGTCCGGGCCGTCGATGCGCTCCCCGCCCGCCGCCGTGATCGGGGCGAACTCCGGCTTGACGGTGACCGCCTTGATCGTGCGGCCGGGGGCCAGGCCCGGGTGGATCGCGGTGGGCGTCCAGGCCACCCGCCAGGCGCGCTCGTGCTCCACGAGCCGCAGCGCCCCGTCGTAGGACCAGTTCACCGTGCCGCGCAGGTCGGCGCGGAAGGCCACCTTCGTGGCGTCCTCGCCGGCCTCGGCCTCCCCGGGCCGGAACGTCGCGGACGTGAGGTCCAGGCCGCGGGCGAAGGCGGTGTGCCTGCGCTCGAAGTCGGCCGGCGGGCCGACGGTCAGCCGCCGCATCGCCGCGTAGTCCTTTCGCGCCCAGGCGGCGAGGTAGGCCGCGGCGGTCTCCTCCGGCGAGCCCTGCGTGCGCAACGCCCACAGCGCGCCGCCCGACGCCAGCGCCGCGACCAGGACCGCGATCCCGCCGATCAGCAGCCGATTCCGCATGTGTGACCCCCGATGTTCGTGTGCCGTTCGAGAACACCAGAGAGTCGCCCTCATGTCCAATACGGCTATCTGTCAGGATCACATAGTTGTTTGGATATCATCGCCGTTCATGGACCTTGTCCGGCACCTGCGCTACTTCACCGTGCTGGCCGAGGAGTTGCACTTCGGCAACGCCGCCATCCGGCTCGGCATGGCACAGCCGCCGCTCAGCCAGCGGATCAAACGGCTGGAGGAGGAGCTCGGCGTGCGGCTTTTCGACCGCTCGGCGCGGCAGGTGCGGCTCACCGACGCCGGCCGGATGCTGCTCGGCGAGGCCAGGGAGATCGTCGCCCGGGCCGACCGGCTGATGGAGCTGGCCAGGCACGGCATCGGCGGCGCGCTGAAGGTGGGCGTGCCGCCCGACCTCGGGGCGGTGGTGATCGCGGCGCTGGTGGAGAGCCTGCGCGAGCGTGATCCCGGGCTGCGGCCCGCGCCCGCCGAGATGTGGACGGCCGACCAGGTGGCCGCCCTCACCGGGGGGCTGCTCGACTTCGGCATCGTGCGGCACCCGATCACGGCCCAGGGCCTGCGGTTCGGGGCGATGCTGGTGCAGACGCCGGGCGTACTGCTGCCCGCCGACGACCCGCTGGCCGCCGGGTCCACCGTCCACCTGGCCGACCTCGCCGGTCGTGACCTGGTGCTCTTTCCCAGGGAGGGCGAGCCCGGCCTGCACGCCGAGACCGTCGCCGAGTGCCGCAGGCACGGGTTCGACCCGCCCGCCGTCCACCACGGGATGTCGCTCGGGCTGGTGCTGGCCGGTTCGGCGGTGGCCTTCGGGCCGCGGGCGGACGTCCCGGGGGTTCACTGGCGTCCGCTGCTGGGGTCGCCGCTGGCCTGGCGGGTCTCGACCGCGTGGCGCGACTCGACGCCCTCGGCGGCGGAGTTCGCGACGATCGCCGAACGCATCCTGAAGGAGAACGCCGGGATGACCGAGGAGGGCGCGGCCCCCCGGCGACGGCCCAGACAGCGCCCGGCGACGGGGTTCCTGGCATGACCCCCGCCGACGCGTTCGACCCCGGCGGGCTGCTGCGCGCGGCCGGGGTCACCGGCTGGCTGCACGCCGCCGACATCGACACCGGCGCGCAGGTCGGTTTCGGCGCGCACGCGGCGGTGCCGACCGCCTCGGTCTTCAAGCTGCCGCTGCTGGTCGCCTTCGTACGGCAGGCCGACGCCGGGCTGCTGGACCCTGCCGAGCGGGTCGCCGTACCGGCCGCCGACCGCGTCTTCGGGCCCACCGGCATCTCCGCGATGCTCGACGACGTCACCGCCTCGCTCCGCGACCTGTGCTACCTGATGATCGCGGTGAGCGACAACACCGCCGCCGACGTGCTGCTGTCGCGGGTGGGCATCGACGCCGTCAACGCCATGCTGGACGACCTCGGCCTGACCGCCACCCGCGTCCTGCACGACTGCCGGGAGATGGCCGCCCTGCTGAACACGGACGGCGGCGAGTGGCCGGTCACCGACCCGGCCGTCATCGCCGGGCTGCGGGTACTGGACCCGGCCGGCACCAACCGCAGCACCCCCGCCGAGCTGACCCGCCTGCTCGGCATGGTGTGGCGGGACGAGGCGGCGAGCGCCGCCTCGTGCGCCTTCGTGCGCCGGCTGCTCGGCCTCCAGGTCTGGCCGCACCGGCTGTCCTCGGGCTTCCCCTATGACGACGTGTCGGTGAGCGGCAAGACCGGCACGCTGCCCACCCTGCGCGCGGAGGCCGGCGTGGTCGAGTATCCCGACGGCGGCCGGTACGCCGTCGCGGTCTTCACCCGCTCGCACGCCACCGCCCTCAACCAGCCCCGCGCGGACGCCGTCATCGGCACCGCCGCCCGGATGGCCATCGACCACCTGCGGTCTCACGCCGGCTAACGGGGAGGCCGGTGGTGACTTTCCGCGCACACGGCGACAAGATGTGTGCCATGGTTGCGGATGCTGTTGAGGAAGGCGCGCTGCTCTGGGAGCCGACCGCCGAAGTCGTGACGAATGCCCGGATCACCCGCTATGCGGAGTGGCTGGGCCGCGGCGAGGCCGGGTACCAGGAGCTGTGGCAGTGGTCGGTGGACGACCTGGCGGGGTTCTGGTCGTCGATCTGGGACTACTTCGGCGTGGTCGGCGAGCGCGGCGAAGGGCCGGTGCTCGGCGGGACGATGCCGAAGGCCGAGTGGTTCCCCGGCGCGACCCTCAACTACGCCGCCAACGCGCTGCGCCGCGCGGACACCGCACCGGACCGGCTCGCGGTCATCGCCCGCGACGAGCGCGGCACGCGGACCACGCTGACCTACGCCGAACTCCGTGACGAGGTCGCGCGCGTCCGGGCGGGCCTGGTACGTCTGGGCGTCGGCCCCGGCGACCGGGTCGCCGGCTACCTGCCCAACGTCCCGGAGGCGCTGGTCGCCCTGCTGGCCACGGCGTCGCTGGGGGCCGTGTGGTCCTCCTGCTCGCCCGACTTCGGGGTGCCGAGCGTGACCGACCGGTTCGCGCAGATCGACCCCAAGGTCCTCATCGTCGTGGACGGCTACCGCTACAACGGCAAGGAGTACGACCGGACGCAGGCCGTACGCGACATCGCGGGCAAACTGCCCGGCCTGCGGGCCACCGTGTGGATCCGCGCACTCGGCTCGGCCGCGGCCGACGGCGACACCGAGTGGGCCGACCTCCGCGCGGAGGCCGCGCCGATGGCCTATGAGCCGGTCGGGTTCGGCCACCCGCTGTGGGTGCTCTACTCCAGCGGCACCACCGGCCTGCCCAAGCCGATCGTGCACGGCCACGGCGGGATCGTGCTGGAACACCTCAAGACCCTCTCCTTCCACCAGGATCTCGGCGAGGACGACGTCTTCTTCTGGTACACCACCACCGGCTGGATGATGTGGAACTACCTGGCCGGCGGGCTGCTGGTCGGCGCCACCCTGGTCCTGTACGACGGCAGCGCCACCCAGCCGGACACAGCCGCGCTGTGGAACATCGTGGCCGAGGAGGGCGTGACCTACTTCGGCACCGGCGCGCCGTACATCATGGCCTCGCTCAAGGCCGAGCTGCGGCCCACCGGCCTTTCCCGGCTGCGCGGCATCGGCTCCACCGGCTCGCCGCTGCCGCCCGAGGGCTTCGCCTGGGTCTACACCCACGTCAGGCCGGACATCCCGCTCGGCTCGTTCGCCGGCGGCACCGACGTGTGCACCGGCTTCGTCGGCGCGGTCCCGCTGCTGCCGGTACGCGCGGGCGTCATCCCCTGCCGCTGCCTGGGGGCCCGCATCGAGTCCTTCGACCCCGAGGGCGCCCCGGTGGTCGGCGAGGTGGGCGAACTCGTGCTGACCGCGCCCATGCCGTCCATGCCGGTGATGTTCTGGAACGACCCGTCCGGCGAGCGCTACCGGGACAGCTACTTCGCCGAGTACCCGGGCGTGTGGCGGCACGGCGACTGGCTGAAGATCCTTCCCGACGGCGGATGCGTGATCTACGGCCGTTCCGACTCCACCCTCAACCGGGGCGGCGTGCGGATGGGCACCAGCGAGTTCTACCGGGTCGTCGAGCGCTTCACCGAGATCGCCGACAGCCTGGTCATCGACACCGGCCGGCTCGGCCAGGAGGGCCGCCTGCTGCTCTACGTCGCCATGGCCCCGGGCGAGGCGCTCACCGGCGACCTGGTGTCCCGGCTGCGCACGGCGCTGCGCACCGAGCTTTCGCCGCGCCACGTCCCCGACGCGATCCACGAGGTCCCCGGCATCCCGCGCACCCTGTCCGGCAAGAAGCTGGAGGTCCCGGTACGCAAGATCCTGCTCGGCACCCCGGTCGAGCAGGCCGCGAATCCGGACGCCATGGCCAATCCCGAAGTGCTCTCCCACTTCATTCCCGAATGACCCAAAGCACTTGTTCTCTCACTCGTGTCGCGATGCAATGTGCCCATGACTCGCGAGCAGGTGGAGCGGGCACTGCGCCGGGCCGAGGAGCTGACGGCCCAGGTGCGCGGTGATCTGGACCGCGCGCTGGGCCTGATGTCCCGGCAGGTCTGGACGGGCGCGGCGGGCGACCGGTTCGGCGACGAACTGGCGGCCTCGCGGGCCGCCCTGCTCGGCGCGTGCGACGGGGCGGTCGATGAGCTGCGCGCCCTGCTGGCCCGGACCCCGAAGTAGCCGCCGGTGGAGCTTGAAGGAATGGTCCCCGCCGGGGTGCGGGCGCTGATGGAGGAGTTGCGCAGGGCGGAGTCCTCGCTGTCGTCGGCGGGGGCCGAGCTGTGGGGCCTGCTGCGGGCCGCGGGCCTTCCCCCCACGCATGCCGAGACGGTCCGCCGCCTGGGGTCGTGGGCGGGGCGGCAGGTCACCGACGTCAACCGCCGGCTGCTGCTGCTCGAACGCCTGGTGGAGCACGACCCGCAGCGGTTCCGCGAGGGCGAGCAGGTGTTCGTCAACTCCGAGGTGTTCGCGCCCGGCACCCCGGTGCCGACCGGTTCCCCCGACGACCCCGGGCAGGCCGCCGCGAGCGTGTCCGGCCTGGCCGGCACGCTGTGGAAGTTCGCCCCGGCGCGCCGGCTGGCCGACCCGGACGGCTGGCGGCGCGAGTCCGGGGACACCGCCGAAGGGCTGGTCTACGGCGTGCGGCAGCCCGTCGGGTTCGCCCACGACGCGCCCGACTGGGCGACCTGGGCCGCCGCCCCCGGCCGCGCCGTCGGGCGGCTCGCGCCCGAGGCCCTGATGGCCGCCGCGGCCGGGCACGACGAAGCCGATCCCGAGGCCCGGCCGTCCGGCCTTCCGTCGGAAGGCGGCCCCGGATGAAGGCGTCCGCCCAGGGAGGCGGGACAATGACGATGAGGTGTGCGACGCGGTTCCGGCGCCGGCGAGGGCGTGGGGCGATCGTGATTCCGACGAGGATCAGTGGGGCAGATGGCTGAGCGGGTCCAGTACTACGCGATGGTGCTCCTTCTCGGCCCGGGCGACCGGGACGGCCCGGCGGGGCTCGCCCGGCGGCGGGTCCGGCAGAACGGCGTGGCGGTGGACGAGGCCATCCACCGCGACCTCAAGTGGCACCCCACCGGCAAGATCCGCGCCTGGGAGCGCGGCGACGTGGCGGGCGACCTCATCGAGATCTCCCAGGAAGAGGCCGAGCGGATCATGGTGCGCTTCCGGGAGCAGTTCGGAGGTGAGGGGACGAGCGACCCGCGGGCCCCAAAAGCACGGCGGCGTCTCCGGCGGCCACCGGGGACGGCGACCTGGCCGAGGCGGCCGGGCGCTACGCGGGCGGCACGCTAGACGCCCGCAGGCTGCACGACGTCTTCTGCGGGTCCGACATCTTCTGCGAGGCCGCCGAGGCGCCCGGCTTCATCGCCAGGCGCATCGACGGCGGGATGGTGATCCCGGTCTTCAGCTCGCTTCCCGCGCTGGTCGGGTTCGCCGCCAGAGACGCGCTGGTGCGGTTCGCGGCCGGCCGGACCGGCTGGTTCAGCGCCCGCGGCCAGGACCTGCTGGACCTGCTGCCCGACGGGTTCGACCTGCTGCTCGACCCCGGCACGCCGCACGCGGTGCGGCTACGCGCCGGGGCCACCGAACGACGGGTCGTGGTCGCCCTTGGAGTACGGCCGGGCGGGGGACGGGTGCCGCGTTGACGTACGGCGGCTTTTCAGGTGATATCGGATACGGCGATGTATCGGGTGTGTCTCCCGGTCAATGACGACCGGGTGGAATGGGGGGTGTCAGGTGAGTGCCGTCCCGGACGGGGAAGGGCCGGCGAAAGCCGTACCGCCCCGTAGCTTCGGTGAGGAGGGTGCGCGCCTGTCGTACGGCGCCTACCTCCGGCTGCCCGAACTGCTCGCGCAGCAGGTGCCGCAATCCTCCGCCCCCGACGAACTCCTGTTCATCACCGTTCACCAGGTGTACGAGCTGTGGTTCAAACTGCTGCTGCACGAGCTGGAGCAGGCCAGGGACGCCATGGCCGGGGGTGAGCTGTGGCTGGCCGGCCACAAGTTCAAGCGGGTCCACACGATCGAACGCGTGCTGGTGGAGCAAATCGAGGTCCTGGAGACCATGACCCCACAGGACTTCCTGGAGTTTCGCGCCCTGCTGGCGCCGGCGAGCGGGTTTCAGTCGGTGCAGTTCCGGGAGCTGGAGTTTCTGTCCGGGGCCAAGGACGCGGCCTACCTGGAGAGGTTTCGCGGGGCGAGCGACGTGGAGGTCGCCCGGCTGCGGCGGCGCCTTTCCGAGCCCACACTATGGGATGCTTACCTGACCGCGCTCTCCCGGCGAGGGCTCCCGATCTCCGACGACGAGATCATGGAGTCTCTGCTCACCGTGGCTCGTGACCGGGGATCGCACGACGATCTGTGGCGGCTGGCGGAGGATCTGCTGACCCATGACGAGACCGCCGCGCACTGGCGGATGCGCCACGTGCAGATGGTGGAGCGCCAGATCGGCACGAAGTCCGGTACGGGCGGCTCGACAGGGGCACCGTACCTGAGAGGGCGGACCCTGCTGCACTACTTCCCTCTCTTGTGGGAACTTCGCTCGTGGCTGTGAATCCCGACGAAGTGACCACCCTCACAAAGGAGTGAGACAGCGACATGTCGCTCGATGAGGCCAAGGACGATTTGCTCAAAGCCGCGGCCGAGACCTGCGCGCATCGGGCCGGTGGCGATAATGTGAGCGTGGCGGAGGCCGTCGACGTCCTCCGCACCTACTACCGGCACGTCGCGCCCGAGGATCTGCTCGACCGCGACCCGGTGGACGTCTACGGCCCCGCGATGGCGCACCGCAGGCTCGCCGGGCACCGCCCGCAGGGCCGCGCCCTGGTGCGCGCCTACACCCCCACGCTTGAGGAGAACGGCTGGGAGCCGGGCCATTCGGTCGTGGAGGTGGTCACCGACGACATGCCGTTCCTGGTCGACTCGGTGACGATGGAGCTCGACCGGCAGGAGATCGGCGTTTACCTGGTGGTACACCCCCAGATGGACGTGCGGCGCGACATGACCGGCAAGATGCTCGACCACGGCGGCGACGATGTCGCCGGGCAGCGGCTCGCCGAGTCGTGGATGCACATCGAGATCGACCGGCAGCCCGACCAGGGGGTGCTCAAGCAACTCGAAGCCGACCTTCAGCGGGTGCTCGCCGACGTGCGCTACGCGGTCGAGGACTTCCCGAAGATGCGGGCGCTGGCCGTGCAGACCGCCGAAGACCTTTCGGTGTCGTCGCCGCCGCTGCCGCCCGCCGAGGTCGAGGACAGCCTGGACCTGCTGCACTGGCTCGCCGACGGGCACTTCACCTTCCTCGGGTACCGGGAGTACCGGCTGGCCCAGGAGGGCGACGGCGACGCCCTGCACGCCGTACCGGGCACCGGGCTCGGCATCCTGCGCATGGACAAGGCGGGCTCCGACAGCTTCGCCGCGATGCCCGCCGAACTACGCGCCAAGGCCCGCGAGAAGCAGATCCTGATCATCACCAAGGCCAACACCCGCGCCACCGTCCACCGGAACGCCTACCTCGACTACGTCGGCGTCAAGCTGTTCTCGCCGGACGGCGAGGTGGTGGGGGAGCGGCGCTTCCTCGGGCTGTTCACCCACGTGGCCTACAACGAGTCGATCTCCCGCATCCCGGTGCTGCGCCGCAAGCTGGCCGCGGTGCTCCAGGAGACGGGCTTCGCCCCCGACAGCCACGACGGCAAGGATCTCATCGAGACCCTGGAGACCTTCCCCAGGGCCGAGCTGTTCCAGATCTCGGTGGACGAGCTGGCGCCGATGGCGCTCGGCGTGCTGCGGCTCCGCGAGCGCAAGCAGGTCCGGCTGTTCCTGCGCCGCGACGACTACGGCCGCTACATCTCCTGCCTGATCTACCTGCCGCGCGACCGCTACACGACCAAGGTCCGCACCCGCATGCAGGAGCTGTTGCTCACCGCGCTCGGCGGCAGCTCGATCGACTACAGCGTGATGATCGGCGAGTCGGCGCTGGCGCGGCTGCACGTGGTGGTCCGCGGCGAGCGGGGCAGGCCGCTGCCGGAGACCGGGACCGGCGTGGACGCCGAGGAGCTGGAGGCCCGGCTGGCCGCCGCCACCCGCACCTGGGAGGACGACCTGGCCGACGCGGTCACCGAGCTGTGCCCGGAGCAGGAGGCCCCCGCCCTCATCAAGCGCTACCAGGCCGCGTTCCCCGAGGCGTACAAGGCCGACTTCCCGCCCCGGATGGCGGTGGCCGACCTGCGCCGCCTGGAAAGGCTGGCCGAGGGCGACCACGACATCGAGATCAACCTCTACGAGCCCTACGACGCGGCCGAGGGCGAGCGCCGCCTGAAGGTCTACAAGCTGGACGAGCCCATCTCGCTGTCCCACGCGCTGCCGCTGCTGTCGCGGCTCGGCGTGGAGGTCGTGGACGAGCGCCCCTACGAGGTGGACCGGGACGGCGACCCCGCCACCAGGGACGCCTGGATCTACGACTTCGGGCTGCGCTGCGCCGCCTCGCCCGAGGTCGCCCCGGAGGCGTTCAAGGGCCTGTTCCAGAACGCGTTCACCGCGCTGTGGACGGGCGAGGTGGAGGCCGACGGCTTCAACGCCCTGGTGCTCCAGGCGGGCCTGACCTGGGAGCAGGTCATGATCCTGCGGGCCTACGCGAAGTACCTGCGCCAGGCGGGCTCCACGTTCAGCCTCCAGTACATGCAGTCGGTGCTGGTCGGCAACGTACGGTTGGCCCGCCTGCTGGTACTGCTCTTCGAGGCGCGGCTGGACCCCAAGCGGGCCCCCGAGGTGCGCGAGGAGGTCAGCGAGGCGCTGCGCGAGGAGATCCTGGGCGCGCTGGACGACGTGGCCTCCCTGGACGAGGACCGCATCCTGCGGGCCTTCCTGGAGATGATCCAGGCGACCCTGCGGACCAACCACTTCCAGCGGGACGCGGAGGGGCTGCGCAAGCCGTACCTGGCGCTGAAATTCGACCCGCAGGCGATCAGCGTGCTGCCGCCGCCCCGGCCCAAGTACGAGATCTTCGTGTACTCGCCGCGCGTGGAGGGCGTCCACCTGCGGTTCGGCAAGGTCGCCAGGGGCGGCCTGCGCTGGTCGGACCGGATGGAGGACTTCCGCACCGAGATCCTGGGCCTGGTCAAGGCGCAGATGGTGAAGAACACCGTGATCGTGCCCACCGGCTCCAAGGGCGGGTTCGTGGTCAAGCGCCCGCCCGCCTCCAACGCCCGCGAGGACGTGCTGGCCGAGGGCATCGCCTGCTACCGGATGTTCATCTCCGGCCTGCTCGACCTCACCGACAACCTGGTGAACAACGAGGTCGCCCCGCCGCCGGACGTCGTGCGGCACGACGGCGAGGACACCTACCTGGTGGTCGCCGCAGACAAGGGCACCGCGACCTTCTCCGACATCGCCAACGCGGTGGCCAAGGAGTACGGCTTCTGGCTCGGCGACGCGTTCGCCTCCGGCGGGTCCATCGGCTACGACCACAAGGCCATGGGCATCACCGCACGGGGCGCGTGGGAGTCGGTGAAGTACCACTTCAGGTCCATCGGCGTGGACGTGCAGACCACCGACTTCACCGTGGCGGGGATCGGCGACATGTCGGGCGACGTGTTCGGCAACGGGATGCTGCTGTCCCAGCACATCCGCCTGGTGGCCGCGTTCGACCACCGGCACGTCTTCCTGGACCCAGACCCCGACGCGGCCAGGTCCCACGCCGAGCGCGCCCGCCTGTTCGCGCTGCCGCGCAGCTCCTGGGACGACTACGACAAGTCGCTCATCTCCACGGGCGGCGGCGTGTGGCCGCGCACCGCGAAGTCCATTCCGATCACCCCACAGGTGCGCGCGGCGCTCGGCATCGCCGGCGACGTCATGGCGATGCCGCCCAACGAGCTGATCAGCGCGATCCTGACCGCGCCGATGGACCTGCTGTGGAACGGCGGCATCGGCACCTACGTCAAGGCGAGCGGCGAGAGCAACGCCGACGTGGGCGACAAGGGCAACGACGGGCTCCGGGTCAACGCCGCCGACCTGCGCTGCAAGGTCGTCGGCGAGGGCGGCAACCTGGGGCTCACCCAGCTCGCCCGGATCGAGTTCGCCAGGAACGGCGGGCTGATCAACACCGACTTCATCGACAACTCGGCCGGAGTGGACACCTCCGACCACGAGGTGAACATCAAGATCCTGCTGGACCGGGTGGTCCGCGACGGCGAGCTGACCGACAAGCAGCGCAACCAGCTCTTCCTCGACATGACCGACGAGGTCGCGAGCCTGGTGCTGCGCGACAACTACGCCCAGAACGTCGTGCTGGCCGCCTCCCGCGCCCAGGCCCCGGCCATGCTGCACATCCACGCCCGCTACCTGCGCAGGATGGAACGCGAAGGCCGGGTGGACCGCAACCTGGAGTTCCTGCCCTCGGACAAGGCGCTGGCCGAGCGCCGCCAGGCCGGGCTGGGGCTGACCGCGCCGGAGTTCTCGGTGCTGCTGGCCTACACCAAGCTCGGCACCGACGCCGCGCTGCTGGCCTCGGACCTGCCGGATGATCCCTACCTGGCGTCCTGGCTGGTGTCCTACTTCCCCTCCGAGCTGCGCGAGCGGCTGCGCGCCCAGATGGACTTCCACCCGCTGCGCCGGGAGATCATCACCACCCGCGTGGTCAACGACCTGGTCAACTCCAGCGGCACCACGTTCGTGTTCCGGTTCGGCGAGGAGATCGGCGCATCGGTCTCCGACATCGCCCGCGCCTACCTGGTGACCCGCGAGGTCTTCGACATGCCCACCTTCTGGCGGGCGGTGGAGTCGCTGGACAACAAGGTGGACACCGGCACGCAGATCGCCATGCTGCTGGAGGCCCGCAAGCTCACCGAGCGGGGCACCCGCTGGCTGCTCGGCAACCGCAGGCCGCCGCTCGACCTGGCGTCCACGGTGAACTTCTTCGCAAAGGAGATGAACGGCCTCATACCCCACCTGCCGAAGCTGCTGTGCGGCCCCGACCTCGCCGCGTTCGAGGAACGCCGGGACGGGTTCGTCAACCGCGGCGTGCCGTACGAGCTGGCCGAGCGTACCGCCGCCATGGTGCCCGCCTACTCCACGTTCGACCTGGTGGAGGTGGCCTCGCTCATCGGCCGCCCGGTGAGCGAGGTGGCCGAGGTCTACTTCGACCTCTCCGAGCGGCTGCAACTGGCCAGGCTGCGCGAACGCGTGATCGCGCTGCCCCGCGACAACCGCTGGAACTCCATGGCCAGGGCGGCGCTGCGCGACGACCTGTACGCCGCGCACGCCTCGCTCACCCGCGACGTGCTCACCCACAGCAAGCCGGGACTGTCCCCCGAGGAACGCCTGGCCAACTGGTCGGAGGCCAACTCCGCGGCGGTGGCCCGCTCGCGGCAGACGCTGTCGGAGATCTGGGAGAGCGACACCTTCGACCTCGCCACGCTCTCGGTCGCGCTGCGCGCCATCAGGACGCTGGTGGCCACCAGCGGCCTGCCGCACAGCGAGGCGTGAGGGGGCGCCCTACCTGCCGGAGACCCTGGTGATCGCCCCGTCGAAGGCGATCACCTCGGCCGGCTTGCGGGCGCCCTTGGCGGGCACGTCGGCGGCGTACTGGTGGGTCTCGATGATCCGCATCTCCTTGGCCATCGCCGGCTGCTCGGCGGCCCAGCGCGCGTCCTGCGGGATCGCGATCCACGGCGCGCTGGGCAGCTTGGCGCTCAGCGTGGTGGTGCGGGTCATCGCGTACTGGACGAACCCGCCGCCGTCGCGGGTGCGCAGCCCGAACACCGGCGACTTGGTCGCGCCGAAGATCGAGTCGAAGTTGAGCCCGTCGTGCCTGGCCTGCTGCTTGCGCTCGGCGATCTCCGCGGAGTAGCCCGTGGTGTGCTCGCCCGGCGCGATCAGCGCCGCGGAGAAGCCCTGGGAGCCCTCCTCGGCCACCGTGGCGTGCAGCGGGGCCATCAGTTGCGGGCTGATCTCCAGGCTCTCGTCACGGGTGGACAGGGCCGTGGCGTAGCCCTCGGCGTCGAGCGCGATCTCCGGCGGCTCGGCGCCGGGGTAGAGCAGCGTGGCGAAGCTGAGCTGCCAGCGCGACTCGTCGTTCTCCCTCATGAACGTCAGCACCGCCGAACGGGAGCCGTCCGCCCGCCTGTCGCCGCGCTCCCGCCCGGCCGGGCCGTCGCGCCGTTCGACCACCGCGGTGAACCAGTACGGGGCGCGGTCCAGGCGCGGCACGTAAAGGACCGGATCGCCCCAGCCGTAGCGGGGCGGCTCCATGTCGTTGGCCCGGTAGGCCGCGGTGGTCAGCGCGGCCTGGCCGTCACGGACGATCTCCAGCGCCATCCGCAGCTCACCGCCCGCCCGCAGCACGTCGTCGGTGGCGAGCAGGCGCGTCACCACCCGGCGGGCCTCGTCCTGCTTGACCATCGGGGCGGCCACCGTGCTCGCCGTGGTCGCGCCGCCGGGCGTGGCCGCCGGGGTGGTCGCCGCCACGGGGGACGGCTCGCCGGCCTTCCCCCCGCCGGTCGAACACGCCGCCAGCACGACCGGCAGCAGCATCAGCGTGGCCACGAGCACCCGACGCCGCCCGTTCGCTCGCACCGATCGCCTCCCCCTTAGCCCACCGCCTGCCCATGTTAGGGCCTGCTCGTTGCCTGACAGGGGCTCACGGTCGCGTACCCTTAACAACCGTGGCAGTAATCGATCCGTCAGAAGAGATCAACGAGCTCGTCGGCACCATGAAGGGCATCAAAGACGTGCTCGATCTCGACGGCATGCGCAGGCAGATCGAGGAGCTCGGCGAGCAGGCTGCCGCGCCCGACCTGTGGAACGACCCGGAGGCGGCCCAGCAGGTCACCAGCAGGCTCTCGCACATACAGTCCGAGTACAACCGGGTCGAGGGGCTCGCCGCCCGGCTCGACGACGTCGCCGTGCTCTACGAGCTGGCCGAGTCCGAAGACGACCCGGACACCCGCCAGGAGGCCGACCGGGAGCTGGCGGCGCTGCGCACGGAGGTCAGCGCCCTGGAGGTCCGCACGCTCCTGTCCGGCGAGTACGACTCGCGCCAGGCCCTGGTGACGATCAACTCCCAGGCGGGCGGGGTCGACGCCGCCGACTGGGCGGAGATGTTGCTGCGGATGTATACCAGATGGGCCGAGGCGAAGGGCTACTCGACCGAGGTCTACGACACCTCATACGCGGAGGAGGCGGGCATCAAGTCCGCCACGTTCGCGATCAAGGCCCCCTACGCGTACGGCACGCTGCGCGGTGAGCACGGCACCCACCGCCTGGTGCGGATCAGCCCCTTCGACAACCAGGGCAGGCGGCAGACCTCCTTCGCGGGCGTCGACGTGGTCCCCGTGGTCGCGCAGACCGACCGCATCGAGATCAACGAAGAAGACCTCCGGGTCGACGTCTACCGTTCGTCGGGTCCCGGCGGCCAGGGCGTCAACACCACCGACTCCGCGGTCCGGCTCACCCACCTGCCCACCGGTATCGTGGTCTCCTGCCAGAACGAGCGCTCCCAGCTCCAGAACAAGGCCACCGCGATGGCGGTGCTGTCGGCCAAGCTGCTGGAGCGCAAGCGGCAGGAGGAGGCCGCCAAGATGGCCGAGCTGCGCGGCGAGTCCACCACCTCGTGGGGCACCCAGATCCGCAGCTACGTCCTGCACCCCTACCAGATGGTGAAGGACCTCCGCACCGGGGTGGAGGCCGGCAACCCCAGCTCGGTCCTGGACGGCGACCTCGACCCGTTCATCGAGGCGGAGATCCGCTGGATGCGCCGTCAGGAGTCCGGCAAGGGCGAGTGAGCCCCGGGCGCGCGCTTCGGCACTATCAGCCGAGCACCAGCTCGCGCAGCCCCAGCGAGAAGATCAGCAAGGCGATCAGCGCGGCCACGATGAGCGCCGGCGGGATGCCGCCGGGGCCGCGTCCGTGCAGGTCGTCCCTGATCGCCCGGCACTGCGGACAGCGGCCTTCGGCGACCGGTCCGGCGCAGCGCGCGCAGATCAGATGATCGCAGCTCATGGTCTGCTCCCCTCCTCATTGCCCTACCGATGCTATACGCGCAATCGTTTTGTTTCCGTTATGGACCTTCCATGCCAGTGTTCCCCCTAGACTGTGCTCTGGCCAACCGGAACGTCGATCAAGGGTAAAGATCTACGCCCCCCGGCCGGCGAACGGCGGGATGTGGCCACTACCACCCCCGCGACCGTCCCAAACCCCTAGACTGACATGCCGTGATGCGCCCGTGATCCATTTCGATAACGTCACCAAGGTCTACGCGAACCAGAACCGCCCCGCCCTCGACCACATCAGTGTGGACGTGGACAAGGGGGAGTTCGTGTTCCTCGTCGGGCCCTCGGGGTCAGGCAAGTCGACGTTCCTCCGTCTCGTGCTGAAGGAGGAGCGGCCCAACGCCGGGGCGATCCATGTCGCCGGCAAGGACCTCGCCCGCCTGTCCAACTTCAAGGTCCCGCACCTGCGCCGCCGTATCGGCTGCGTCTTCCAGGACTTCCGGCTGCTCCCCAACAAGAACGTGTACGAGAACGTCGCGTTCGCCCTGGAGGTGATCGGCAAGCCCCGGCGCTTCATCAGAAAGGTCGTTCCCGAGGTCGTCGAGCTGGTCGGCCTGGAGGGCAAGGCCCACCGGATGCCCGACGAACTGTCCGGCGGCGAGCAGCAGCGGGTCGCGATGGCCCGCGCGTTCGTCAACCGCCCCATGATCCTCCTCGCCGACGAGCCCACCGGCAACATCGACCCGGCGACGAGCATCGGCATCATGAAGGTGCTCGACCGGATCAACAGGACCGGCACCACGGTCGTCATGGCCACACACGACGCGGCGATCGTCGACTCCATGCGCAAGCGCGTGGTAGAGCTGGAGGACGGCAAGATCGTCCGAGACCAGTCGCGCGGAGTGTACGGCCAGGCGTACTGATCAGCATCCTTAAGACCGGACCAGGAGTTACAGGAAGAGCATGCGGGCGAATTTCATCTTCTCCGAGGTGTGGATCGGCCTTCGCCGCAACCTCACGATGACCGTCGCGGTCATCGTCACGGTGGCCATCGGCATGGCGCTGCTGGGCGTCGGACTGATGATCAACGCCCAGGTCTCCAACATGAAGGACTTCTGGGCCGACAAGGTGGAGATCTCGGCCTTCCTCTGCTCGAAGGACTCACCGTTCGAGGCGTGCAAGAACACCGGCGGCGTCACCGAGCAGGAGCGTGAGACGCTGCGCCAGCAGATCCAGGCCATGCCCGAGGTCCAGCAGGTCTACTACGAGGACGCGGCCAAGGCCTACCAGAACTTCAAGACGCAGTACGGCGCCGACAGCGTGCTCGTCGCCGCCGTCAAGGTCGAGGACATGCCGGAGTCCTTCCGGGTCAAGGTGAAGAACCCGGAGAGCTACACCGCCGTCATGGAGCGGATCAAGGGCGCGCCGGGCGTCTCCAACGTCGTCGACCAGAAGAAGATCCTGGAAATCTGGTTCTCCCTGCTGGAACGGCTGCGCTGGTCGGCGCTCGCGGTCGCGTTCATCCTGGTCTTCGCGGCGATCCTGCTGATCGGCAACACCGTGCGGCTGTCGGCCTACAACCGCCGCCGGGAGACCGGCATCATGCGCCTGGTCGGGGCCTCCAACCTCTACATCCAGCTCCCGTTCGTGATGGAGGGCATGATCGCCGGTCTGGTCGGCGGGGTGGTCGCGGCCACCCTGTTGATCATGTCCAAGGTCTTCCTGTTCGAGAGCGTCGGCCAGTACCTCGGCAGCAGCGCGCTGGGCTGGAACGACGTCGCCTGGGTGATCATGCTGACGATGGCCATCGGCGTGATCATCTGTGTGATGGCCTCGTTCGTCACGCTCCGCCGTTACCTCCGGGTCTGAGGCCGGCCGGTAGGCTCGAAGGCATGCCACACGAGACCGGGCGCAAGACGATCGCCAGAAACAAACGCGCCCGCCACGACTACCACATCGAAGACACCTTCGAGGCGGGCATGGTGCTGCGGGGCACGGAGGTCAAGTCCCTCCGGGCCGGCCGGGCATCGCTTTCGGAGGGGTACGCCACCGTCAAGGACGGCGAGATGTGGCTGATCAACGTGCACATCCCCGAATACTCACAGGGGACATGGACCAACCACGCGGCTCGCCGTACGCGCAAGCTGCTGTTGCACCGCAAGGAGATCGACAAGCTCGCCGGCAAGACCAAGGAGGGCGGGCTGACGGTCGTCCCGCTGGAGCTCTACTTCAAGGACGGGAAGGCCAAGGTGGAGCTGGGGCTCGCCCGCGGCAAGAAGGACTGGGACAAGCGGCACGCGCTCGCCGAGAAGCAGGCGAAGCGGGAGATGGCCCGCGAGACGCGGCACAGGTACCGGTGACCGTGGCATCTGCCCTACCCGTCCGGACCCCGCTCAGGAGGACCGTCGCCGCGGCCCTCGCGCTCGCCGCCTCGGCGCCGCTGCTGTCCGGCTGTTTCGAGGAGCCCTCGGCGCACGACGCCGTGCGCGACTTCCTGGTCGGCTGGCAGTCCGGCGACTACACGATGGCCGCGCGCCGTACCGACGGCGACCCGGCGCATGTGGCCAAGGCCCTTGAGGACGTACGGCTGCAACTCGACGCCGCGTCCCTGCGGTTCCACCTCACCGGCGTGTCGCGGTCCGGCGACGCCTCGCAGGCCGGTTTCCGCGCCGAGATCGACCTGGGGGAGAACAACCCGCTGTGGGTGTACCACGGCAAGCTGCCGCTGCACCTGGTGGACGGCGTCTGGAAGGTCCGCTGGTCGCCGAGTGTGCTGCACCCGCAGCTCAAGGAGGGGCAGCGGTTCGCGGTGCCGCCGATCTCCGACAGCCGCCAGCCGGTGCTCGACCGCAACGGCGACGCGCTGCAACGCGACGCCGTCCTCTATGTCGCCGGGGTCACTCCGGCCAACCTGAAGGACCCAGAGCGGCTGTGCGAGGAGCTGGCGGAGGTCACCGGCTTCGCCCAGGACCGGCTGCTCAGCCGGATCCACTCGGCCCCGCCGAACGAGCTGGCGCCGCTGGTCACCTTCGGCCGCCGCAAGTACGCGGAGTTGCAGTCGCGCCTCACGGCCATCCAGGGCATCACCATCCGCCCGCAGAAGCAGCCGGTGGACCCGGGCGCGCCCACCCAGATCGTCGGCCGGGTGAGCGCGATCACCCCGGAGACCGAGCAGCAGCTCGGCGGCCCGCAGCGGGCGGGCGACTCGGTGGGCCTGAGCGGGTTGCAGAAGGCGTACCAGGACCAGCTCACCGGCGCGACCGCGATCCGGGTGATCACCCTTGACCTGAAGACCGGCAAGGAGGTCTCCGAGCTGGCCAAGTGGGAGGGCCGGTCCAACGCCCCGGTCCAGACCACCATCGACGCCCGCCTCCAGGGGTCCGCCGAGGTGGCCGTGGCCAGTGCGAACAAGGCCGCGCTGGTTGCGGTCAAGGCGTCCACCGGCGAGGTCCTGGCGGTCGCCACCCAGCAGTTCCACCAGGAGAAGGACGCGCTGGGCGGGAAGTTCGCCGCGGGCAGCGTGTTCTCCATCGTGGCCGCCGACGCGCTGCTCCAGTCCGGGGTCACCGCCAAGCAGCGGCTGCCCTGCCCGCCGGAACGCTCGGTGGGCGGCGCGCGGTTCCAGCAGGCCGGCGCTTCCGCCGGGAGCACACCCACCTTCAAGGGCAGCCTGGCCAACGCCTGCGTCACCGCGCTGGCCGCGCTCGGCCGCCGGGTGGACGCCGGCACCCTGACCGCCAGCGCCCGCAGCTTCGGCATCGGCAGCGACTGGCAACTGCCGCTTAAGTCCTTCTCCGGCTCGCTTCCCAGGCTCACCAGCAGCGCCGCCAGGGCCAGGGCCATCGTCGGCCAGAACATCAAGGTCAGCCCGCTGTCCATGGCGCTGATCGCGGGCGCGATCAAGAACGGCACCTGGCACTCGCCGGTCCTGATCAGGCAGCCGGCCACCCCCGACCCGGCCGCCGAGACGCCGCCGGTCCGCCAACCCAACCCGATCAAGCTCGACCCCGCCCGCACCGAGGTGCTCAGGGGCCTCCTGCGCGCCGGAGTCACCTCCGGCACCGCGGCCACGGCCAACGCCAACGGGCCGCAGGTACACGGCATCAGCTCGTTCACCACGGGCAGCCGGTCGTGGTTCATCGGCTACCAGGACGACGTGGCCGTCGCGGTGCTCGCCGAGGGCAACGATCCGGCCGCCATCGCGGGCGCCTTCTTCCACGGCGCGCACAGCACCGCGTGACGCCATGAAAAAAGGGAACCACCCGGAGCAACCATGGGCCGCCCCGTTCGCGTCTTACTAGGTGACTGAGCACCGCTTGGGGGGTTGCGGGCTCGGTCGCCATGATGGGACAAGGCTTCATCTCGGGGGAAGCCTTGCCGTCCGGACCGGCGCGACCCTGCCGGTCGGCCCCGGGAGCGCGTGCGTGCGTGCCGCGCTCCCGGGGCTTCGCGCCTCACGACCGGCCTCACGACCAGAGTTCGAAGGGCTCGTCGATCTCCTCCCCGGCCAGGAAGCCGGTCAGCAGGGCGGGCAGCCTGCCGGGATAGAACGCCTCCCGGCTCGCCACGACGTCGGCGACGGTCCACCAGCGGAAGCCGAAGTAGTCCTCCAGCTCGTAGTCCAGGCGTTCGGCCTCGTCCACGTCCGGGCCCGGTACGGCGAGCCGCACCTGCATCACGACCTCGTTCTGCACGTGCCGCTTGTCCCGGTGCCGGAACGACGCCCGCCGCCGCCAGGTCGGCGGCCCCACCTGCGCCGCCGTCACGGCGATCCCGGTCTCCTCCCGCAGCTCCCGCACCGCGGTCTGCACGAACGTCTCCCCAGGGTCCATGCCGCCCCCTGGAAGCTCCCACCATGTCCCCAGCTCAGGGTGTGCCGGCTCACGCGTGTGGAACAGCAGGACCCGCTCCAGGGAGTCGCGCACCACCAGGCGTACGGCGTCGCGTTCGACGATCGGATAGTCCTGCGGAGGCTCGATCACGGCGGCCCCCTGGACGATCGGGAATCATGTTGGCATGAAGGGTGTTGTAGAGGGTATCGTCAGATCACTCGGTGGGCCCCGACGGACACCGACAGCTTGACAACAGCACATGGGGGTGATGTGGTTTCGACTTCGATCTTGCAAAGCAGTGGGAAGCGGGCCGAGGACTGCGGACATAACCTCGTTAATCCTGTGACCGCAAACAACAAGTGCCAATAAGAAGCACGCTGAGGTTTCCCAGGCCAGCCTGGGCCTCGCCGCCTGAGCAGCGAGTGACCTCTGCCGGCTCCGGGATCGCCTCCGACCCGAGTCCGGCATCGCTAGGAGGCTCAACCGCCGACCCCGGCCACGGGGGTCGCGCGGGAAACCTTACAGTGGCTGAGCCCGTCGGCGACACGCCTGTGTGATCGCCGGGGCCGAGAAACTCTGTAACAGGCTGCGCCCGGAGAAGCCCTGTTTTGGGGTTGAAGGACGCGGGTTCAATTCCCGCCACCTCCACATCTGCGAAACCGCCCCTGACCCACCCGGGTCAGGGGCGGTTTCGCGTTTCCGGACCCCATGGCCGCGTGGCCTGCCGAGGCAGGACGCTTGTCGGGCCCT
>NZ_POUA01000630.1 GCF_003236385.1 Spongiactinospora gelatinilytica
CCTCCCGGCACGCCCGCCGCCCGCCGCCGGCGCGGCCCGCGCGAGTGGGCCGTGGACCTGACGCTGTTCCTGTTCGCGGTGCTGTTCGGCCTGCTGGAGATCATCCTGCGGGTGGAGGAGGCCACCGTTCCCGCGCACCCGGAGTGGCTGTTCCCCCTCGACCAGTTGGTGGGCGTGCTGGGGTGCGCCGCACTGTGGCTGCGCCGCCGCTTCCCGGTCCACCTGGCCGTGGTGCTGATCTCGCTGTCCACGTTCTCCGAGCTGGTCGCGGGCGCTCTGCTGGTGTCGATGTTCACGGTCGCGGTACACCGGCCGCCGCCGGTGACCTGGCGGATCTTCCCGCTCAGCCTCGGGGCGACCGTGATCTACATCGTGCTGCGCCCGGAGCCGGACCTCCCCGCCTTCGTGACCATGCTGTTCGGACTGGCCGTACACGGGGCGGCGGTGGGCTGGGGGCTGTACGTCCACCATCGCCGCAGGCTGTTGTGGTCGCTCCAGGACCGCGCGGCGCGCGCGGAGACCGAGGCCCGGTTGCGCGCCGAGCAGGCCCGCCACCATGCCCGCGAGGAGATCGCCAGGGAGATCCACGACGTGCTCGGCCACCGGTTGTCCCTGCTCAGCGTGCACGCGGGCGCGCTGGAGTACCGTCCGGACGCCTCGGCCGAGGACATCGCCCGCGCGGCCAAGGTGATCAGGGAGAGCGCCCACCGGGCGCTACAGGACCTTCGCGAGGTGATCGGGGTGCTGCGCGCGCCCGTGGGCGAGCTGCCGCAGCCGACCCTGGCCGACCTCCTTGCGCTGGTGGCCGAGTCCCGGCGCGCGGGGATGGCGGTGGAAGTGCGCCGCCAGCCGCAGGGGCCGGTGTCCGACGCGGCCGGTCGTACGGCCTACCGGATCGTCCAGGAGGCGCTGACGAACGCGCGCAAGCACGCGCCCGGAGCCGCCGTGGGGGTCGGCGTGACGGGTGAGCCGGGCCAGGGCCTGACCGTGGAGGTGCGCAACACGCCGCCGGACCCGGCTGCGAGGACCACCGCCCCGCCCTCCGCCGGGCAGGGCCTCGCGGGGCTGGCCGAGCGGATCGCGCTGGCCGGCGGCCGGCTGTCACACGGCCCCACCCCCGAGGGCGGCTGGCTGCTGACGGCCTGGCTACCGTGGCCGCCATGACGACACCGGAGCCGGGCACCGTGCGCGTGCTCATCGTGGACGACGACCCACTGGTACGTGCCGGGCTGACGATGATGCTGGGCGGGGCCCCCGACGTCCGCGTGGCCGCCGAGGCGGGCGACGGCGGCGAGGCCGTGGCCATGGCCGACCGGCACCGCCCCGACGTGATCCTCATGGACATCCGGATGCCGGGCATGGACGGCCTGACCGCCACCGAGACCCTGCGGGCGCGCGCGGGGGCGCCGGAGGTCATCGTGCTGACCACGTTCGACGCCGACGAGCACGTCCTTCGGGCACTGCGGACGGGCGCGGCGGGCTTCCTGCTCAAGGACACGCCGCCGGACGAGATCGTCACCGCGATCCGCCAGGTCGCCAGGGGGTATCCGGTGCTCTCGCCCGCCGTGACCCGCCGGCTGATCGCCCGGGTGGCCGAGTCGGGGCAGGACCGCCGCCGCGACCTGGCCCGCGAGCGCCTCGCCCTGCTGAACGCCCGCGAACGCGATGTCGCCGTCGCCGTCGGCCAGGGCCGATCCAACGCCGACATCGCCGCCACGCTGTACCTGAGCGTCCCGACCATCAAGACGCACGTGTCCAACATCTTGGCCAAACTGGGTCTCAACAACCGGGTCCAGATCGCCCTGCTGGCCCACGACGCCGGGCTGCTGGACGACCAGGCGTAGTGCGGTGGCATTTGACACACTGCATCCACATAAAGCGACATATCTCCACTGGATTAATGCGGCGGCACAACTACTGAAAAATGAGGTGACGCCCCTCTGAGACTGATATATCCACATCGGTAATTCCACCGAGAACCGGGCGCCGAATAAGCATGCCTGATTCACCGAAAGTAGTGGCGAAAACACGACCCGCATTCCATACTCGGGGTCATGGCCCCGAGTCTCCCCCTCCTCGCCGCCGCCACCCTCTCGGCCACCCTGCTGACCACCACGGGCCCCGCCGTGCCCGTCCGGACGGCGATGCCCACGACGACCCCGGCCGTCGCGACCGAGCACAGTGCCGCTCCCGGCGCGGCCGAGCGGCGCCGGGTGCTGCGATACTGGACGCCACGGCGAATGGCCGCGGCCGTGCCCGCCGCACCGCTCCCCTCGCTGCGCGCCCCGATCCGGAGACCCACCACCGCACGGCGGGCACGGCCGCGGCC
>NZ_POUA01000631.1 GCF_003236385.1 Spongiactinospora gelatinilytica
CCCCCGGTAATCTCCCAGCGATCATTCTGGGGCCCCCGCCACCTCGGCTCCCGCCGACACGCCGGGTGTCATCCGTATCACCGTGCGTCTCTGGGGCCGGGCGGCCTGGGCGCGCTTCCGCGGGTGGTCGATAATATGTGGTAATCGCGACCTAATTCACCGCTCACCTGCGCCGTACACCATTTGATGGTAATTACCGGCGATAAAGTACGGCGGTAAAGGGCAGGCGGCGGCGGCGTTTTTGCACAAGGCTCGGCGGCGCGGTGCGGAGCAGATCAGATCGACGCCCCGCACCGCACGCGTACCGGAGATCTACAGCAGGCCGAGGCGGGAGACGGCCTCGCGCTCGTCGGCGAGCTCGGCGACGGAGGCGTCGATGCGCTCGCGGGAGAAGGGGTCGATGTCCAGGCCCTGGACGATCTCCCAGGCCCCACCCTTGGAGACCACCGGGAAGGACGAGATGAGGCCCTCGGGCACGCCGTAGGAGCCGTCGGAGGGCACCGCGGCGGAGGTCCAGTCGCCCTGGGGGGTGCCGTTGATCCAGTCGTGGACGTGGTCGATGGCCGCGTTGGCGGCGGAGGCGGCGCTGGAGGCGCCCCTGGCCTCGATGATGGCCGCGCCCCGCTTGGCCACGGTCGGGATGAAGGTGTCGCGCAGCCAGGCGTCGTCCACCTGCTCGGCGGCGACCTTGCCGCCGACCTCGGCGTGGTACAGGTCGGGGTACTGGGTGGCGGAGTGGTTGCCCCAGATGGTCATCTTCTTGATGTCGGCGACCGGGACCTGGAGCTTGCCGGCGAGCTGCGACAGCGCGCGGTTGTGGTCGAGCCTGGTCATCGCGGTGAACCGGGCCGCGGGCACGTCGGGCGCGTGCGCCTGGGCGATCAGCGCGTTGGTGTTGGCCGGGTTGCCGACGACCAGCACCCGCACGTCGTCGGCGGCGTGGTCGTTGATCGCCTTGCCCTGCGGGCCGAAGATGCCGCCGTTGGCCTCCAGCAGGTCACCGCGCTCCATCCCCTTGGTACGCGGGCGGGCGCCGACCAGCAGCCCGACGTTGGCGCCCTCGAAGGCGACGTTTGGGTCGTCGCTGATGTCGATCCCGGCGAGCAGCGGGAACGCGCAGTCGTCGAGCTCCATCGCAGTGCCTTCCGCCGCCTTCACCGCCTGCGGGATCTCCAGGAGGCTCAGCCGTACCGGGACGCCCTGGCCCAGCAACTGGCCCGATGCGATGCGGAACAGCAGGGCGTAGCCGATCTGGCCGGCCGCGCCTGTGACGGTGACTTTGACGGGAGTCTGCGGCATTGCCTTCCCCCAACTCGCGGGTCGATATGGTGACGCTCGGATGTTACCGGTCCCTCACCCGGCCCTTCATCGGCAGGGTTGCATCCTGGGGACCTCGGCCTCCGGAGCGAACTCCACGTTGCCGAAATGCCGGGTGAGCAGGCTTTTGACCGTTCCTTTTCGGTACAGGGCGGTGATGGCCCGCTGGACGGCCTGGCAGCCGCGCACGTCGCCCGCGCGCAGCGCGACGCTGTACCGCTCGGTGGACAGCTTGAGGCCGACGACCTTGTACCGGAGCTTCTCGCGGTTGGCGAAGCCGGCGAGCAGCAGGTCATCGCCGGGCACGGCATCCAGGCGGCCGGTCCTCAAACGGTCCATGCACTGGGAGTAGTCGGCGACGGGCACCAGATCGACGCGGTCCACCACGCGCTGGACCGCCTTGACCGCGAACGCGGCCCCCGGCTGGCACAGCCGTTTGCCCTCCAGGTCCTTCACGGTGGTGATGGACGACCCGTCCTTTACCAGCACGTCGATATGGGCGAGGTAGTACGGCCCGGCGAAGGTGACCTCGTCCACCTTGTTGATCGAGTAGGTGGATACCACCATGTCCACGTCGCCCTCGGCGAGCAGCGCGGGGCGCTGGGCACGGTCGGTCGCCTTGAAGGTGAGACGCTGCGGCGACACGCCGAGGGCGTGGGCGATCTCGCGGGCCAGGTCCACCTCGAAGCCCGCCCAGGCGGGTTTGCCGCCTTTGCCGGAGTTCAGGGCGACGCCGGGCAGTCCGTCGCGCACGCCGACGGTGAACGGTTCCGTCCCCTCCGCCCAGTCCAGCACCGAATCGGGGGCCGCGCCGGGCTTTTGGACGCCGGGCGACTCGCCGCTCTGCGCTGACGAGCCGAAGAACGACGGCAGCAGGCCCATCCATGCCAGGAGTCCGAGTCCGGCGATGACCAGCACGACGAGCGTGACCACCGTGGTCTTGACGGGGAAACGCCGGTTCTGCACGGGGCGGGTCCGGCCGTCGTGGACGGCGGGCGGCACGGGG
>NZ_POUA01000632.1 GCF_003236385.1 Spongiactinospora gelatinilytica
CGCCCCCGCTCAGGGGCCGGTCAGCCTTCGGGTAGAAGAGGAAGAGGGTGCAGCCCGTTGTGGTCTGGGGGATGTGGGAGGAGCCGGTCATGGCGTAGCAGACCGTGTCCCACCGACAGCGGCACGATCACCTCGGGGGTGGACGGCGCGTATCCCCAGGGCTGGGTGACGATGCACCCGCCGGGGACATCGGTGACGCCGACGATCCCGAGGGCGTCGTCGAAATCCGACCACGGATCGTTCAGGACCGCCTCGACGTCGGGACGGGCACCCAGCCGCCGGGCGTCTCCCCAGCCGCGGCTGGGTCAGGATCGAGGAACTGGCGGCCGAGCTGGGCTGGAGCCGCAAGCGGCTGTGGTCACGCTTCCGCGCGCAGATCGGGCTGCCACCCAAGCGCGCCGCCAAACTGGTCCGCTTCGACCACGCCGTCCACCGGCTCGCCGCGGGCGAACGCGCCGCCCACGTCGCGGCCGACGTCGGGTACGTCGACCAGTCCCACCTGCACCGGGATGTCCGCGCGTTCGCCGGGGGCACTCCGGCGACGATGACCGAGGACACCTGGCTCGCGGTGGACGACCTCGCCTGGACGGACCTCTAGAGATTCGCGAGGGTCTCCAATACCGCGCACTCTTCCTTGTGCCTTTGCATGAAGGGGTTCCTCAGCGGGGGGCGGTGACCAGGGTGAGCTGGAGGGCGGTCAGGGCCCTTCTGATGGGCTGGAAGTAGGTGGTGCCGCCGGTGGCGCAGTTGCCGGAGCCGCCGGAGAGTACGCCCTGGGCCTGGTCGCCGGAGACGAACGGGGCGCCGGATGAGCCGGGCTCGCTGCACACGGAGGTGCGGGTGAGGCCGGTGACGGTGCCCTCGGGGTAGGTGACGCTGGTGTTGAGCTGCTGAATCACGCCGCAGCGCCAGCCGCTGACCGGGCTGTAGCTGCACACCGACGCGCCCACGTAGGACTCCGTGGCGCCCCGGATCGGGGACTGCCCGCTGGGGCCGCCCTTGATGTAGCCGATGGCGTTCCAGCCCGGGTAGAGCGACGCCCAGGCGTAGTCGTTGCGGGGGAAGGACACCGATTCGAACTTGCCGATCACCGGGCCGCCCGGGCGGGTGCGGACCAGGGCGCCGTTGGCTCCGCAGTGGCCGGCGGTGACGAAGCCCTGCTTGGCGCCCTGCCGTACCGAGAAGCCGACCAGGCAGCGGCCCTTGCCGTCCACATAGATCTCGTCGCCGCCGCGGATGTCGGCGTACGGGACGGGCCGCTCGGCGCTGCGTTCAACGCGTACGGCGGAGGCGTCCACGCCGCTGCCGCGTACGAACGACCCGGCCGCGGCCGGGTCGGCGGCGAGTACGACGACGCTGTTGGTCACCACGTCCACGTACCAGGCCGCGACCTTCTCGCGGCCGTGGGCCACGTCCAACGCGGCCTTGATCGCGTCGAGCCGGGCCAGCGGCCGGGTCACCAGCTTGGGTTGCGCGCCGCGCGCGGTGATGGCGGGTACGTCGCCCGCGTGGGTCGTGGCCATCACCAGTCTCCCGGACGGGTTCAGCCACGAACCGCCGAACCGGTCCCCCAGGCCGTCGCGCAACGCCGGCTCGATGTCCCTGGCCCGCTGCTCGTTGATCACCCGGGCGGACGCCTCCGCCGCGCTCAGCCCGAGATCGCGCCGCAACGCGTCTATCAGGCCGGGCGCCGGCTGCGCCGAGGCGGGGGCGGCGCTGAGCGCGAGCACGCCGGCCGCGAGCACCGCGCCCGCGATCGACAGGGGGGTTCGGGGCATGGCGGTCTCCTCCCGTGGCCGTGCCGTAACGTTAAGGCGGGGCACGGCGAAAAGGACCTACCAATTACGTCATCTCGCGATGATATGACCGCGCCGCCGAAACAAAGACGAGGAAATCGAAAACAGTCGAGGTGATACCCGGCGGCCTGTCGAAGATGATCGACATTTGCGCCGCCCTCGCCGGGCGAGTACACAGGCGGATGATAAGCACCCGTTCACGGCCGCGCCGATCGGCGGCGCCTGCCATTTCGGCATCTGGATACTCGGCGCCTGGCTGACCGGCGAAACCCGCTTCCATGGACACGCGGGATGGATGAGCGTGGCCATCACCACGATTCTGTGGGGCCGCACCGCACAGTTGGCAAACCTGCGCCGCCAGCAGTAGAGCGGCGATTAACCGCCGGTAGGACCGTGGGGATGAGACAGGTGGCTGTTGACGACGGCCCGGCGACGGTAGCGGCGCGTACCGGGCAGGTGGCGAGTCTGCGGCGCAGGTGGGGCTGGTGGTCAGCCGAGGGT
>NZ_POUA01000633.1 GCF_003236385.1 Spongiactinospora gelatinilytica
CCGCAACCGGGAGGCCGCGGCGGCGGGCCGGTGGTGGGGCCATCGCCTCGCGGAGCACCTGGGCGAGCCGGGCCGCCGCGGCCTCCCGGTTGCGGAGCTGGGAGCGGTGCTCGGAGGCCGCGATCGTGAGCACCCCGCCGGACAGCCGCGGGGCCAGGCGGTCCAGCGCGCGGGCCTTCAGCTCCGGCGGGATCGCGGTGGTGGCGGCGAGGTCGAAGCCGAGCTCGACCCGGCTGTCGGTGGTGTTGACGCCCTGCCCTCCTGGCCCGGAGGAGCGGGAGAAGCGCCAGCGCAGCTCGGCCTCGGGAACGACGACCGAGGCGCGTACGACGAGCGGGCCGGGCATGATCCGCCCTCCTTTCTGGGCTTTCGGGCGGTTTGTCACCATACAGTTTACCCATCGCCCCCATACGGTGATCAAATGGTTAAGTTCCGTCACTTGTGGGAGCGGACGCGGGTCGTGCATCGTATCCGCTGGCCCGTCGGCCGCTGCTTTCCCGCCTTTCCCGGCCGGATCGCCCGCGGTCTCCGGCCGGGACGGGGATTTCCACGGAGGAAGCGTTGTGACGGCGATCGTCGGCGTGCATGGAATCGGGAAGTACCACTACTACGAGGAAGCCGGAATGTCGGCCTCGGCGGCGGCCGAGGCGCTTCGCGGGAAATGGAACCGATATCTGCACGGCGGCCTCAACGGCCTCAACGGCCTCAACGGCCTCAACGGCCTCAACGGCCTCAACGGCCTCAACGGCCTCAACGGCCTCAACGGCCTCACCGGCCTCACCGGCCTGAACGGCCGGAACGACCGTTCCGCCGGCTCCGGCGAGGACTACGTCACCGCCGTGGCCTACTACGCCCACCACCTCGGCGAACCGGGCCGCCCCGGAGCCGTTCCGGCGCGCGGCGGCCGGGTTGAGCGGGCCATGGACGCCGAGGCCCAAAGGGTCTTCTTCCACTGGGCGACGCAGCTCGAAGGGATCAAGGAGACCGCGGGGGAGTCGCTCACCGGGGCGCTGCGACGGGCGACCGAGTGGCTGCTCGAACGCCTGGAGGAGCGGGCGGTGTCGTTCGCCACCATGTTCTGCCCCGAGGTCGCGGCCTACCTGGAGAGCGCCGGGAGCCCGGCCCGCGTCCGGTGCCGCGAGGCGGTCGCCGAGGCCATCCGCAGGCACAACCCCCAGGTGGTCATCGCACACTCGCTCGGCAGCGTCGTGGCGTACGAGACCCTGCACGCCTACCCCGAGCTGAACGTGGACCTGCTGATCACGCTCGGCAGCCCGCTCGGCATGCGCAACGTCGTCTTCGAGCGGCTGATGCCGGCCCCCGCCGGAGGGTGGGGCATTCGCCCGGGAGGCGTGAAACGGTGGGTGAACATCGCCGACAAGGACGACATCGCGGCCATCCCGCCCACGCTGCGCGGCTGCTTCAACGGAGTCGACCACGACGGGCTCGTCAACCTGGACTGGATCGACTTTCACAGCGTCCGGCGCTACCTCGGATCCGGCGCTTTGAACCCGTTCTTGACTCCGTACCTCTAAAGCGATCGGCCCCTGTCGGTCCTGGCCGCTAGGGTGATTCCCCGTCGTCGTTGAACGAGGGGAATCGGGTGGAAAGCGCCTTTCAGGTAGACCTGCGTGGAGTTGTGGACCTGCTCAGCAGGCACCTCTACTCAAGCCCGCGCGTCTACGTCCGCGAGCTGCTCCAGAACGCCGTCGACGCCATCACCGCCCGGCGGGTCGATGACCCCGTCGCCCCCGCCCGCGTCGAGGTGACCGTGGAGGACGGCGGCGCCCTGCTCAAGATCCACGACACCGGGATCGGGCTCACCGAGCAGGAGGTCCACACCCTCCTGGCCACCATCGGCCGCTCCTCCAAGCGCGACGAGCTGGGCTTCGCCCGGCACGAGTTCCTCGGTCAGTTCGGGATCGGGCTGCTTTCGGGCTTCCTGGTCGCCGACGAGATCGAGGTCGAGACCCGCTCGGTCACCGGCGCCCACACCGTGCGCTGGACCGGCCTCGCCGACGGCCGCTACCGGGTCGAGCGGGCCGCCGCCGAGCGCGCCGAGCCCGGCACCACCGTCACCCTCAGGCCGCGCGCGGACGCCGGCGAGTGGGTGTCGGAGCGCACCGTCACCGAGCTGGCCGCCCTGTACGGCTCGCTGCTGCCCGTCGAGGTCCGCGTCAACGCCCGCCGGATCAGCGGCGACGGCCCGCCCTGGCAGGCTGCCCACCCCACCCCCGACGCCAGGCGGGCCGCGCTCATCGATCATGGCAGGGAGCTGTTCGGCTT
>NZ_POUA01000634.1 GCF_003236385.1 Spongiactinospora gelatinilytica
GCCCCGACCCGCTCCGGCGGAGGCGCGACGGCCGCAGGACGCCCCGCCGCTGACCGGCACGGCCGCCGCCGCACCTGCCGAAACGGCAACGCCCGGCAGGCGGTGGCAGCGGCGGCTACGGAACGTCGTGGTGGTCGTGGCAATCGTTGCCGTGGTCGTTGCCACGCTGGCGACCGTCGCGTTCGGGATGATCGCCGGCCCGCCCCCCTCTCCGCCGACCCGACCGGAAGACCTCGGCAGGGTCTTCGACAACACGCGAACCTGGCTGGTCGGCCTGCTCGCGGCCCTGGCCACACTGATGCTCACCGTCGGCGGGGTGCGGTACCTGATCGCGGGTGGCGATCCGGGAGAGGTGCACAAGGCCAAGGCGGCACTGAAGGCGAGCGCGTTCGGGTACGCGCTGGCCGTATTGGCGCCGCTGCTGGTGAACGTCCTGCGGCATCTGGTGAGCGGGTGATGGCGGCCCTTTGGCCGGGCGCCTGGCCGGGTGCCTTCCGGCCTGTTGCCATCGTTGCCGTCCCGGTTGCCGCAACCGTTGCCGCACCGGCACTGGCCGTGATCGCCATTGCCGGGCCCGCTGCCGCCGCACCGACGCCGGCACCCAGCCCCAGTTCTCCTCCGGCTCCGCCGTTCGGGCTGGACCTGGGCGGCTGGGTGAACGGACAGATCAACAACTGGTTCGCCCAGCTCACCGCCATGGCGATCCGCCCCCTGCTGAGTGCCTTGGCCGAGACCCTGCTGGCCACACCGGACATCGAGGGACAGCCGCGGATCCATGATCTGTGGCAGGCGAGCGCGGTCCTGGCCAACAGCGGATTCGTGGTCCTGGTGATCGCCGCCGGGGTGCTGGTCATGGGCCATGGCACGGTACAGACCCGGTACGCGATCAAGGAGGTGCTGCCGCGTCTGGTCGTGGCGTTCGGGGCCGCGAACTTCAGCCTGTTCTTCACGATCGAAGCCGTTCGGCTGGCCAACGGCGTCTCGCTCGCACTGCTCGGCCAGGACTTCGACGCGGCACGCGCGGCCACCGCCATCCGAATGATGGTCCTGCCCTACAACGATGGCGAGGTCTTCTATGTTCTGCTCGCCCTGGTCGCGGTCATCCTGCTGATCCTGCTGCTGATCACCTTCATGTTCCGCATTGCCATGACGATCCTGCTGGTCATCGTCGCGCCTCTCGCGCTGGCCTGCCTGGCCCTGCCGCACACCGACGGCGCGGCCCGGCTGTGGGGCCGGGCGTTCACCGGTCTGCTGCTCATCCAGATCGGCCAGTCCATGACCCTGGTGGCCGCGGTGCGGATCTTCTTCAACCAGGACGGCCGTCAGATCGTCGGGCTGACGCTCCACGGCCAGCTCTACAACCTGCTGATCGCCCTGTGCCTGTTGATCATCTTGGTGCGCATCCCCGGCTGGGTGTCGCGTACGGTCTTCACTCACCGTGGCCGCGGCTCGACGATTGCCCGGATCGTCAAGTACGCCATCGCCTACCGGCTCGCCTCGCCGATCTTGAATACGCTGCACCTCGGGCGGGGCCGAAGCGGCAAGAAGACGGCAGCGGCCACTGCCCTGACAGGGCGGGCCTTGCCGGCGATGGCAGGACCGGCAGGAGCGGCAACCGGCATTGCCGGCACCGCTGCCGCCGCGGCACGGGGTGGCAGCGGGCCGTTCAAGCACGCCCCGGTCGGTGCCCGCCGTCCGCCGCAGCAATGGGCCCCGACCCCGATCAAGCACGCGCCGACCGGGCCGCCGATGCCGGGCAAGTACCGGCCCACTCCCAACCCGTCCGGCCCGGTCCCCGCGACCACCCCCGTCTACGGCTACCCGCGCGAGACCTACTACGCCAGAGGCCCGGCCGGACTCGGGCAGATGTACCACCTCCGCAACCAGAGCGCGGCCACCCCGCCAAAGGCAACCGGCGGCACCCCGGCCCGTCCGATCGTCGCGCCCGGCACGCCGATTCCCGGCACGCCCGAATGGCCGGAAAACCACGGCGAGCCCCGCCGCAAGCCGCCCGCCCGCCGCAAGGGCGGTGACAAGCGATGAACGACATCGTCCGCATCCCCGCCGACGTCGAAGCCCCAGACAAGATCATCGGAGGCTTCACCGCGCGTCAGATCATCATCTTCGGCGGCACCGGCGCCCTGCTGTACGGCGGCTACCTGCTCCTGGCCGACCACGTCCCGGCGCTGGCCCTGGCCGTCCTCGCCGTGCCCATCGCGGTCGCGGGCATCGTGCTGGCCATTGGGCGGCACGACGGTATCTCCCTGGACCGCTACATCCTTGC
>NZ_POUA01000635.1 GCF_003236385.1 Spongiactinospora gelatinilytica
GGCCTGGCCGACCCTGTGATCGAGTCGCGCGGGCCGCTCGCCGGGTCGCCAGGGCCGCCGGGGCCGGGTGCCGAAGGGGGCGCCCTGGCCGCGCCCGGGCCGGACATACGGGAGGCAGTACCGGAACCGCGCCGGGAGACACCCCCGCCGGGCGCCGCGTTCCCCGGAGCCCCCGCCGAACCGGCCTCCGGCGCCCCGGACGGGCATACCGCCGCCGGTCACGGCCTCACCGGACCTGATCCGGACGGCGACGACGCCTCCGGACATGGCCACGCCGGGTACGCCGGTGCGCCCGGGGTGCCGGCCGTGCCATCGCCCGCCGAGGGCCGGGGTGACGATGTGACCATGGCCCCCGCGCATGTCCTGGAGCGCTTTTACCTGAACACCCATGGCAGGACCGAGGCCCGCCTCGCGCGCTGGGCGAGCGACGGCGACGCCGAGGCGTGCTTCCAGCTCGCCGTGATCCACCTGCTTCGCGACGAGCCCTTCGACGCCAGCAACTGGCTGCGCCGGGCCGGTGAGGCCGGCCGGCCGGGAGCCCTGCGGCTGCGCGACCACCTCAACGCCAAGGAGGAGGCGGCCGAGTTCGCCTACCTGTTCGGGTGCCAGTACGAGTTCCAGGGCCGGGCCAAACGCCCGCTCGCCGCCTTCTTCCACGAGATCGCCGCGCGCTGCGGCCACCAGGACGCCGCCTTCCGGCTCGCGGTCATTCGCCGTAAGAGCGGCACCTGGAGCTGATCGGCGGAACTCGCCACCTTACTTGACCGATCGTTACAGATAGGCGGTAAGGTGGCCGCGTGGTACGCACGCGGGAGTTCGACATGGACGCGGCCGTGGACGCCGCGATCGGCGTCTTCTGGCGCAAAGGCTACGCGGCGACCTCGATCCAGGACCTGGTCGAGGCCACCGGCGTCGGCCGCGGCTCGCTGTACGCCGCCTTCGGCAGCAAGGCCGGGCTGCACGAGGCGGCCCTCATCCGCTATGCCGAGCGCTCGGCCGCCGAGGCCGGCGCCCGGCTGGAGCGTGCCGCCCCGCCCCGCGAAGTGCTCCGTGACCTGCTGGTATCGATGGTGGAAGCCACCGTGCTGGACCCGGAACGGCGGGGCTGCCTGATCACCAACACCGCGACCGAGCGGCTGCCGCACGACCGTGTCGCCGCCCGCGTGGTGGGGGATGCTCTGGACGGGAACGCCACGTCGATCGCCGCCGTGCTGCGCCGCGCCAGGGAGCGCGGCGAGCTGCCCCCCGGCGCCGACGTGACCGCGATGGCCGACCTGCTGGTGACGACGATCCAGGGGCTGCGTGTGCAGGGCAAGGCGGGGGCCGACCGGCGGCGGCTGCTGGCGGTCGTGGATCTCGTCCTGTCTGGACTGTTCGTTAAAGATTGATTTCAATGAATTCGGAGTTCGAGATGACGACCGTCGCGGTGCTGGGCACGGGGATCATGGGTGCGCCCATGGCGCGCAATCTGGCCAAGAACGGCCTCCAGGTCAGGGCATGGAACCGGACCCGGGACAAGGCGCTGCCGCTGCAAGCCGATGGCATCACCGTGTGTTCCGATCCGGCCGAGGCGGTGACCGGGGCCGATGTCGTGATCACCATGCTCAGCGACGGCGACGCCGTGCGCGCCGCCATGTCGGCCGCCGCTCCCGCGCTGGCCGCCGGCCAGGTGTGGGCGCAGATGAGCACGGTGGGCCTGGTCGCGCTCGACCGCCTCGCCGCTCTCGCCCAGGCGCACGGGCTGGTCTTCGTGGACGCCCCGGTGCAGGGCACCCGCCAGCCGGCGGAGGCGGGGACCCTCGTGGTCCTGGCCGCGGGCCCTGCCGACGAGCGCCTGGAGCCGGTGTTCTCCGCGGTCGGCGGCCGGACCATCTGGGTGGGGGAGGAGGTGGGCGCGGCCACCCGGCTCAAGCTCACCACCGTCGGGTACGCCATCACCCTCACCGCGGTGCTGGCGGAGTCGCTGGCCCTGCTGCGCGCGCTGGGGCTGGACCCATCGCTGTTCGCCGAGGTGGTCACCGGGAGTCCGCTGGACAGCGGGTACGTGCAGGCGAAGATGAAGTCCATCAGGGACGGCGACTACACGCCCAGCTTCACCGTCCGCAACGCGGAGAAGGACACCCGGCTGATCGCCGAGGCGGCGTCCGGGGCCGGGGTGCGGGTGGACATGGCGGTGGCCGCGGGCGAGCGCTTCCGCCGCGCCGAGGCCGAGGGCCACGGTGACGACGACATGGCCGCGGGCTATTTCGCCAGCTTCCCCGCCGATTCCACCAC
>NZ_POUA01000636.1 GCF_003236385.1 Spongiactinospora gelatinilytica
GGGCGGTGCGGGGGCGGGTCTCGTTGATCAGGACGTTCCAGGTGAGGTCGAGGAGTTGGGCGATGTCGTCCGGCTGGTAGTAGTCGGCGGGGTCGAAGCCCTCCTCCTGGCGCACGGCCAGATCCGAGAGGGCGTGGGTGGCAAAGAGCAGCGTGCCGCCGGGGGCGACAGCGTCCAGAAGGCCGCGCAGCGCCGCGTGACCTGGTTGGCGCAGGAGCGGGAAGTAGTGTATGGACACCAGATCGAATGCGCCCGCTGGGGGCGGCGTGGTGATGAGGTCGGCCCGTGTCCACGACACGCGGCCCTTGATGTCGGTGGCAGCGGCGGCGGCACGTTGCAGGGCGATCGCGGAGATGTCGACCGCGGTGACCTGCCATCCGCGTCGGGCGAGCCAGAGCGCGTCGGCGCCTTCACCGCATCCGACGTCGAGCGCCTGGCCCGGCGGCAAGTCGTTGGCCTCCGCGACGAGCACTCCGTTGGGGTTGCCGCTGAATATCTGGTCGCGGCTGCGATACATCTCGTCCCAGCGCTGGACGTCCATGGCGCTCAGTCCTCTCGTTGGTTGCATGGGGACGGTCGGCGTGCGGTGCTCAGGCTGCTGCCGTCGGTGTGGGTTCGCTGTCCGCCGGCACCGGTTGGCGTCCTGGCCGGACGATGAGGCCGCACACGATAGCGCCGAGGATGAACACCGTCACGGTCACCCAGAAGGCGACGGTGTTGCCGTGTACGGATGCCTGCGCGGCGGCATCAGAGGTCTTGGGGTGGTGCGCGAGGTAGCTCGACGTGGCACTGACCGCGATGGTGTTGAGCAGGGCGGTGCCGATGGCGGCTCCGATCTGCTGCCCGGCGTTGACCATGGCCGAGGCGGCGCCGGCGTCGACGGACTCCACCCGGTCGGTGGCGAGGTTCATCGCCGGTCCGAAGATCAGGCCGAAGCCGGCGCCGGTGATCAGCAGCCCCTGCAGGATGCCGTTGGCGTATCCGCTGTGCACGGTGAGCCCGGTGAACAGTGAGGTTCCCACCGCGGTGAGGAGGAACCCGCCGACGACGACGGCACGCGCAGGCGGCCCCGCTCAGCCGGCCCTCGGTGACCTCCAGACCGGTCACCTCACCGCTTACCACCGTGATCCTGCGTGCGGCCAACCGCTCGGCCTCCTCGACGGTGGGACGCGGGGCGGTGTGCAGCAACAGAGTCAGCCGGTCGCTCCCCTGACGGAACAGCAGGGCCTGCTGCGCCCCCAACGGGCCTGTGGCCATGACACCGATCGGCTGGTCGCGTATCTCCCACCCGTGGCAGTACGGGCAGTGCACCACGTCACGCCCCCAACGTGCCGCAAGCCCTGGCACGTCGGGCAGTTCGTCGGCAACTCCGGCAGGGGCCGGCAGCCGCCGCGTCCGCACCCGGCGACCGGTGTCGAGCTCGACCGTGAACCCGTTGCCGTCGCATGCCGCAGACCGCAGACCGCGCCTTGCCCGCCTGCACGGCGCCGCCGTAGCGGGCCACCTCGCGGCGTCCCGCCCCCAGCAGGTCACCAGGCAGGGCGCCGTCACGGAAATCGCTGTCGACTGGGAATCTGGAGTCATCGTGACCACCTCCGACGCCAAGGTTGCACCCACATCGGCAATCGGGCAAAGTTCTTTGCAGAAAATGCAAAGCGCAGGCACAGTGAACGAATGAGCGATGACTTCGACGCCGTGCTGGCCGCAGTCGGACCCCGGCTGCGCGAATTGCGCCGTCGCCGCGGCGCCACCCTGACCGCCCTGTCCGAGACCACAGGCATCCCGATCAGCACCCTGTCCCGACTGGAATCCGGGCACCGCAAACCGGGCCTAGAACTCCTGCTGCCCCTGGCCAGGGCCTACCAGGTGCCGGTCGATGAGTTGATCGGCGCTCCAGCCGATCTCGACCCCCGGATCCATCCACAGCCGTTCACCCACAACGGCATGACCGTCGTGCCGCTGACGCGTAAACCCGGCGGGCTGCAGGCGTTCAAGCACATCCTGCCCGCCGGCATGACCGACGGCCGCGAACCCGACCCCCGCTCACACGAGGGCTACCACTGGCTGTACGTCCTACGCGGCCGCCTACGCGTCATCCTCGGCGACAAGGACTTCATCCTCACCGAGGGCGAAGTCGCCGAATTCGACACCCACCTCCCTCACTGGTTCGGCAACGCCGACGAGCACCCCGTGGAGTTCCTCAGCATCCTCGGCCCCCAAGGCGAACGCGTCCACATCAAGGCCAGCTACCGCCCCGACAACCCCCATCCC
>NZ_POUA01000637.1 GCF_003236385.1 Spongiactinospora gelatinilytica
GTCCCCAATGACCGCCACGACCCCCCGACCCCAGCGGCCGACGCGACCCGGGGGGTACCGCGGATGACCGCCGGGCATCTGGCGCAGGCGCCGCCCGTGTCCGGGGGTGGCGGGTCACGGCGTGCCCTGCGGCCGGCCGCGATCCGGGCCGGGGGTGCGCTGCTGGCCGCGGGGCTGCTGGTCCTCGCGGCGCTGGCCAGCCTGGCGATCGGCTCCAAGGCCATCCCGCCCGGCGACGTGCTGCGGCTCCTGTTCCACCCGGATGGCACCGACGCGGCCTTCGTCGTCCACGACATGCGGGTGCCGCGCACGCTGCTCGGGATCGGCGTCGGCGCGGCGCTGGCCCTGGCCGGCGCGCTGATGCAGGCGCTGACCCGCAACCCGCTGGCCGACCCCGGCATCCTCGGCGTGGAGGCGGGGGCGGTGGTCGCCATCGCCGTCGCCGTCGGCCCCTTCGGGCTGCACAACCTGCCCGGGTTCATCTGGTTCTCCTTCGCCGGGTCGGCCGCCGCCGCCACGGTCGTCTACCTGATCGGCTCGACCGGGCGGGGCGGCGTCACCCCGGTACGGCTGGCGCTCGCCGGCATGGCGGTCAGCGCCGCCCTCGCCTGCTCCACCCAGGCGCTCGTCCTGGTCGATCCGGAGGCGTTCGAGCGGTTCCGGCACTGGGGAACGGGCGCGCTCAGCGGGCACGACCTGTCGGTCGCCGTCCAGGTCGCGCCGTTCATGGCGGTGGGCACCGCCCTCGCGCTCAGCCTCGGCAGGCCGCTCAACCTGCTGGCCCTCGGCGACGACGCCGGACGGGCGCTCGGCGCGCGGCCCGGCCGTACCCGGCTGCTCGGCGCGATCGCCGTCACGCTGCTGTGCGGCGCGGCCACCGCCGCGGCGGGCCCGATCGGCTTCGTGGGCCTGGTCGTGGCGCACGCCGCCCGCCTGCTCGTCGGCCCCGACAACCGCTGGTCGCTGCTGTACGCCGCGCTGCTCGGCCCGGTGCTCGTACTGGTCGCCGACATTACCGGACGCCTCGTGCTGTGGCCCGCCGAACTGGAGGCCGGGGTGGTCACCGCGCTGGTCGGCATGCCGGTCTTCATCGCGCTGGCCCGCAGGCGAAGGCTGGCCCGGCTGTGAGCGCACCGGCGCGCTCCCGCCGCGCCTTCATCACGCTGCGCCCGCCCGGCGGTGTCGTGCTGCGCGCCGAACGCCGCTCGGTGCTCACCGCCGCCGCCGTCGCGGCGCTGCTCGTGGCCGCCTTCGTGGTCGCGGTCGGTACCGGCACCTACCAGATCTCCCCGCCCGACGTACTGCGGGTCTTGGCCGGGCAGGGGACGACCGCGCACGAGTTCGTCGTGCTGACACTACGGCTGCCCCGGGTGCTCACCGCCGTGCTGACCGGCGCGGCGCTCGCCCTGGCGGGCGCGGTCTTCCAGAGCCTGACCAGGAACCCCATGGGCAGCCCCGACGTCATCGGGTTCACCACGGGGGCCTCGACCGGGGCGCTGCTCCAGATCATCGTGATCGGCGGCGGCGCCGCGGCCGTCGCGGGCGGCGCGCTCGCCGGCGGGTTGCTCACCTCGCTGGCCGTCTACCTGCTGGCCTTCCGCAACGGCGTGCAGGGCTACCGGCTGATCCTCGTCGGCATCGCGGTGAACGGCGGGCTCGTGGCGCTCAACGTCTTTCTGATCGCCCGCGCCGAGTTCGCCGACGCGCACGTGGCCGTCACCTGGATGACCGGCAACCTCAACGGGCGGACCTGGGGGCAGGTCCACCTGCTCGTGGCGACGCTGGCCGTACTGGTCCCGGTCACGCTGCTCGCCGGGCGGCGGCTGGCCCTGCTGGAACTGGGCGACGAGCTCGCCGCGGCCCTCGGGATCTCGGTGGAGCGCACCCGGCTCACGCTCATGGTCCTGGCCGTCGGGCTCACCGCGATGGCGACCGTCGCCGCCGGGCCCGTCCCGTTCGTGGCCCTCGCCGCGCCGCAGCTCGCCTTCCGCCTGGCCCGCCCGTCCGGGCCGGTACTGGTGACCTCGGCCCTGATGGGGGCGCTGCTGATGGTCTGCGCCGACCTCGCGGCCCAGCGGCTGCTGGCCCCCGTGCAGCTCCCCGTCGGGGTGATGACCGGGTCGCTCGGCGGCGTGTACCTGGCCTGGCTGCTGATCTCTGAGTGGAGACGCTGAAGGAGTATTGATCATGAAAGGTGTCGAGGGGCGGATCGCCCTGGTGTCCGGGGCTGCGGGAGGGATCG
>NZ_POUA01000638.1 GCF_003236385.1 Spongiactinospora gelatinilytica
ACATGCGGGCCCTCGCCCGAGGTTTCCACCCCTACCGCACCGACGGAGTTACCGCCGCCCCGCCTTCGGCACCGCCCGCATCCGTGCCGCCCCGCCGGAAACGATCACCCGCTCGCGTCAGCCCTGCCGTGCCGGTGACCATACGTAGGGCGTGGTGGTGGTCACCCGGTGAAAGCCCAGCCGCCGCAGGATCGGGGCGCTGTCGCGGGAGGCGTCCACGTGCAGGAATGTGACACCACGGGCCACGGCGAGTTCGGCGCGGGCGGCGACCAGCGCGCGGTAGATGCCCCGGCCGCGCCATGCGGGCAAGGTGGAACCGCCCCACAGGCCGGCGAACTCGGTGCCCTCACGGAAGTCCAGCCAGGCCGCGCAGACCACCTCGCCATCGGCTTCGGCGACCATCACGACGATCTGGTCCGGAGCCGCCGCCACGCGCGCGATCAGATCATCGCCGAGCCGGCTCCAGTCCTGTCCCCAGACCGTCGATTCCATGGCGGCGATGCGGTGCATGTCGGCGTCGGCGGTCACCCGCCGCAGCGTGACGCCGTCCGGCGGCGTCGACGCCGCGGTCATGTCCCCGGCGAGGCCGATGAGGACGGCCTCCTCATCTTCCGGAACGAAGCCCGCGGCGCGCAGCCGCTCGGTGAGGTCGCCCGGCCGATCGTGCCCGTGGACCTTCCATTCGACCGCCTCACCGCGTGCCGCGAAGCGGTCACGCTGCCGCGCGATCAGCCGGTCGAGTTCGGTGCCGCGTACGCCGACGTCGCGTGGCGTGCTGACGAAGCCTCGGTATTGACCGACGATTCGCACCAACGGACCGTCCTGCTCGCCGGTGACGCCCTTGGGCAGGCGCGGAGGCGCCCCCCGCATCTGCCGGTCATAGGCCGCGAGCCAATTGTCGATATCTGCCACGGGACATGACAGTACGAGGCATGACAACTGCTTTTCCGCTCAGCGGACCACGGCCACGGGGCGGGAGATGTTGTGGAGGACGCCGTGGCCGATGGAGCCGAGCACGGCCCGTGCCACCTCGCCTCGCCTGCGGGCGCCGACCACGACCAGGTCGGCCGACTCCGCCGCCGCCGAGATGGCGGTCACCGGGTGGCCGCCGGTCACCGTGTCCAGGATCTCCAGGTCGGGGTGGCGCGCCCGCCAGTCGGCGACGGCCTTCTCCACCACCGCGGTCTCGGCCTCCAGCGCCGATTCGCCGATGTCCGGGTAGTAGGTCATCCGGCCCGGTGAGACGGGCGGCTGCCAGGCGTGTACCACGCGCAGCCGGGCCCCTCGCTTCCGGGCCTGCGCCGCGGCGTAGGCGAAGGACACCTCCGAGTGCGGGGACAGGTCGAAGCCGACCACGATCTCGCCGGTGGGCGGGCCGGGGGGCTCGCGTACCACGACGACCGGGATCTCGGCGTTGGCCGTCACGCTGAGGCTGACCGAGCCGAGCAGCAGCCCGGCCAGGCCGCCCCGGCCACGGCTGCCGATCACGATCTCGCTCGCCCCGGCGGCCTCCTCCAGCAGGATCGGCGCGGCCGGACCGGCCAGGGCCTCGCTCGTCACCTGCACGCCGGGGGCGCGGTCCCGTACGGTCCGCTCGGCGTCGCGCAGGATGTTCGCCGCCTCCTCCGACAGCGCGTCCGCGAGCCCGGCGACCTCGGCGTACGGCGCGGCGAGGCCCTGCGGGCCGACCACGTGCAACACGCGCAGGCCGCGTCCCCAGAGCGCCGCCTCGTCCGCCGCCCACCGCACCGCCGCCGAGGCCGGCTCCGAACCGTCGGTCGCCACCAGGATCCATTCGCTCATGATCTGGCCCCTGCCCTGGGCCAGGCGCTTGACACCGGCACCCCGCGGTCCTGGCTATTGCGAAATATGCGATATAAAGTTAATCGTCGCGACAAATAGGATTCTTTATCCGCGAACCCATATGAGCGGTGGGACGAGGGAACGCGCGTGACTGCGAGACGCTGGGCAGGCGAGAACGGCGTCGAGGTCGAAACAACGATCTTGAACGGCCGCGAGGTGTACCGGCTGAGCAAGGACGGCTACTTCGTCGCCTACTGCGCCACCATGGACGACGTCGCCGCCATCGTCCCACCCTCCGGCCTCATCGAGATCGTCGAACTCATCCCCGAGCCAGAAGAACCCCCCTCCGGCGAGTGCCCCTAGTCGCGGTTCTTGCGTTTGCGGGGGCGGCCGCCGACGCCGCCGAAGAGGGCGAGGCCCTTGAC
>NZ_POUA01000639.1 GCF_003236385.1 Spongiactinospora gelatinilytica
CCCACTGGCCCCACCTCGGCCCCCGCGAACTACCCGGGCAGGTCACCGAGTGACCACACTCACAAAGGCCATCGCCGCAGGCGCTGGCCTGGTCCTATGCATCGCCCTATTCGCCGGCGCCACCGGCGTCACCATCTCCACCTGTGCCTACCCCGCCGTCCTTAGCATGAGCCCCCGGCAGATGGCCAACGCCCAGACCACCCAGCGATCCGCACACCATGACACCTACGCCCGTCACGCCACCCAGGCCCAGGCCATCGTCAGTACCCTCGGCGCCCATAACAAGACTGTGAACGTGGTCATGACCACCCTGTGCAGTAGCCAAGCCCTCCGCGCGCAGGGCGGCCCCACTTCGAGTCATCGAGCAATAGCGGTTCGCGCAGCCCTGGCCATGCTCGGCATTCCCTACTCTTGGGGCGGCGGCGGGCCGACCGGCCCGACGTACGGCATCGGTCGCGGCGCACGAACCCGGGGCTTCGACTGCTCCGGCCTCACCGAGTACGCCTGGTCACAAGCAGGCGTCCGGATCGGAACCACTACGTATGAACAGTGGCGGGTCGGCTCACCGGTTCCCAAAGGCAAGATCTCCCCAGGTGACCTCGTCTTCTACGAAACCGATCCAGCTCGCTCCGGCCCCGATCATGTTGGTCTGGCGATCTCGGCAACCCACATGGTGAACGCCCCGCACACAGGAGCCGTCGTCCGCATAGACCCCATCAACAGAACCGGCTACCTCGCGGCGATTCGCCTTTAGCCGTGTGGCTGTGGTCGCCCCGGTAGGTGATCAGGCCGCTCTTGTCTCAGTTGGGTGGCTGGTCGCCCATCAGAGGGCAGACAGTAGCGTCCGGAGCTGCTGTAATTCGTGAGGCCCGTCAGCGAGCTGTGATATCGGCCCAGTGTCTTAACTGAGCGGTCTTTCCGGTCGGACATCGCAAGTCTCTGGCCTCGATCAAGCGTCGATGTCAACTGCCCACAGGGTTGTCCAGTATTTGTTGTCCAGCCCGAACTTTCCGACCGTGGACAACTCATTAGCGCTATAAGGAGCACGTAGCATGACAGCCGACCGAATGGAGGAAGAGCTTTGATGCAACTCTTCGTACGCCAGGCACGTAGAAAACACTTATGGATCCTCGTCTGCTTGTCGCTGCTGGCTACGGCCGCCATGACTCCATCCGCCGCACGCTCGGAGGCTGAGTCGCTGGCGCGCTGGGTCACGTACAAGGACAGTGACGGAAACCAGACCAAGTGGTACCGCTCGAACAACCTGATCATGACCGGCGGATATGCCAAGGTGACATGGGCCACCGCCTGGGCCAACGCGTATGTCTCCACGATATACGATCGCGGCAAGGGCAAGATCCACGGTGGAGGCACTGGCCCCACCGCCAGGATCCGGCACAGCGGGCACTTCGGCTACAGCAAATGCAGGTGGAAGTTGCTCGATGAGCCCACGATGAGGAAGCCGCTGACGTGTAAGTACACCACCTCGCCAGTATCCATCCTCCCCGCCCTGCGTCTCGTCGGGCAGGAACCGGACGGAAAGAAACATTTCGCCGGCACACTTGCACCAGATGAGATGTGCCTCGCGACCGCGCTTCCTGGGCCCGACCAAGTCGTCGCGCAGACCTGTACCACCATCGCCCGATTTCAGCGCGAAGGGCTGACGCTCGTCGTCGAAGACACAGGGGCGGGTATCTCAAGCCGCGCGCATCTGCTACCCAACGGATATACAGCCACCGCGACCATGGTTGAGCAGTTCGATATGCTTGGCCCGAACCTGGCGATCAGCGATCCACATGCGAATCTACCCCGCAGCATAGTACTGGCCCAGGATGTCCAAAGAATTTCCAACAGTGTGCCACTCGAAGCACTGGAGCTCCGAACTGCTGCATTGCCCTAGGTTTCATAACCCGCACGGGAGCTACTGTCGGCCCTCAATGCAGTGGCTTGTGTTCAAGCGCACGAGGCGCTCAGGATGACCGAGGCTCCCGAGATGCAACCAATCCATACTCGTCGCTATACGTCTCGTAGCCGCTGCTCAACCGCGTTGCCGCTGAGGCCGACCGCCCGACCTATGCTCGGGCGGCTCGCCCCATCGGCCAGCAGTTCGCGTGCGATGGCTGCCCACTCCTCCGGTGTGGAGGCGACCTGCAGGCGCGCGGCCTCCTGGTCGGTGAGGTCGCGCCCCCGGCGAGCATCGGCCTCGGCGGTGCCCGCCACCCC
>NZ_POUA01000063.1 GCF_003236385.1 Spongiactinospora gelatinilytica
GTGGGGACATGGTGTCCAGGGCGGCGCGGAGGTCGGCGAGGGTGCGGGTGCTGGTGGCGTGGATGGCCTCCAGGGATGCGCGGGCCTGTTCCGGTTGTTCGTCGAACATCATCAGGGCCAGTCCGGCCTGCATCGCGATCGCGGCGAGCCCGTGTCCGGCCGCGTCGTGGACCTCGCTCGCGATCCGCATCCGCTCCTGGCGGGCGGCCCGGGAGGCCACCTCGTGGTAGACGTCGCGCGGGGCGGAGGTGCGTGGAGCCGCGGGCGGTGTGGCCGGAGCCGTCACGCCCGCCGTCTGGCCGCTCTGGGCGGCGGCGGGGGAGAAGCCCCAGGGCAGGGCGAGCCAGCCGGTCCAGGCCAGCACCAGGATGACCGGCAGGTCGCCAGGGCGCGGCAGGTGTGAAGGCACCAGGGGTACGGCGAGCACCCGATCCGCGAACGCGCTCCACAGCCCGCGCCGCCGCGCGATCTCCAGCAGGACCAGGCCGGTCACCGTCCACAGGCCCGCCGCGCCCGCCTCGGACACGGTGGCCCACACCGACCCGGCGGAGACCGCGACGCCGAGAAGGACGTCGTCCCACCGGCCGGTCACGGCCCGCGGGTGCCGGGCGCGGCGCCGGGCGGGCGGGTGCGTGTGCTGGTCGGCCACCTCTCCCCACAGCTCCCTACGAACGCCTCACTGCTTCCCACCGAAATGCTTCCCACCGACTACGCCGATCTGTTCGTGAGACTAGTCGATGTGATCCGCCTGCCCTGCCCGCCGGCACGGCAGAATTCCCTTGTGGGGAAAATGTGGCGGTCTGTCCGTGAGCGGTATCCGCAGGTGAGGTACGTACTCCCGGTCGTCGCCGTGCTCACCCTGGCCGTCGCCTCCGCGCCGCTCGTCACCCCCATCGACGTCGTCGGCGATTCGCGCCGGGTGGTCGTGCTCGCCGAGGCCGTCATGCGCGGGCGGGCGCTGCCCGGCTGGCGGGGCGGGCCCCTGCCGTACGTCTGGGGCGGCGGCCACGCCCCCAGGCCGGGGCCGTCGCGCGGGACCTGCCTGGGCTATCGCGGCAAGGTCCACCCGTGCCCGGCCGAGGACACCGTCGGACTGGACTGTTCCGGCCTGGTCCGCTGGATCTACCACCTGGCGTACGGCGACGACGTACTCGGCGGCGGCACCACCAACGACCACATCCGCCGCTTCCGCAGGGTGGTCCCGGAGGCCGCGCGTCCCGGCGACATCGTCTTCTACGGCGAGAAGCGCACCCGCACCCACCACGCCGGGATCTACATGGGCGACGGCCGGATGATCAACGCCCTCCGGACGGGGACCACCGTGCGCCTGGACGAGGTGACGGTCTTGGACGACCTGATCGGCTATTACCGGCTGAAAGACGACAGGTGACCGCATATCAGTTCGGTATCGGAGATGCGCGTGTTGTCCTGGGTGACCTGTGGGGCTTGGGCTTAGTCTGTCCGTTCGTGGAGAGGCATTGGGTGGGGCCGGACGGCCTTCAGATCACGGGCGCGGTGCGCGCGGGCCGGCAGGTACTCCGGCTCCGCCGGAACGGCCGGATCGTCGCCGACTGCCGGTCGGTCGAAGAGGTCGCGCGGTACGTCGATCTCGCCGACCTGTGCGAGGTCATCCCGCTGCCGCGCCGACCGCTGAACCCGGCCCTACAGGCTGCTGGAAAGGCCGATCAAAAGGCCGACCGGAAGGCCGGTCAAGCGGTCCGATCTGATTCGCGTGAAGCAGGGGTGCCGTGTATGGTTACACCTGTCAGCGACGCACGAGCGGCGCGAGACAAGCCCCTATAGCTCAGTCGGCAGAGCGTCTCCATGGTAAGGAGAAGGTCAACGGTTCGATTCCGTTTGGGGGCTCCATCGCCGAGCATCACACAACGCCCGACTCGTATCCACGCGAGCCGGGCGTTCTTCGTTGTGCCCCTGTGTGCGCCCATGTGCGCCATGTGCGCCATGTGCGCCATGTGCGCCATGTGCGCCATGTGCCCTCATATGCCGTGACTTCTCGCGCCCCTGGGACCGTTGACACCTGGAGTGTCTTTTCGACCCCGACTCGGACATTCCGCTCTGGGTCCAGTCGCGGACCCAGCGCGAATACGTCATCGCGACCGGAGAGATCGAGCCCGGGACGAAGCTCCCGCCCGGACGCGCCCTCGCGCAGCGGCTCGGCGTGGCCGTCGACACCGTGCGGCAGGCGTACGACGGCCTGGCGCAGAGCGGATTCGCCGAGACCCGGCCCGGTGTCGGAACGCGGGTGACGCTGCCCGTCCGCTCCGCCGTACCCGGTGACGACCCGTGGGACCTGCGGCAGACCGCCAAGGTGGACGCGGCGTTGCTCGGGCTCCTCGCGGACGGGGTCACGCCCGCCGTCGCGGGGCAGGCGGTGCGGCAGCGGCTGGCCATGCTGAGCACGGGATTGCGGGTGTCGTTCATCGGCGTCCGGGCCTCGGCCGAGCGGTACGCGGCCACAGGCCTGGAGCACACCGGGCACCGCATCCTGGCCGTCCAGTGGCACCCCGAGGAGCTGATCCGCACCAGCCCGCAGTCCCAGGCACTGTTCCACCATCTCATCGGAAGGGGCCACCCCCAGGTGAAGGTGGTGCCGTTCCACAGGCCCGCCGACGGCGGCTCCTTCGGCAGCGGCGACCGCTACACCTTGCCCTCGTAGGGGTCGCCGATCTTCGAGCCGTTGATCACCGTCTCGAACACACCGACGACGACTCGTGCGGTTATGGCTGCGGGCGTAACGCCGATCACACGATCGACACCAAGGCCCTCGCGGGCGACGAGGCCGACGGGGAGGGCTACTACGGCGAGGGCGGCATCCAGAAGTACGCCTTCGGCATCGAGAACTGGGCCTTCGACCGGTACGACGCCTTCATCGCCGACCTGCGTAAGGGCACCCGCACGCCGCAGCGGTTGAAGGCCGACCTCGCGGCCTGGCAGGCGTCCATCGCCCGGACCGTGAAGACGCACTACGTCAACGGCACGATCCCCACGCCGTGACCGTGCGCGCGGGACGGCTCCGCCGGGGCCGTCCCGCGCCTTCGTCACTTCCCGGCGGCGCGGCGCTTCAGCGTGCGATCGTAGTCCTGGAAACGGGCCTTGGTGATGACCGCGCGGTCGGGGGTGCGCAGCACGATGCCCTCGTTCGCGCCCGGCTCGCCGGAGGTGGCGACGCGGGTGACCCGGTAGGACTCCATGAACGCGCGCATGCCGGCGATGTCGGCGGGCAGCCCGCCGCCGTCGATCTCGAACAGGCGGGGTGTCAGCTCGACGCCGACGGCCCGTGCGGCCTCGCGCAGCGCCGGCTCCCCGACGAACGGCTGCCCGCCGTCCTGCCGCCAGGCGGAGATCTTCGCCAGGTCCCAGGTCAGCAGGTCAGGCCCGATGGTGACCATGTCGAACAGCCGCAGCGCGGGCTCGCCCGAGCCGTACCGCCGCCAGGCCGGGAGCTGCTTGCCGCCGTACACCTCCAGGTAGAGGACCGTGATGGCGTCGCGCTCGCCCGCGGCCCCCTCGGCCACGGGACGCAGGGCGTCGACGATGCCGAGCGCCGGGTTGTGGATCACGTCGCCGCTCGCGGTGAGCAGGTCCTCGCGGGAGCCGATCAGCCACATGCCGTCCGGAAGCAGAACCACTCGCCCGTTGGTGCCGTCGACCTTCTCGGTGCCCAGCACGGTCCCGGTGAAGACGGCGGGCTCTTCGACCAGGCCGCCGTTCTTGGGGTCGAGCCTGTGGTGCGTCGGAATGGACGGGTACTTGGTGAGTGAATTGAGCTTTCGCAGATCAGCGGTGCGCAGCGAGAACACGGCCGCTCCTTCGGTCCGGTATCGGGGGATCAGGCTAAGCTCCCGGACCTTCGCCGCGCCTTCGCTTTTTCGCAAGGGCGGCCTCCCGCGACATGCGGGAGGCCGCGGTTTCCGCAGCGTTCGCCCCACTCAAAGGGCCTGCCGGGGATTCTAGGGCGGCGTGATCACGATTACCTGGAGACCGGCCGCCGTCCTTGGCGATTTCGCGCCGCAGGCTCGGTATTTCGCGGGTGGCCGCCGTTTTCCCGGGTGTCGTGGACGCAGGTCAGGGGCGCAGGGCGCGGTGGGCCGGTGGCCATTCAACAGCGCCATTTCATGCTTTATAGAAACAAAGCGGGAAGTGAGCTGCGACGTACGCTCGTCCGGTACGCCGGGACCGTTCCCCCGAGGCGGATCCGTTCGCCTGCCGGTGGGCCCGCCTGGTAGTGTGACCAGCGGTCCAACCCAGGAACCCACGCATCCAGGCGACTCGCGCGCCGCCGGCCACAGCCGGGGTCCACCCCGGTGCCGGGCGGTCGTGTGCGTCGCACCCCCGCAGGTCGGGTATTCTTGGGTGCCGTTGGATTTCCACGCATCCAGGCGGAGTAGCTCAGTCAGGCAGAGCAAGCGGCTCATAATCGCTGTGTCGCCGGTTCAAGTCCGGCCTCCGCTACTACCCATGCCGTCTCCTCACAGCAGGAGACCGGCGCGGGTCGTCCACCCGTCCCAGACGCAGAAAGGCACTCCCACGTGGCTGCCACCGACGTAAGGCCGAAGATCACGCTGGCCTGCCAGGAGTGCAAGCACCGCAACTACATCACGCGGAAGAACCGGCGCAACGATCCCGACCGCCTTGAGCTGAAGAAGTACTGCCCTAACTGCAGGTGCCACCAGCCGCACCGCGAGACTCGCTGACCCGCCGGACCTCCCCCCGCCGCGCTGCGGCGTCCACGGGCGATCCCGCCTACCCGCCTTGTCGCGTCTCGGTAGGCGGGTAGTGGTGTTTCCGCCACTGCTTCCCAAATGGGGTGAAAGGAGTCCCGGGCACGATGGCTTTGAACCGTGAGTTCGTCGGGCGTCAGTACGCCGCGCCCGCCACCTACGAGGTCAGCCGCGTCAAGATCAAGGAGTTCGCGGCGGCGATCGGCGACACCAACCCGATCTACCGGGACCGCGAGGCGGCGAAGGCCGCCGGGCATCCCGACGTGATCGCGCCGCCGACGTTCCCGATCGTGTTCACGCTCACCGGGGCGGGTGAGGCGCTGGCCGACCCGGAGCTCGGGCTCAACTACGCGATGGTGGTCCACGGCGACCAGCGCTTCGAGTACACCCGGCCGATCCGGGCGGGTGACGAGCTGGTGTGCGTCTCGACGATCACCGAGATTCGCAGCGTCGGCCGAAACGAGGTGCTGACCGTGCAGAGCGACGTGACGACCGTCGATGGCGAGCACGTCTGCACCAGCTACAACACCATCGTCGAGCGCGGGGGAGCGGCGTAGCGATGTCCGCGACGATCAAGTACGACGAGGTCGAGACCGGCCAGCAGATCGAGGCCGCCGACTACCCGGTGCGCCGGGTCAACCTGGTGATGTACGCCGGGGCGTCCGGCGACTTCAACCCCATCCACTGGAACGAGCGGTTCGCCAAGACCGTCGGGCTGCCCGACGTGATCGCGCACGGCATGTACACCATGGCGCAGGGCGGCCGGTTCGTCACCGACTGGGTGGGCGACCCCGGCGCGGTGGTCGACTACTCCGTGCGGTTCTCCTCGATGGTGGTCGTGCCCGACGACGACGAGGGCGCGACGATCACGGTCAGCGGCGTGATCGAGCAGAAGCTCGAGGACAAGCGGGTGCTCGTGGCGCTGACCGCGCGGTCCGGCGACTCGCGGGTGCTTTCGCGGGCGCGGGCCGTGGTCCAGCTCGCCTGAAGCCCCGAAGCCCCGAAGCGCTGACGGCGTAGCGACCTGACGACCTGACGACCTGAAGATCCGCCTCGATCGGCTTACCGGCCCGGCGCCCGGGTAGGGGCCGCCCCAGGAAGGGGCGGTCGAGCCGAAGGGGGATGTCGCCGCGGTGGGCAGAGCGACCGAGGTACCACACCACGTCAGAGGGTTGGCCGAGCAGCGCGCCAAGGCGCGCGCCGACCGTGACTTCCCTGCGGCCGACGTGCTGCGCGAGCAGATCGAACAGGCCGGCTGGCAGGTCAGGGACGACGGACCGCACGGCTTCGAGCTGACCCCGAAACCGCCGTTCAAGGTGTGGCCGGCGGTGAGCGCGATCCCGGAGGAGCCGCGGGCTCCAGAGCGCCCCGAGCGGGGCACAGAGACCGGCCCCGGCACCGAGAGCATGGTCGCCTCCCAGGTCCTGTGGGACGCCAGCCTGGCCGTCTCCCGCGTGGACGAGGCGATCACCGGCGCGGGGGCCACCGAGGAGTACGCCAAGGCGGCCTCGGCGGCCGTCACGGTCGCGCTGCTCGTGGACGGCTGGCCCACCGATGTCCGCAAGTGCGTGGACGCGCTGCTGGCCTACACCGACGCGCGCATCCTCGCCCTGGACCTGGGGGACATCGACGGCGCGGGCACCGTGCTGCACGAGCTGGCGGCGGCCCATCCCGCCCGGATCGAGGAGTGGCACGTGGCCGAGCGCCCGCACTGGCGGTCCGGTACGGCCGGCTGGGGCGCGTGCCGTACCAAGCTGCTGCGGCTGGACACCGCCGACGTACACGTGATCATGGAGACGTCCACGATCCTGGACGGCGACGCGCTCACCCCGCTGGCCGAGGCCCTGCGGGAGGGTGCGACGGCGGCCGGGTGGAAGGGCGGCGATCCCGGCGACGACCTGCGCGAGTGGAGCCCGGCGGGCCCGGGCAAGGTGCGCGGCCTGCTCGGCTACCTGCTGGCCGTACGCCGGGCCGCCGCCCTGGACACGGGCGGCATCAGCGGCCAGGCCCGCTACTACCGCAACGCCGACCTCGAATTCTCCCTCAGCCTGCCCGGCGACCTGGTCGTCCCCGACGTCGCGCTCCCGGTGCACCAGGAGCGCCACCGCGCCTACCACGAGGTCGATCCGGACTACCGCGACCGCGAGTCCCGCCGCACCTATGACCGTGTCCTGCGCCTGCTGCGGTCGAATTCGGACACCAAGACGCCTTAGGCTGTTTTCCGACCTGATCATTTGAGGAAGAGGCCAATGGCGGAGCGGGTGGCTGGCGTGCGGCTGGGGCCGTACACCACGTTGGGGCTGGGCGGCGAGGCCCGCGCGTTCGCCGAGGCGGGCACCGCGGACGAACTGGTGACCTTGGTCACCAAGGCCGACGCGGCGGGGGAGCCGGTGCTGGTGCTCGGCGGCGGCAGCAATCTGGTGATCTCCGACGACGGGTTCGACGGCCTGGTGGCCCGGGTGGCCACCCGGGGTGTGGAGGTGGCCGCCGAGCCGGACCGGGTGCTGGTCACCGCGGCGAGCGGCGAGGACTGGGACGCGCTGGCCGCGCGCGGCGTGGCCGAGGGGTGGTCGGGGATCGAGTGCCTGTCGGGCGTGCCGGGGCTGGTCGGCTCGACGCCGATCCAGAACGTCGGCGCCTACGGCCAGGAGGTGGCCCAGACGATCACCCGGGTCCGGGTGCTCGACCGCCGTACCGGCGAGGTGCGCGACATGGACGCCGCCGAGTGCGGTTTCGCCTACCGGCACAGCGTCTTCAAAGCCGACCTGGCCCGGCACCTGGTGCTGTCGGTGACCTACGCGCTGGCCCGTTCGCCGCTGTCCGGGCCGATCGCCTACCAGGAGCTGGCCACGCGGCTGGGGGTGGCGCTGGGCGACCGGGTGCCGCTGGCCGACGCCCGCGCCGCCGTCCTTGAGCTGCGCCGCACCAAGGGCATGGTGCTCGACGCGGCCGACCCCGACACGCACAGCGCGGGGTCGTTCTTCACCAATCCGGTGCTCACCGCCGGGCAGGCCGCCGAGCTTGAGCTGCGGGCCGCGGGCTTCCCGCGCTGGCCGCTGCCGGACGGCACGGTGAAGGTCCCGGCCGCCTGGCTGATCGAGCAGGCCGGTTTCGCCAAGGGCTACGGCACCGGCGGGGTACGGATCTCCGGCAAGCATCCGCTCGCCCTGACCAATCCTGATCTGTCCGGTACGGCGGGCGAGCTCCTCGCCCTGGCCCGCGAGGTCCGGGACGGCGTCGCCGAGAAGTTCGGCGTGACCCTCGTCAACGAGCCGGTGATGGTCGGCCTGTCACTGTGATCCGTACCACCACCACGGCCAGGCTGACCTGGGAGATGTTAAGGTTGGCAGGTAACACCGAAGGGGAGTAGTCCCAATCGCGTGATCGACACACTGGCGCGCTAGCGCCCGGTCACGCGGGCCCGATCTGCATGGGCGGACGAGACCTTCGGCCTGGTAGACGTGTCGTGTTCGACGCGCCGCCCGGCCGAAGCCCTGCCCGACTCCCTGGGTGTGCGCCTCCGGCCGGGCCGCGCCGGAGGAAAGGGCCCAACCCCCGTGGAAGCCTTCTGGATCAGCCTGGTCGTGATCTTCGTCGCCGAACTGGGCGACAAGAGCCAGCTCATGGCGATGACCTTCGCCACCCGGTTCAAGGCATGGCCTGTCCTGGCCGGGATCACGATCGCCACCACCGTCGTCCACCTGCTCAGCGTGGCGGTGGGCGGCCTGGTGGGCGACCTGCTGCCGACCACCGCGATCGCGGTGGTGGCGGGAATCGCCTTCCTCGGCTTCGCGGCATGGACGCTGCGCGGTGACGAGCTGACCGAGGAGGAGTCGGGCAAGGCCGCCCGTACCACGAGGTCCGCGCTGATCGCCGTGACCGTGGCGTTCTTCCTGAGCGAGCTGGGCGACAAGACCATGCTGGCCACCATCACCCTGGCCACCCAGCACGGCTGGCTGGGCACCTGGATCGGCTCCACGGTCGGCATGGTCGCGGCCGACGCCCTGGCCATCGTGGTGGGGCGGATGCTGGGCCGGCACCTGCCGGAGAAGGTCATCAGGTACGGCGCGGCGGCGGCGTTCGCCGTCTTCGGCGTCGTCCTGATCGGCGACGCGCTGCTGTAGCGGCGGCCCGGCGGGCCTGGCACTGCTCAGGACTTGGTACGGCATGCCCCCGAACACCGCCGCGCCGTGCCTGGTGCCGCCCCTGTGCCCGGCGTTTCTCGTGTGTCGTGGTCGCTCGCCGTACCTTGCACCGGCTAAAGGGCCGGTGAACTAGCCGGCGGGCTCGCCGGAGAGGGGCGGGGAGCCCCATACGGCTGGGGCTGTGACGCAGCCGTCGGGGTACATCGTCAGGATCACCGCGGTCGCGCCCCCGATCGGGGCGTTGACGCTCGCGGGTTTGCCGTACTGGGCGGTGACGGCGGTCACCTGTTCCTCTTCGTCGGGCCGGTCGTCGTGGTCGCGGTCCACGTACACCGCGAAGTGGATCGCGTCATCGCCTTGGTGTTTCCCCTTGTCATCGTCGATCCCCGCCGTCGCGACGAGTCGTTGATGGCTCCGCGGCAGTTCGTAGATGACCGTCGATCGGCTGCTGCACATGTCGGGCGCTGCGAGGCTCTCCGAATAGGGCTTGCCCGCCAGCGACCACGTGCCGGTGACCAGGCCGTCGCCCTTGGGGGTCAGTTCGGTCAGCGAGAGTGTGCCGGTCCCCGCGGGCACACCGTCCGTAGCGGTGGCCGTGGGCCGCCGGGGTGGGGCCTCGGCTGTGACCGTGACCGTCGCTTGTGCGGCGGCGGGTTCGGAGCCCGGTCCCTGTGGTAGGTCAGCCATCCGGTGATCAGCGCGCCCGAGACCGCGGCGATGATCGTGCACGCGCCGGCGATCAGAGTGACCCCCACCGCTGAGGTGTCCTTGCGCGTGCGGGCGCCGCCCGGATCCGGGGTGTCCGATCTCTGCTGCACGACAAGCAGGGTAGTGCCGATTTTCCCGGCACTCCGCGGTATCGCGCCTACTCAGGTCAATAAAGAACGGCGGTGCGCGGCGGCGGTGGCCTCGGTACGGCTGGAGACGCCGAGCTTGGCCAAGATGTTGGAGACGTGGACGCTGACCGTCTTGGCCGAGATGAACAGCTCGGCGGCGATGTCGCGGTTGGAGCGCCCCTCGGCGACCAGCCGGAGCACCTGCACCTCGCGCGGCGTGAGCAGGTCGCCTGCGCCCGGGCCCGCGTCGAAGGCGGCGTCGTCGCCGAGCGGCGCGCCGGCCCGGCGGGCCAGCAGCTCGATCGACTCGGTGAGCGGGGTCGCGCCCAGCGACACCGCGAGCGGGTGGGCCTCGCGCAGGTGCGCGACGGCGGTGTCGCGGTCGCCCTCGTGGACCGCCGCCTTGGCCGCGAGCAGCAGCGCCTCCGCCCGCGGGTGCGGGCGGCCTAACCGCTCCCAGGCCGCGGCGGCCTCGGGGTAGGACCACTCGCACACCAGCCGGTAGGCGTCGCCGACCGGGCCGCCTCCGCGCAGGCTCGCCCTGACCGCGCCGGCCTTGGCCAGCAGGCCCTCCGCCCGCGTGATCGAGTCGCAGACGTAGGAGTGGCACAGCGAGACGATGTCGGCGAGCAGCCGCCAGCCCATCAGCGCCTTGCTGGACGGCTGCGGGTGGTGCAGGCTCCGCTCGGCGATGTCGAGCGCGGCGTCGGGCTCGCCGCGCAGCCGGTACAGGGCGAGCAGCAGCCGGTTGTTGGCGCTGATCTCCTGGACGCCCTCGTCGGTGGGCGCGCTGTAGGCGCCGACCTCGGTCAGCACGGATTCGAGCACGTCGATCTCGCCGCGCGCCACCGCCACGTCGCCCCTGGCCCGCAGCAGGTGGTGGCGGGTCTGGAGCACCGGGTCGCGGGCGAGGGCGGCCTCGATCACCTCGACCGCCTCCTCCCACCGGCACAGCGACTCCAGCGCCTCGGCCTGGTTGAGCGCCTGGAACAGGCCCTGCACGCGGTAGCGGCCGTACTTGCGCGACAGCTCCTGCGCCTGGACCGCCATCACGACGGCCTCCTCCGAGCGGCCGAGGTTGTTGAGGGCGTCGGCGGTGTTGCCCATCGCGCGGATGATCAGCCTGCCGTTGCCCAGCCGCTCGCCGATCGCCTTCGCCCGGCCGTTGGCGGCGATCGCCTCCTCCAGCCTGCCGTCGAAGGACTTGCCGACGGCCAGATTGATCAGCAGGTCGGCGACCATCGACTCGTCGCCCACGCCGCGCGCGATGCGCAGCGCCTCCTCGGTCACCTCGGTGCCCTCGCGGATGTCGCCGCTGAACATCAGGTGCGAGCCGAGCCGGGTGAGCACGTAGGCGCGGGCCGCGCCCGGTTCGGGCACCAGCCGCTCGGCGTGCCGTAGGTGCTCCAGCGCGCCGGGGCGGCGGCGCTCCTTGTGGAACTGCCCCAGTCGTACGATCAGCTCGGCGACCCGCTCCGGCTCCGACTCCTCCGACAGCTCGCGCAGCGCCGCCTTGACGAACTTGACCCCGCGCTCCAGCTCGCCGCTCGCCAGGGCGGCGCCGGAGGCGAGGTCGAGCACGTGGGTGTGGTCGGCGCCGATCCGCTCGGCGGCGTCGGGGACCTTCTCCCACAGCGCCAGCACGCGCTCCAGGAGCTGCAACTGCTCGGTGTAGGCGAACGCTTTGGCCGCCTTGCCCGCGGCCTCCCAGGCCGAGATGAGCGCCCACAGGTCGTCGCGGGCGGAATACCAGTGGTGGGCGATCTCGATGGCGGCCCGGCCGGGCGGCACCAGCGTGCGGTCCCGCTCGATCTCCTCGGCGAATCTGGAATGCATCCGGGTGTGCTCGCCGGGCAGCAGCTCGTCGTGGACGGCCTCGCGGATCAGCGCGTGCCGGAAGAGGTAGGCCCGGCCGTCGGCGACCTGGATCACGTTGGCCGCGATGGCCGGCCGGATCGCGTCTTCCAGCGCGGCGTCGCTGAGCCCGCTGACCGCGGCCAGCAGCGCGTGCCCGACCCTGGTGCCGCCCGCGGCGGCCATCCGCAGCACCCGCTGCGTCTCGTCGGGGAGGCTTTCCACCGCGCCGGTGATGAGGTCGTGCAGCGACTCGGGGAACGCCGTGTCCGCCCCGGACTCCAGCAGCGCCTCCACGAACAGCGGGATGCCCTCGCTGCGCTGGTAGACGGTGACGACCCGGTGGTATTCGGGGGGCCCGCCGAGAATGCCGGCCATCTGCGCGGCGACCTCGTCGTGGGTCAGCCGCGGTATCTCCATCCGCAGCACCCCGGCCACCCGGCCCAGCTCGGCGAGCACCGGCCGCAGCGGGTGCTGGCGGTGCAGCTCGTCGGAGCGGTAGGTGAGCACCACCAGCACGGGCGCGGTGCGCAGGTTGCGGCTCAGGAACGCGATGAGGTCGCGGCTGGAGCGGTCGGCCCAGTGGACGTCTTCGATGGTGAGGACCAGGGGCCGGCGCTCGGCCAGGCGCTCCAGGAGCGCGAGGATCTGCTCGAACAGGCGGGCCCGCGCGGTCTCGGTCTCGGTGTCGCCGCTCGGCTCGCCGAACTCCGGCAGCAGCCGCGCGAGGTCGCGCCCGGCGCCGTCGGGCAGCAGGGCCGAGACCGGCGCCACGCCCATCTCCCTGACGAGCTGCCGCAGCGCCGCGGTGAAGGGGGCGTAGGCAAGACCCTCGGTGGAGAGCTCGACGCAGCCCCCGGAGAGCACCTGGGCGCCCTCGTCCTGCGCGTGCTCGATGAACCTGCCCACCAGCCGGGTCTTGCCCACCCCGGCTTCGCCTCCGAGCAGGACGACGGTCGCGGCCCCCTTGCGCGACTCGTCGAACGCCTCGGTCAGAATCCCCAGCTCGGCTTCCCGGCCCACGAAGACAGGGCTGACCGTCCGACCCACCATGTCCTCAAGCATGTCATGCCCCGCTGTTGAGGTTCCCCTGGTTTTTCGGCCGGCAGAATGCCTCGGGGCAGAGCCCCGGCGGGCACACCCGGTGTCATGTTCAGGGGGGCTTTGAGGCCCGGCCGAGAGGGAGGTTTCGGCCGGGCGCTCTGTGGACGGTCATGAGGTGCGCAGCCTGCCGAAGAGGCTGCGGTTGCGCGAGCCGCGGCTCCGCTCGGCGGCCTTGCGCGTGCGTACCGCCTCCCTGGCCCTGCGGTGCTCGGCCGCGGTCTCGTGCAGCTCGGTGACTCGGCTGACGATCATCTGGTAGTGGATCTCCGGTCCCATCGTGGGTCCCCCCTGTTTACCGCTGTTTCCTGACATTTCTAGGTTCGTCCTAAGGCACCCCCCGCCACATCGGGCGGATGCCTTATCTCCGGGCCTTAGTCCCAGGTACGGCATGCCTAGGACTACCTAGACGGGCCCCGGGCGGCGACGCCGCTGTGGCACGAGCGAAAGTTGACGAAAAGGGGTGACGACGCTCGGCCGGGTCCGGTTTGGAATCAATCGCGCTGGTCGGCGATGCTGGGATGGTGTCAACACTGACTACCGCCTTCGCGGATGTGGTGTCCTCCAATGCCACGCTGCGGGCCTTTCTCCGCGGCCTGCCCGGTGTCGACCGGGTGGGCGCCGACCAGCGGGCGGCCATGCTGAGCACCCGATCGATCAAGACCACCGCCAAGGCCCAGGCCATCGACCTGGCCATTGGCATGGTGGACCTCACGACACTGGAAGGTGCAGACACCCCTGGCAAGGTCCGTGCGATGTGCGCCAAGGCCGTACGCCCCGACCCCGCCGACCCCGCGGCCCCCCACGTGGCCGCCGTGTGCGTCTATCCCGACCTGGTCGCGGTCGCCGCCGAGGCGCTGGTCGGCTCGCCCGTCAAGGTGGCGAGCGTGTCCACCGCGTTCCCCTCAGGGCGATCCTCACTCGATGTCAAGGTCGCGGACACCGCGCTGGCGGTGGCGGCCGGAGCGGCGGAGATCGACATGGTGATCGACAGGGGCGCGTTCCTGGCCGGCGACTACCGCAAGGTCGCCGACGAGATCGCCGCGATCAAGCAGGCGTGCGGCGCGGCCCACCTGAAGGTCATCCTGGAGACCGGCGAGCTGGCCACCTACGACAACGTGCGCCGGGCCTCCTGGCTGGCGATGCTGAGCGGCGCCGACTTCATCAAGACCTCCACGGGGAAGGTCTCCCCGGCGGCCACCCTGCCGGTCACCCTGGTGATGCTGGAGGCCGTGCGCGACCACCGGGCCGCCACCGGGCGGATGGTCGGGGTCAAGGCCGCGGGCGGCATCCGCACCGCCAAGGACGCCATCCGTTACCTCATCCTGGTGAGTGAGACCGCCGGGGAGGAGTGGCTGGACGCGGCCTGGTTCAGGCTGGGCGCGTCCTCGCTGCTCAATGATCTGCTGATGCAGCGGCAGAAGCTCGCCACCGGCCGGTACGCCGGTCCCGACTACTTCACGCTGGACTGATCGACGATGAGATTCGAATACGCGCCCGCGCCCGAGTCGCGGGATGTTGTGGAGATCCAGCCGTCGTACGGGCTGTTCATCGAGGGGCGGTTCACCGACGGTGGCGGGGCGGCGTTCAAGACCGTCAACCCGGCCACCGAGGAGACGCTGGCCGAGGTCGCCCGCGCCGACGAGGCCGACGTGGACCGCGCGGTGGCGGCGGCCCGCAAGGCGTTCGGCACATGGAGCGCGCTGCCGGGGGCCGAGCGGGCCAAGTACCTGTTCAGGATCGCGCGGATCATCCAGGAGCGCGCCCGCGAGCTGGCCGTGCTGGAGACGCTCGACAACGGCAAGCCCATCCGCGAGTCCAGGGACGTGGACGTGCCGCTGGTGGCGGCGCACTTCTTCTACTACGCGGGCTGGGCCGACAAACTGGCATATGCCGGATTCGGTCCGGCGCCTCGCCCGCTCGGCGTCGCCGCCCAGGTGATCCCATGGAACTTCCCGCTGATGATGCTCGCCTGGAAGATCGCGCCCGCGCTGGCCTGCGGCAACACGGTGGTGCTCAAACCGGCGGAGACCACTCCGCTGACCGCCCTGGCGTTCGCGGAGATCTGCGTCCAGGCCGGGCTGCCCGCCGGCGTGGTCAACATCGTGACCGGCCCCGGCGCGACCGGCGCGGCGCTGGTCGCCCACCCGGGCGTGGACAAGGTCGCCTTCACCGGCTCCACCCGCGTGGGCAGGGAGATCGCCAGGACCGTGGCGGGCGGCCGTAAGAAGGTCACCCTCGAACTCGGCGGCAAGGCCGCCAACATCGTCTTCGAGGACGCGCCGCTGGACCAGGCGGTGGAGGGGATCGTCAACGGGATCTTCTTCAACCAGGGGCACGTGTGCTGCGCCGGGTCGCGCCTGCTGGTCGCCGAGCCGATCCAGGACGAACTGCTGGCCGCGCTGCGGCGGCGGCTCGCCACCCTGCGCGTCGGCGACCCGATGGACAAGAACACCGACGTCGGCGCGATCAACTCGGCCGCCCAGCTCGCCCGGATCACCGAACTCGTCGAGGCGGGCGAGGCCGAGGGCGCGACCCGCTGGTCGCCCGCGTGCGATCTGCCGGAGCGCGGCTACTGGTTCGCGCCCACCGTGTTCACCGGGGTCGCGCAGTCGCACCGGATCGCCCGCGAGGAGGTGTTCGGGCCGGTGCTGTCGGTACTCACGTTCCGTACGCCCGCCGAGGCCGTGGAGAAGGCCAACAACACCCCCTACGGCCTGTCCGCCGGGGTGTGGACCGAGAAGGGCTCGCGCATCCTATGGATGGCCGACCGGCTGCGGGCGGGCGTGGTGTGGGCCAACACCTTCAACCGGTTCGATCCGGTCTCGCCGTTCGGCGGCTACAAGGAGTCGGGGTACGGGCGCGAAGGCGGCCGGCACGGCCTGGAGGCGTACCTCGATGTGTGATCACCGCAGGCCGCGGCGGGAAGCCCGGCGCAGGCAGATGAACCGGGGCCACGCGTTCGCCGCCGCGGGCCGTACCGAGCCGCGCGAGGGGTGGTTCGCGCACCGCGCGGGCGTCAGCCGCTGCGCACAGGTCACCGGGACCGAACGGCCGGCGCACCAGAGCACCTGGAGAGGGCGCGGACATGAGTGACAACGGCACCAGGCTCGGGGTCCGCAAGACCTACAAGCTGTACATCGGCGGGGCCTTCCCCCGCTCGGAGAGCGGAAGGTCCTACGCCGTGACCTCCTCCAAGGGCCGCTTTCTGGCCAACGCGGCGCGCGCCTCGCGCAAGGACGCCAGGGACGCGGTGGTCGCGGCGCGCAAGGCGTTCCCCGGCTGGAGCGGGGCCACCCCCTACAACCGGGGACAGGTCCTCTACCGGGTCGCGGAGATGCTGGAGGGACGGCGGGCGCAGTTCGTCACGGAGATCACCGACGCGGACGGCGTCCCGGCCCGCAAGGCGGGCGAACTGGTGGACCTGGCCGTCGACCGGCTGGTCTGGTACGCGGGCTGGGCCGACAAGATCGCGTCGGTGTTCGGCGCGGTCAACCCGGTCGCCGGGCCGTACCTGAACGTCTCCAAGCCTGAGCCGACCGGCGTCGTGGCCGTCGTCGCGCCCCCGATGGGGCCGCTGCTCGGCCTGGTCTCGGTGTTCGCCCCGGTGATCGTCACCGGCAACACCTGCGTGGTGGTGGCGAGCGAGCGGGCCCCGCTGCCCGCCGTCACGCTGGCCGAGGTGCTGGCCACCTCCGACGTACCGGGCGGGGTGGTGAACATCCTGACCGGGCGGCAGCCCGAACTCGCCCCCTGGCTGGCGGGCCACATGGACGTCAACGGCATCGACCTCACCGGATGCCCGGCGGACCTGGCCCTGGAATGCGAGCGCGCGGCGGCGGAGAACCTCAAGCGGGTGCTGCGGCCGCAGCAGACGGACTGGCTCGCCGACCCCGGCACCTCCCGGATGACGGCCTTCCTGGAGACCAAGACCGTCTGGCACCCGGCGGGCGTTTAACCCGGCGCGGGATGGCGCAGGGCCAGGCCCTGCGCCATCCCGCGCCGCGTGTGCATCAACGGCCTCGCGCAACCCCGGGAATGATCTGGTGTTGTGAAGGGCCGTGCAGTGTCTTTTTCCGGCAGTGGCCGTAGTGATACAACTGGATTGCGATCATCCAGGACATCCAGGCTGTTCCACAAACTCCCTACTCAAAGAGAGGGTAATGCGGCTAACGTTCTCGGTATGGCCGGCGGCTCGAACACGCGCTGGTCACAGGGTTCCCAGGGTCAGAGAAGCGAATCTTCCCGTCGTGTCATAGGCGCGTCGGTGAGCATTGCGAATCTGAACAACAGCGGACGGCCCGCCGTTCCCTTCACACCAGAGGTCCCTCGATGACAACCGGCATCCCCCGAACACCGGCCGGCCTCCCAGCGCCCGGCTCGCCATCGCCCCAGCACTCCTATGACTCCTATTTCCAGACCTCTCGTTTACCCATGACGGGCCCCCAGCCCGCCGGCCCGCCGCCCGCGCGGCCCGATGCCCTGACGTCGGCCGCGCCGGCGTCGGAAGGGGCGTCGTCGGGGCGAATCCCGGCCGGGTCGCCGGTCTTCGACCCGACCGTTCCGAACGCCGCCCGGATCTACGACTACCTGCTCGGCGGCAAGGACCATTTCCCGCCCGACCGCGACGCGGGCGGCCGGCTGGTGGACACGATGCCGCTGATCAAGGCGTCGGTCCGGGCCAACCGGGAGTTCCTGATCCGCGCGGCGGGGGATCTCGCCGGGCGCGGCTACGACGCGTTCATCGACCTCGGCTCCGGCCTGCCGACCCAGCGGAACGTCCACCAGGTCGTCCAGGCCGTCAACCCGGACGCCCGCGTGGTGTACGTGGATCACGATCCCACGGTCATCGCCCATGGCCGGGCCATCCTGAACGCCCCCGGAGTGGCCATGCTCCACGGCGACCTACGCCAGCCCGACCGGATACTCGACTCGCCGATCCTCACGGAGCTGATCGACCTGGGGCGGCCGGTCGTGGTCGTCGCGGTGGCCGTCCTGCACTTCGTCGGCGACCACGAGGACCCCGGCGCGATCGTCGCCCGGCTGCGCGCCCGTCTGGCCCCCGGCAGCCGGATCGTGATCAGCCACGCCTGCCTGGACGGCATGGCGCCGGAGGCCGTCGCCAAGGGCGTGGCGATCTACCGCAACACGGCCACCCCGATCACGCCCCGCTCCAGGGCGGAGATCTCCGCCCTGCTCGCCGGCTGTGAGCTGGAGGAACCGGGCCTGGTCGAGGTGTCGGACTGGAAGCCCGAACCGGACCAGCCACACGAGGACATCGGCGACGCCCGCTTCGTCGGCGGCGTGGCCGACCTTCACGCCTACGGCGCCCCCAAGAGCCCCGCTGACCCCTGACGGCGTGGCAATCGTGACGGGCCTGATCGGCCTGACGGCCCTGAGCGAGCATCTACGGGCCCTGACGGGGGCCGGTGAGCGCTGGTGTGCTCGCCGGCTTTGCCGGCAGGGTCCGGTGGCCGCGTGTGCGGCCCGGCTCTGCCGGAATCCGGATTTGTCAGCAGCCGGCGGCGATGGTGTCCATTCGGCGGCCGAATCTATTGATGTCCGTGTATTTCTCGCTCCAGTCTCCGGCGTAGACCGGCCGCTTCTCCGGTCGTTCGGAGTCCACGAAACATCCGTCGGTCTGGGCGTCGAACGATCCGACGTGATCGCGCAGATATGCGGGAATCCGGCCGGCCGGACTCTCGTCCGGCGACCATATCCAGACTTTTCCCCCGAACTTCCCTTGAGGCCACAGGCATATCGACCTGACCGTGCAATTCGGATGGGCGCCCTGCGGCGGGACCGCCCCCGGTAGCACCGGTTGTGGCGCGGCCTGGCTGGGCGCGGCGAAGCGGTCGTAGAGGAAGAAGCCCGCACCACCCAGCGTGATCGCGGCGCCGATGATCGCCGTGATGCCCTGCCAGCGCGCCCACACCACCGTGTCGTCCGCCCCTTCGCGAGCGGAGATGTCCGGCGTATCCTGCTTACTGCCAGACGAAGTTACTTTCCGATTTCGCCGCCTATTGTCCATATTTTTCCATGCCCTCGCCCGAACATATCCCCACCGCTCATATTCACGCCTCTGCGCGCTCACGGCAAGCGAGATATCGGCGAGGAGGGTCAGGCGTTCTGCGGAAAACCCAGGTCGAACTCCCGCGTTCCGGTCGCCGGCCAGCGTGAGGTGACCGCCTTCTCCCGGGTGAAGAAGTGCACGCCCTGCTCGCCGTACGCCTTGGTGTCACCGAACATCGACTGCTTCCAGCCGCCGAACGAGTAGAACGAGACCGGTACCGGAATCGGCACGTTGATGCCGATCATGCCCGCTTGGACCTCGCGCTGGAAGGTGCGGGCCGCGCCGCCGTTCGTGGTGAAGACGGCGGTGCCGTTGCCGTAGGCGCCGTCGTTGATCAGCCGGATGCCCTCGGCCAGGTCGCGCACCCGGACCACCGACAGCACCGGGCCGAAGATCTCGTCGGTGTAGACACGGGAGTCCCGGCCGACGCGGTCGATCAGCGTCGGGCCCAGCCAGAAGCCCTCGGCCGGGCCGTCGGCCCGCACGCCGCGGCCGTCCACGACCACCTCGGCGCCGTCCTTTTCGGCCTCGTCGATGTAACCGGTCACCTTGTCGCGGTGCTCGCCGGTCACCAGCGGTCCCATGTCGCAGCCGCGGCGGCCGTCGCCCACCTTGATGCGGCCGATCCGCTCCCTGATCCGGCCGATCAGGTCGTCGGCCACGGAGTCCACCACCGCCAGGACGCTGATCGCCATGCACCGCTCGCCCGCCGAGCCGAAGGCCGCGTTCACCGCCGCGTCGGCGGCCATGTCGAGGTCGGCGTCGGGCAGTACGAGCATGTGGTTCTTGGCCCCGCCGAGCGCCTGGACGCGCTTGCCCGCGCGGGTCGCACGCTCGTACACGTGCCGGGCGATCGGCGTGGACCCGACGAACGACACCGCCTGGACGCCGGGGTGGTCCAGCAGGCCGTCCACCGCGACCTTGTCGCCGTGCAGCACGTTGAACACCCCGTCGGGCAGGCCCGCCTCCTCGAGCAGCGCGGCCAGCCAGTTGGCCGCGGAAGGGTCCTTCTCGCTGGGCTTGAGCACGACCGTGTTGCCGGTGGCCAGGGCCATCGGCAAGAACCACATGGGCACCATGGCCGGGAAGTTGAACGGGCTGATCACGGCCACCGGGCCGAGCGGCTGCCGCACGGTGTAGGCGTCGACCCCGGTGCTGACGTTCTCCGAGTAGCCGCCCCTGGCCAGGTGCGGCATGCCGAGCGCGAACTCCAGCACCTCCTGCCCCCTGGCGATCTCGCCCTCGGCGTCGGAGAGCACCTTGCCGTGCTCGGCGGTGATGATCTCCGCCAGCTCGCGCCTGCGCCGGTTGAGCGCCTCGCGGAAGGTGAACAGCACCTCCTGGCGGCGCGCCCAGGACATGTCCCGCCAGCCGGGGAAGGCGGCGGTGGCGGCGGTCACGGCCGCGTCCACGTCGGCGGGGGCGGCCAGTCGTACCCGCTTGGTCTCGACGCCGAGCGCCGGGTCGAACACGGGCCCGAGGCGATCCCCGGAGCCCGTGTAGGGCCGTCCGGCGACGAAGTGATCGACGATGCTCATCCGGGAGGTCTCCGATCGTTCAGATGGCTGACATCTTTTTCATATATGTGAAACTGTAGAAGAATGTCAAGCACAGGCGGTGCCGTACCATGCCAGCGGTGACCGAAGCGCCGCAGCGAGCAGCGAGGGAGTGAGGGACATGGCAGGTTCCCGGGAGGGCGCCGCCATCGTGCCCTCCGTCGCCAGGGCGGCGCGGATTTTGGAACTGCTGGCCTCGGCCCCGGAGGGGATGACGCTGTCGGAGGTGGCCCGCGCCCTCGGCCTGCCGCCGAGCAGCGCGCTGGCGATCTGCACCACCCTGCGCCAGGCCGGGCTCGCGCACCGCACCCCCGAACGCCGCTACATGCTCGGGCCGGGCATCCTCGCCCTCGCCGAGCGGTATACGCGCGGCGGGCTGCCCGCGCTGTTCATGCGGGCCTGCCGGGACGCGCTGCCGGACGCCAGGGAGACCGTGGTGCTCGCCGTACGCGAGTGGCACGAGGTCGTCTACCTGGCCCAGCGCCCCGGCAACCGGCCGCTGGCGGTCAACTACCACCTGGGCATGCGGCTGCCCGCGCACACGACGGCCAGCGGCAAGGCGGCGCTGAGCACGGTGAGCGACGCCGAGGTCCGGGAGATCTACTCGCTGCCGTCCTCGTCGGGCGTGGACGTGGACCTGCTGATCGAGGACCTGCGCAAGACCCGTGACCGCGGGTACGCGATCGACGACGAGGAGACCGCGCCGGGGATGGTGTGCCTGGGGGTGCCCATCACGGTGCCGGGGGCCTCGACCACGACGGCGGCGGTGGCGGTCAGCCTGGTGAAGTCGACCGTGGACGACGAGGTGCTGTCGGAGTACGTCGGGGTGATGCGGGCCCTGGCCGAAACCCTGTCCACCGATCCGTCGCCCGCGGAATGACCGCGGAACGAAAGGGCTAGCCTGAGCTACGCGTGCGCTCCGGACCCCGGCGGGTCCGCGCACGGCTACGGCTCAGAGACAAGCAGGGGGCGCAGTGAAGCTTCTCCACTCCGGCAAGGTACGCGACGTCTACGAGGACCGGGGGGACATCATCCTGGTGGCCTCCGACCGCGTCTCGGTCTACGACGCGATCCTGCCGACGCCCATTCCGGACAAGGGCAAGGTCCTCACCCGGCTCTCCCTGTGGTGGTTCGAGCAGTTGGCGGACGTCGTGCCGAACCACGTGATCTCGGCCACCGACGTGCCGGAGGAGTTCGCCGGGCGGGCCGTGCGGTGCAGGCGGCTGCGGATGATCCAGGTCGAGTGCATCGCCCGGGGCTACCTCGCCGGGCTGGGGCTCAAGGAGTACGAGCGGGACCGCGCGGTGTCCGGGGTCGCGCTGCCGGACGGCCTGGAGGAGGGCTCCCGGCTGCCCTCGCCGATCTTCACGCCCACCACCAAGGCGCAGATGGGCGAGCACGACGAGTTCATCACGCTCGACGACGTGATGGCCCAGGAAGGGCCGGAGGTCGCTGAAGACCTGCGGCGGCTGACGCTCGCGGTCTACGGGCGGGGGGCCGAGATCGCGCGCGAGCGCGGGATCATCATCGCGGACACGAAACTGGAGTTCGGCTGGGACGACAACGGCGTGCTCACCCTCGGCGATGAGGTCCTGACCTCTGACTCCTCGCGCTTTTGGCCGCTCGCCGGCTGGCGGCCGGGCGGCCCGCAGTACGCCTTCGACAAGCAGTACCTGCGCGACTGGGCCGCTGGGACGGGCTGGGACAAACAGGGCCCCGCCCCCGAGGTCCCCGACTACATCGTCGCGACCACCCGCGACCGCTACATCGAGGCGTACGAACGCATCACGGGAAACCGCTGGTGAGCCGCGCGGGGCTGACCGAGTTCGACGTGGCGGTGCCCGGCGGCGGCGTGCTGCGCGCCTATGACGCAGATCCGGGCGGACCGGGTGATCCGGGCGAACGCCTCACGGTGATCTGGCACCACGGCACGCCCAACGTCGGCACGCCCCCGGAGCCGCTGTTCCCCGCCGCCGCCCGGCTCGGCGTCCGGTGGGTCTCCTACGACCGTCCCGGCTACGGCGGATCGACCCCCGCGCCGGGGCGCGACCTGGCCTCCGCGGTTCGAGGCGGCGGCGGAGTTCGATCCGGAGATGTTCACGCCCGCCGATCACGCCGCGCCGGCCGGTGAGTGGGCGTGGCTGAACGGCGTGGCCGAGGCCGGGTCCGCACCGGGGTCCACCGGCCTGATCGGCGACGACCTGGCCTACGTCGCCCCCTGGGGCGCGGCCCCGGCAGAGGTGCGCGCCTCGGTACTGCTGCTGCACGGGGGCCAGGACCGGATCGCCCCCGGCGCGCACGGCGAGTGGCTGGCCCGCCGCTGCCCGTCCGCCGAACTACGGCTCACGCCCGGCGACGGGCACATCTCGGCGCTCTCGGGCGCGGCCTCGGCGCTGGAGTGGCTGCGCGCCCACGCCGGGTAGCGAGGCGGGTCAGCGAACCGGCTCGGGGGTGGGTGTTCCGGTCCGGCCTGGGCGGGTGTGGCGGCGGAGCGGGAGCGCGGTGATCAGGGCCACGGCGGTCAGTACGGCGGCGCCCGCGAAGGCGGCGACGGTGAACCCCTGGGTGTAGGCGTCGAACGCGGCCCGTCGCAGGTCGCTCGCCGCGGGTTCGGCCAGCGTGCGGGAGCGGGCGAGCGCCGCGGCCACGGTCGGGTCCGCGCCCGGGCCCATCGCGTTCCGGTAGATGACGGCCGAGACCGTGCCGAGGATCGCGATGCCCAGGGATTCGCCCAGCTTGACCCCGGTCTCGGAGATGCCCGACGCGGCCCCCGCGCGGTCCGCCGGGGCGGTGGCCAGCACCAGGTCGTTGGCGAGCGCGCCGACGATCCCGATCCCGAACGTGAGCACCGTGTATCCGGCGATGAGGAGCGGCAGCGAGGTCGCGCCGAACACGCCGATGCCCGCGAACCCGGCGGCCCCGACGAGCAGCCCGCAGGTCATCAGCGACCCGGTGCGGACGCGGGCGGCGGCCAGACCGGCGGCGGTGGCCCCGGCCAGCGTGCCCAGGAACGTCGGCGTCGCCCACAGCGCGGCCTGGAGCGGGCCGAGCCCGTGGACCGTCTGCAAGAACGTGAACGCCAGGAACCCCAGCCCGGTGGAGGCGAGCGCGATCACGGTGTTCGCGCTCAGCGCCGCGCCGAAGGCGGGTCGCCGGAAGAGGGCCGGGTCGATGAGCGGGTGCCGGGCGCGGCGCTGCCGCCGGGCGAACAGGGCCGCGCCGGCCAGCCCGGCCGCGAACGCACCCGCGCCGGCGGCGTCCGGCCCGTACTCGGTGAGCCGCTTGACCGCGACCACCGGCCCCAGCACCGCCACCAGCGAGGCCGCCGCCCCGGGCAGGTCGAAGCCCCCGCCGCCGCTCGGGGGCCGGTACTCGCCGATCAGCACCGGCGCGGCGGCCAGGAGCAGCAGCATCACCGGCACGTTGATCAGGAAGACCGAGCCCCACCAGTAGTGTTCGAGCAGCGCGCCGCCGATGATCGGCCCGGCGACCGCGCCCCCGGTGAAGGCCACCGTCCAGGACGCGACGGCGGTACGGCGCTGCGCGTCGTCGGCGAACATGTGCCGGATCAGCGAGAGCGTGGACGGCGCGAGCGTGGCCGCGCCCACGCCCAGCAGCGCGCGGGCCGCGATGAGCGCCCCGGCGGTCGGCGCGTACGCGATCACCACCGACGCCGTGCCGAACATCACGGCCCCGATCAGCAGCATCCGCCTGCGGCCGAACCGGTCGCCCAGCCCGCCCATGGTGATCAGCAGCCCGGCGAGCACGAAGCCGTAGACGTCCATCATCCACAGCCACTCGGTGGCGCTCGGGTCCAGAGCCTCGGCGATGGCGGGCGCGGCCACGAACAGCACCGAGATGTCCATCGAGGTCAGCAGGGCGGGCAGGAGGAGTACGGCGAGCCCTGCCCGGGTACGGCCGCTCGCGCGGGAATCGACGGTCATGGCGATTATCGTACGTACGTACAAATCGGACGTCAAAACGTACGTACGTTCAAGTACGTTAGGATCGGACGCCATGAGCCAACGGGACGACTTGCTGGCGGGCGCGCGGCGCTGCCTGGCCGATAAGGGCTACGCGCGGACCACCGCACGCGACATCGCCGCCGCGTCCGGGGCGCACCTGGCGTCCATCGGATACCACTTCGGGTCCAAGGACAACCTGATGAACGCCGCCATCATGGAGGCCACCGGCGAGTGGGGCGACACCATCGAAGCGGCCGTCGAGGCCGCCAGCGAGACCGAGCCGACGCGCAGGTTCGAGGTGTGGCTGGACCACCTGCTCGCCGCGATCCCCGGGGAGCGCGACCTGCTGGTGGCGAGCATCCAGGCGTTCGCCCAGGCGCAGTTCGACGAGCGGATGCGGACCGCGCTCGCCGAGGGCGGCGGCACGGCCCGCGAGTCGTTCGCCGCGGTGCTCCTCGGCCTGCCTCGCGACCAGGTCGGGCCCGAGGAACGCGAGAGCGTCGGCGCGGCGGCCCAGGCGCTGATCCTCGGCCTCATCGTCCAGTCGCTCATCGACCCCGGCGCCGTGCCCGGTTCGAAGGCCCTCATCGCGGGCCTGCGCGGCCTCACGACCTCACCCGATCCGTGAGGGCGTCAGGTCGGCTGCGGAACCAGGGCGCCCACCGGCTCGGCGTGGCGGACGAACCAGACCGACTTGCCGTGCGGCCAGGGCTCGACCCCCCAGTCGTCGGCGTAGGCGTTGACCAGGATCAGCCCTCTGCCGTGCTCGTTGAACAGGTCGGCGGGCAGCAGCGTGGGCAGCGCCGAGCCGTGGTCGCCGACCTCCCCGCGCACGGTGCGGCCGTCGGTGCGCAGGGTCAGCGTGATCGGCCCCTTCCCGTACGCCAGGGAGTTGGTGACCAGCTCGGAAACGATCAGCGTCACGTCGTCGGTCAGTTCGGCCAGCCCCCAGCGGGCCAGCGCCCGGCCGGCGAACCGGCGCGCCGCGCCGATCGCCTCCGGCCCGCCGGACACCTCGAAACGCGCCTCCCGGGCGCACGTCTCAGCCACCATGACCACATCCCCGGTTCACACGTGCCCAGTCAGGGGACTCTACGAGCGGCGTCAACCCGTCGATGAACGGCGTTCGGTCCAGTAGTGTGCGCACACTTCGGTGGTGTGTGCGGGGACGGATGGTGTGCGCGCCCCCCTACGGGGTTCGTGCCTTCCCGGTGAAGGGGTGGA
>NZ_POUA01000640.1 GCF_003236385.1 Spongiactinospora gelatinilytica
CACCAGGCGTACTCGGCCCAACAAGATCACCCCGCTTACGCACCCCGGGGCCGGCGGAATCGGGCCCTACCGCCCGATCCGGCCCGGTAGGGCCGTTCCACCCCGGCACCCGTGAGTCCGGTACCCCAGGATTAGCGGCATCCGGCACCACCGCTGTGCCCGGTCCGACAGGGTCAGGCGGCCCCGGCGTACCCGCATCCGGCTCCCTGGAGCCGGCGGAATCGGGCAAGCCGCCACCGGCGGGGGCCGCGGACTCCGGGACCGCCACCACGCCGGGCCCGGCGTGATCCGCTCGCCCCGGCGTAGCCGAACCCGGAGCCACGCGGTCAGCGGGGGCCGGCGGTGGGGTGGTGAGCTCTTTGGCGAGGAAGGGCCAGGCGTCGTGGAGGGTGGCCAGCCAGCGGCCGCGACGGCCGGCGAGGGCGGCCACATGCGGGCGGATCGAGCGGTCCTTGGCCGCGTGGTCGAGGAGTTCGGGCAGCAGGTGCGGGGGGACGCGCAGGCCCCGCCGGGCCGCCTCGGCCAGCCACTCCGGCAGCAGCCGGGCGTGCTCGCCGCCGAGAATGCGCGCCAGCCGGTCGGCGGCGGCCCTGGAGACCGCCGGACGGTCTTCGGCCGCTGCGGGCGGCAGCGGCTCGCCCCTGCTGAGCCGCTGACCCGCCCGCCTGCGGACGGTCTCCACCGCCGCGCGTTCGAGCAGCTCCACGGCGGGATCTCCGCCGTCCGCCGGGTCGTACGGCGGCCTGCGGTCGGTACCGACCAGGGCCGCCGAGACGATCTCCGGCCATTCCGCTCCCGAGTGCTCGGACACCCCGCTCACAGCACGATCACCTGCCCTTCCTCGTCATGGGTCGAAAGCGGGACCAGCCCGCGCGGCGTCCACTCCGCGGCGACCGTGAGCGGGTGACCGCCGGAGGCCGCGACGAGCCGCCACGGCGGGCTCCCGCCGGCCAGCGGCCAGCCCTCCGCCTGGCCGGGGTGGCCGAGCAGCCACCGCGCCCCGCCGCGCAGCGGGACCACCCCGGCCAGCACCACCGGCCAGGAGTCCAGCCACGGATCGGCGGCCAGCGCCCCGGCCACCTCCGACAGCGCCGCCGAGATCGAAACCCCGGGCGGCTCGCCCCCGTTGCGCATCGAGTGACGCTCGGCGACCTGGGCGCGCAGCGGTCCGGACCCCGGGTAGAAGGCCAGGTCGGCGTCGACCACGCCGCCGGTGGGCAGCGAGGCGTCCAGCGGCTGCCCGATCGGCGCGAACGACAGCACCAGGGCCGGGCGCCCGGTGGCGCGCCCGCGCAGCCAGACCCGGCGGGCGATCAGCCGGTCCTGTTCGGTGTCGCGCCTGCCGAGGACGTGCCATTCGTCGCGGACCGCGGGCCCGGCCAGCACCTCCTCGCGCGAGACCGGGAAACCCACCCGGGACCTGACCGTCAGCCCGAGGTCGCCGCCCGGCTCGCGCCGGTGCGCCACGGCCAGCAAGTGCAGCAGCGCGTACTCCTCCACCAGGCGCGCCGGCCAGTCGTCGCCGGAAAGGACCGCCGCGAGCCGTCCGACCGCGCTCGCCACACCGGTGGCCTGGGCGTCCACAAGGCGCTTGGCCAGGTCGTCCCAGTGTCCGAAGCCGGAGGTGCGGGTGCCCGCGATGCCCTGCCTGATCTGGTCGGTCAGCCATCGCTCCAGCTCCGACAGACCCGCGGTGACCCGCCGCTCGCGCTGCGCCGCCCGTGCGTCGGCCTGCTCGCGCCCCCGCGCGGGGTCGGGGTCGTGCGGGCCGCTCGCCTCGGCCGTCGTCTTGGCCGCGACGGCGGCGGCGGCGCGCCGGTCGGCGCGGTCTTGACGCTGGGCCATCCACTCCGCCGTCCACGGTGGCAGACCCTCCGCCTCCGGCACGCCACCGGCCGACCACAGCAGCAGGAGTCCGACCGCGTGCTTGCACGGGAACTTCCTGCTGGGGCAACTGCACTTGAAGGCGGGCTCGGACAGGTCGACGCAGGCGTGGTACGGGGTCGCGCCGCTCCCTTTGCACTCGCCCCACACCACCTCGGACGCCACCCCGGACACCGGCCACTTCCCGGGCGCGGCCACACCTTGTGCGGCCTTGCGCGAGGGGGCGTCGGGGGCGAGCTCCAGCACTTGATCACGGCTCCACCGATCGATCACGCTGCGCAGATTAGCGGCCCTCACCGACAGAATCGCCCCGCCCGAACAC
>NZ_POUA01000641.1 GCF_003236385.1 Spongiactinospora gelatinilytica
AGATTTGTATAAGAGCCAGGGCCGAGGGCACCACGGAAGGCCCGCGCATCGTGCTGGTCGATCCCGCCACCGGCCGGGAACGGCTCGGCCCGCCCCCCGAGCCCGCCGACCTCGCCTGGCTGGAACGCTGGTGGCCGCTGTCCCCCGGCCGGCGCGCGGAGATCGGCCGGACCAGGGACGAGGCGTGGGCGTCCGTGCTAGGCAGGCTGACGCGGGGCCGGGCCATCGCCGTGGATTATGCACACCCTGTGGACAACCGTCCGCCCTGCGGCACGCTCTGTGGATATCGCGACGGCACCCTCGTGCCGCCGATCCCCGACGGCTCCTGCGACATCACCGCCCACGTCGCCCTCGACTCGTGCGCCGCGACCGCCCCCGCCGGCCGTACCGTGACACGCCTCACCACCCAGCGCGAAGCGCTGCGCGCACTCGGCCTCACCGGCGCGCGCCCACCGATCGAACTGGCCCACACCGCCCCCCGCGAATACCTGCGCGCGCTGGCGAGGGCGGGCGAGGAGGCCGAACTGATCGACCCGACAGGTCTGGGTGGTTTTGGATGGCTATGCCATGACATCGGATGATTTACTCGCGATAGTGTGAACGGCGGTACGAGCCATGACGGGATGGAAAGGCCAACCGGTGGAGATCGAGCAGACCGCCCTGCCAGGAATCGGGTTGAAACACGAGTTCACCACCCGATCCGGACGCCGGTTGGGCGTGGTCAGCCACCGCACCGGGCGGCGCGACCTGATCATCTACGACAAGGACGACCCCGACCAAGCCTGCGAAGCGGTCAAACTCAACGACGAGGAGGCCGACGCGCTCGTCGAACTCCTCGGCGCCCCACGCATCGTGCAGCGCCTCAACGACCTGCACCGCCAGGTCGAAGGGCTGGTCAGCCTCCAGTACCCCATCCTCGCGGACACACCGTACGCGGGACGGCCCATGGGCGACGCGCGCGTACGCACCCGCACCGGGGCCTCCATCGTCGCCATAGTGCGTGGCGGCCGGGTCATCGCCAGCCCGACCCCGGACTTCGTGATGGCGGCCGATGACGTCGTGGTGGTCGTGGGCAGCCCGGACAGCACGGCGGCCGTCGCCGAAATCCTGGCCAACGGATAGGTCGGCTGTTGCACACTGCCATACTGTTTCTTGAACTCGGTGGCGTGATCCTCGGTCTCGGCGTGCTCGGCGCTCTCGCGCTGCGAGCCGGGATCTCCCCCATCCCCCTCTACCTGGTGGCCGGTCTCGCGTTCGGCCACGGCGGCCTCCTCCCGCTCGCGACCAGCGAGGAGTTCATCTCGGTCGGCGCCGAACTGGGCGTCATCCTGCTGCTGCTCACGCTCGGCCTTGAGTACAACGCCGACGAACTCGTCAGCAGCCTGCGCGGCAACGCCCGCGGCGGGATCGTCGACCTCGTGCTCAACGCCGCCCCGGGCGCCGCGGCGGCGCTGCTGCTCGGCTGGGGCCCGGTCGCCGCCGTCGCCATGGCCGGCGTCACGTACGCGACCTCCTCCGGCATCACCGCCAAGGTACTGTCCGACCTCGGCTGGATCGGTAACCGGGAAACGCCCGTCGTCCTTTCCCTGCTCGTCTTCGAAGACCTCACCATGGCCCTCTACCTGCCGATCCTCACCGCCATCCTGGCCGGCGTGAGCCTGATCGGCGGGGCCGTCACGGTGGCCATCGCGCTCGGCACGGTCAGCGTCGTCCTGCTGGTGGCCCTCAGGTACGGCAAGGCGATCGAGTGGTTCGTGGCCAGCCCGAACTCCGAGGTCCTGCTGCTCAAGGTCTTCGGGCTCACGCTGCTGGTGGCCGGCATCGCCCAGCAGCTCCAGGTCTCCGCGGCCGTGGGCGCGTTCCTCGTCGGCATCGCCCTGTCCGGCGAACTCGCCGAGGACGCCCGCGCCCTGCTCACCCCCATCCGCGACCTGTTCGCCGCGGTCTTCTTCGTCTTCTTCGGCATGCAGACCGACCCCGGCGCGATCCCCCCGGTCGCCGCCCTCGCCGCCGCCCTCGCCGCGGTCAGCCTGATCACCAAACTGCTGACCGGCGCGTACGCCGCCCGCCGAGCCGGCATCGCCAAGGCCGGCCAGGCCCGGGCGGGCATCGCGATGATCCCCCGCGGCGAGTTCAACATCGTCATCGCCGGCCTCGCCGTC
>NZ_POUA01000642.1 GCF_003236385.1 Spongiactinospora gelatinilytica
CCGAGGCGCTGATCCGCTGGGCCGCCATCGCGGGGATGGCCCGCCGCCTCACCCGGGGCGGACCCGCACGACGCCAACCCCGCTACATCTGCCCTTGAGCTCTAAACGATCTTCTCAAACACGCACTCAGGCGGTGGTGGTGGTGCGACGGTGAGGCAGTACGGCCCCCTCCATGGAATGGATTCGGCGCCCCGGATGTGACATTTGGGGATATGAGATATTTCACGATCTTGCAAGAGGTGGTGGAACTTATGTCCGTGTAATGATCTTTCAAAGTCACCTGTCAAGAGAGGGACCAGCTATGAAGCGGATCGTCAGAATGATGTCCATCGTCACCGCAACGACTGCCGCCGCCCTGATTTTGGGATCGGGTCCGGCCTCGGCAAAGGTCATGGTCATCGTCAAGACCTATCCGGGGACCGCCGCCGGCGCCAGGGCCTGCCAGATCGACCTCAAGCTGGCTCCCCCGAACTACTTCTGCACGCGTATCCAGGCGACCGGACGCAACGCCCTCGCGTACTGGGACTGACGATCGCCGCCAAGGTGAACCGGTACTGAGGTTCGGCAAGGTTTCGGCAAGGCCAGGAATGGAATCCGGCGTTGCCACGGCTGTCGCTTCCGGCTGTGGCCGGCGCCGGATTCCATCCGGTTTCGCGGCGGCGGTACGCCAGGAGGCCGTCGGATTCATTCCGATGAAGCATCTCCTTTAGCAGCCGTTGTGAAAGTGCCATCGGGGTGGTGCTGGAGATACCATCTGCCCCATTCGTCGAGCAGGTGGGCGATCTGTTCGAGCCTTCTGCCCGTGTCGGTGAGCGAGTATTCCACTCGGGGCGGTACCTCGCGGTAGAGCGTGCGCGAGACGATGCCGTCCCCTTCCAGTTCGCGAAGCTGACGGGTGAGCATCCGCTGGGTGATGCCGTTCAGCTCGCGCCGGAGTTCGCCGAACCGGTGGGTGCGCTGGAGCAGCTTGTAGACGATGGCCAGCTTCCAGCGGCCGCCGAGGATCTCCATGGCGACCTCGACCAGGCAGTTGTCCGGCTTGTCCCGCAGGTTGGTGCGCATCCCCCTGACCTCCATTGGTATACAAGGCGGCACTATGTCACAAGAATGACTGTACTTGTGGGTTCCATAGCGGTGTCTCCAGGCTAGGGGCATGCGGCGAGACGAAATCCCCCATCAGCCCCAGGTCGCCCCACGCCCCCGCAAGTGGGCGGTCCTCGCGGTGATGTGCGCGAGCCTGTTCCTGGTCGGAATCGACCTGACCGTGCTGCACGTCGCCCTGCCGACCCTGGCCGAGGAGCTGATGCCCGGAGCGAGCGCGCTGCTGTGGATCGTCGATGTCTACTCGCTGACGGTGGCCGCGCTGCTGGTGACCTGCGGCACCTTGGGCGATCGGTTCGGCAGGAAGCGGATGGTGCTGGCCGGGTTCGCGGTGTTCGGTACCGCTTCTGCGCTGGCCGCGGTGTCGGGTACGACGGCACAGCTCATCGGTGCCCGGGTGCTGCTCGGCGTCGGGGCGGCGATGATCATGGCGTCCACGGTGGCGATCATCCGGTGGGTCTTCACCGATGGACGGGAGCGGATGGTCGCCATCGGCGTGTGGACCGCGGCGCACAGCGCTGGGGCCGCCGTCGGCCCGATCCTGGGCGGCGCGCTGGTGGAACGCTGGTGGTGGGGCGCGGTGTTCCTGATCAACGTGCCCATCGTGGGCGTCGCGCTGCTGGCGGGCGCCTGGCTGATCCCCGAGTCCAGGGACCCGGCCCCGCGCCGTTGGAACGCCGCCGACGCGGTGATCTCCATCGCCGGTCTGGGACTCGCTGTCTACGCCGTCAAGCAGGCCGGGGAGCACCCCTCGCCGATGGCGGCGATCACCGGGGCCGCGGGTCTGGCGCTGCTGGCGGCGTTCGTGCGGCGGCAGCGGCGTTCGGCGAATCCGCTGCTGGACGTGTCGCTGTTCGCCGACCGCCGGTTCACCGCCGCGACGGTGTGCGTACTGGCCTGCTTCGGATGCTACACGGCGCTGTTGTTCTTCCTCACCCAGTCCTTCCAGCTCGCCGGTGGGCTGGGCCCGTTCCAGGCGGGGCTCGCGCTCACGCCGCTGGCGGTGGCCAACGCGCTGGGCGCGGCGGCGGCGCCGTGGCCGGCGCGGCGGTGGGGCGGCCGGGTGACCGTGGTGTGCGCGCTGGGGGCGTTCGGTGG
>NZ_POUA01000643.1 GCF_003236385.1 Spongiactinospora gelatinilytica
GCGGTGCGGGAGGCGTTCCGGGTCTCCGGGCGGCCGGCGTGGGGGTACGGGGCGCTGTGCGGCGTGGCGATCGGCGTGCTGCTGCTCGCCGGGACCTTCACCGGCCATATCAGGGAGGGCTCCACGGCGGCCCTGGGCGCGTACCTGACGGCCTTCGCCGACGACCCCGCCATGCCGTACGGCAGGCGGGCCCGGCGCCTCCTGCGCGGCACCCTGTTCGTCACGCTGGGCACCGGCCTCGGCACGCTCCTCGCCCCCCACCCCTGGATCGCCGTGCCGGTGATCGGCCTGGTCGCCGCCGCGGGCGCGCAGTGGCCCATGATCGGCCTGCCGCCGACGCTCGCGCTGATCCTGAGCTACTTCCAGGGACCGGTTCCCTACGGCGCCGTGGTCCACATGGAGCTGGCGGGCACCGGGGGCCTGTGGATCACCGCCGTCGTACTGCTGTCGTGGCCCGTGCGCAGGCTCAGGCCGCTGCGGGCGTCCCTGGAGACGGCCGGGGTGGCGCTCGCCGACCTGCTCGACGCGGCCGAGCTCCAGCCCGATCCGGGCGACGCCGCGGCCGAACGCGAGTGGGAGGAACGCCGCAAGGCCGCCGAGGAGGCCCTGGCCGAGGCCCGTACGGCGGTCGCCCACTACACCGCCGTCGAACGCGAGGAAGAGGACGAGGACGACCCCGGCCCCGGCCGGATGCTCGACGCGCTCACCCGGATCTTCCACGAGACCGTCGCCCTGCACATCCTGCGCGACGGCGTCACCGGCCTCACCGACCGCCGCGACTGGGTCGAGGACCTGGACACCGCGACCGGCGCGCAGGCCCGGGCGCTGCGCGAGGCGATGACCGAGGACAGCGCGATGGCGGTGCCGAGGGCGCTGGCGTGCGCGGCGAAGTTCGCCGACCGGGTGCAGGCGATCCGGAGGGCCGCCCTGTCGGGCGATGAGCCGCTGGCGGTGTCGGCGCTGCTCGGCCAGGTCCGCCGCTGCCTGGACCGGATCGGCCTCGCGGTGCGCTCGGCGGCGTTGACCTCGGCGGAGGGCGTGGCGGTGGGGCCGCGGCTGCCACGGTTCACGCGACGGCCTGGCGGGCGCCGCCGTCACGGCCAGCGCATGGAGCACTACGCGGCCCGGCTGGCGGTGGTGACGGTGGCGGCGGTCACACTGGCGGAGGTCACGCACGAGCCGTACGGGAAGTGGTTCGTGGTGACGGTGGTGGCCAGCCTGCGGCCGACCTTCGGCGACACGGTGGAACGGCTGCTGTTCCCGGTGCTCGGCATGGCGGCCGGGGCGACGGCGGCGGCGTTCATGCTGGCGCTCACCCCGGGGCATGTGACGCTGGCGCTGGTCATCGCCGGGCTGGCGGTGGTGGGTTACGCGCTGGGCACGCTGAGCTTCAACTGGTGGACGGTCTTCGCGACGCCGCTCGGCCTGCTGCTGGCCGACTACGCGATGCCGCTGTCGTGGAACGCGGCCGTCTGGCGGGTGGGATTCGCCGTGGCGGGCGGCGTCGCGGTGGTCGGCGCGGCGCGGCTGCTGTGGCCGAGGGGCGAGCGGGTGCGGATGTCCGGGCGGGTGGCGGCGCTGCTCGACCAGCACGCCCGGCTGGTGCGGGCGCTGGTCGAGCGGCAGCGGGCGAGCGTCGCCGAGCAGGTCGAGGAGGCCGCCGAGTCGGCGCGGCGGCTCGACGAGTCGCTGGAACGGCTGGCGAAGGAGCCCGGCGGCGCGGTGCCCCGGGCGTTGCGGGACACGGTCGAGCACGCGGCGCGGATCAGGGCGGACGCGCTGGCCCTGTACGCGGTACCGGCCCCGGTGCCGGGCGAGGAGGACCAGGCCGGGCCGACGGCCGCCGTGCTGGACGCGGTCGCGGACCGCCTCTCGGGGGCGGCGGACGCCGTGCGCACGGGCGATTCGGAGGGGATCCCGGACGACCTCGACCAGGCGATGGACACCCTGGCCACCCACGTCGAGGAGCTGACCGCGCAGCGCCTCGACGAACTCGCCGAGGGCGCGGCGGAGGAGTGGACCGCCATCAGGTACGCGTACATGCACGCGGCCTCGGCGCACCCGGCTCTGGAAGACCTGGTCGCCAACGCGGGCCGGCTGAGCCGCGCGGCCACCTCCGAGGAGGCCGCGCTCACGTGACCGGCTCGCCCCGGCCCTCAGGAAGAGGCGGCCGGTGGGGGGCCGAGGCGGGTGTGGTG
>NZ_POUA01000644.1 GCF_003236385.1 Spongiactinospora gelatinilytica
ACCCGACGCCGACCCCCACCCCCACCGTGACGCCGACCCAGGGGCCCGCGGGCAACTGGGCCTCCGGCACCTCCTACGGCGCCGGTGACCAGGCGATCTACAACGGCGCCACCTACCGGTGCCTGCAGGCGCACACCGCCCTGACCGGCTGGGAGCCGCCGAACGTGCCGTCGCTCTGGCAGCGCGTCTGATCGACCCCTTCCCCTCCCCGGCGACCGCCGGGGAGGGGAAGCGGCGTGTCCGGTCAGGCCGCGCCGAACCGTGGCACCGGCAGGTCCTCGGTGGCCACGTGCACGATGTGCGACTCGGTGTAGACGTCGATGCTGTGCCGGCCGCCCTCGCGGCCCACGCCGCTGGCCTTCACCCCGCCGAACGGCGTGCGCAGGTCGCGCACGTTCTGGGAGTTGACCCACAGCATGCCCGCCTCGATCGACCGGGCCAGCCGGTGCGCCCGGCGCAGGTCGTTGGTCCACAGGTAGGCGGCCAGGCCGTAGCGGGTGGCGTTGGCCAGCTCGATCGCCTCGGTCTCCGACGTGAACGGCGTGACACTGACCACCGGCCCGAAGATCTCCTCCTGGAAGATCCGCATCCCCGGTGTGACGTCGGCGAACACGGTGGCCGACAGGAAGTTCCCCGAAGGCAGGTGCTCGGGCCGGGAGCCGCCGGCCACCAGCCGCGCCCCCTCGGCCGACCCGATCCGCACGTACTCCATCACCCGCTCGTAGTGCTCGGGATGGATCAGCGCGCCCAGTTCGGTGGCCGGGTCGTCCGGGTCGCCCACCCGCACCCGGGCGGCACGCTCGGCCAGCCGGTTCACGAACTCCTCGTACACCGTGTCCTGCACCAGGACCCGGGAGCTGGCCGTGCAGCGCTCGCCGTTCAGTGAGAAGACCCCGAACACCGCCGCGTCCAGCGCCCGTTCGAGGTCGGCGTCCTCGAAGACCACCAGTGGTGACTTGCCGCCCAGCTCCATCGACAGGGTCTTCAGGTGCGCCGAGGCGTTGCGCATGATGGTCTGGCCGGTGCCGCTCTCCCCGGTGAAGGAGATCACCGGCACGTCGGGGTGCGCGACCAGGGCCGCGCCCGCGTCCTCGCCGATGCCGTGGACGAGGTTGAACACGCCCTCCGGCAGCCCGGCCTCCTCCATGATCTGCGGGAGCAGGCTCGCCGACAGCGGCGACCATTCGGCGGGCTTGAGCACCACCGGGCAGCCGGCCGCCAAGGCGGGGGCGAGCTTCCAGGTCTCCAGCATGAACGGGGTGTTCCAGGGCGTGATCAGCCCGGCCACGCCCACCGGCTTGCGCACCACGTAGTTGAGCTGGGCGTCGCCCACCCGGTAGACGTCCTCGCCCATGGTGGTGATCACGTCGGCGAAGAAGCGGAAGTTGTGCGCGGCCCGCTTGGCCTGGCCCTTGGCCTGGGTGATGGGCAGACCGGTGTCCCGGCACTCCAGGGCGGCGATCTCGTCGTCCCTGACCTCGATGGCGGCGGCGATCCTGCGCAGCACCGCGGCCCGCTGGTCGCCGGTCATCCGCGGCCACGGCCCGTCGGTGAACGCCTTGTGCGCCGCGCTCACGGCGGCGTCCACGTCGGCCGCGCCGCCCGCGGCCACCTCCAGGTGCGGTTCGTTCGTCGTCGGGTCGAGCGCGGTGAACGTCTCGCCCGAGCGGCTCGGCGCGTGCCGGCCGCCGATGTAGTGTTCCAGCCTCTTCACTGGAGTCCCTCACTTAGCTGCAGCAGTTCGTTGATCCGGGCGATGCCGGGCTCGGTCGGTGTGATCAGTGGCGGCCGTACGTGTGGGGAGGCGATGTGGCCGCGCTGGTGCAGGACCCATTTGGCGGGTGCCGGGTTGGTCTCGACGAACAGCAGGTCGACCAGGGGGTGCAAGGCGTAGTGCAGGTCCAGGGCGGTGGTGTGGTCGCCGGTGGTGTAGGCGGTGTACATGCGGGCCACGGTGGCGGGGGCGAGGTTGGCTGCGGCGCTGATGAAGCCGGCGCCGCCGATGGCCAGCAGGGGCAGGCACAGGAGTTCGATGCCGGACCACATCAGGAAGTCGCGGCCGCACAGGTGCAGGACGCGGGAGAAGTGTTCGAAGTCCTTGGTGGTCTCTTTGATGCCGATGATGTTGTCGTGGGCGTGGCGCAGGCGGGCCACTGTTTGGGGGGCGATGTCGACGGCGGTGCGGG
>NZ_POUA01000645.1 GCF_003236385.1 Spongiactinospora gelatinilytica
GGGTGGGGTGGGCCACGGCGGTGTGCATCGCCAGGAGGCCGCCGAAGCAGTAGCCGGTCACCGCGACCGGGCCGGTGCTGCCCTCGGGCTGGGTGGTGAGGAAGCTGAGGTAGGCGTCGGCGTCGCGCAGGATGTGTTCGGTGGTGTGCGCCTCGATCAAGGGCATCAGGCGGGCGATGATCTCCTGCCGGACGTCTTCTCCGAACTCCGAGTCGGCAGTCACGGCGGCGGCCAGCTCGGCGCGGGGCACGGACAACCGGGGGCCCGGCCGGTCGAGCGGGGCGTACTTGCCAGTGGGAGGCGTGACAGCGGCAGCGGATGCGGACCCGCCGCCGGTGGTGAGCAGCGCCAGGACAAGACCTGCGCAAAGCATCAGAGCCTGTGCGACTCGCGAGCTTTTCACGGGCGTCAGGTTGAAACCTGACGCCAACGTCAGAGGCAAATGTGACGGCGGCGAAGTGGCGCCGATCATCGGCGGCGCGTATGGAACTGCGGCCGGCGAGGAAATCTAGCGGGGTTCAGGGCCTCCCGAACGCAGATTTCCCAGGAAGGTCTGCCATTCGGCGGTGGTAAAGATCAGGGTGCCACCGTCGGGGTTCTTGCTGTCCCGGATCGCCACGCGTCCGTTCAGAAAGGCGACGGCGACACAGTTGCCATCTGCGCCGCTGTAGGAGCTGACCCGCCAGTGCGCGCGGCTCAGGTCGGTTTCGCTCGGCATCGCCGCAGCTCCTCTCACTTCAGGTCGGCCAGTACACTCGCGATGAGGTCGCGAGTGGCCACGGGGGTCGCGGCCTGTTCACGTAGGTGATCGAACTGCCGCCTATAACGGTACACATCCCCCTTGGACTCTAGGAACAGGTCGGTCGTACTGGCTTCGAGATAGACGATTTCGTGATCCTCATCGGCGAACTGGAGGATGACGAACGAGCCGTGCATCCCCGGATGGGCACCCGCGGAGTACGGAATCACCTGGACCGTTACGTCCGGACGCTCGCTGTCGTCGAGCAGGCGTCGCAACTGCTGACGCATGATGGTCGGCCCGCCTACCTCGCGACGGAGCACGGCCTCGTCGAGAATCGCCCAGAGGCTTTGAGGTGGCTCCCGGCGAGCCTGCCGCTCCATTCGGGCGATCACCCGGCTCTCGACCTCGTCTGAACTCTTGTCCGGTGCGCTACCGGTGATCGCGGCACGCGCATAGTCTTCGGTTTGGAGAAGCCCGGGGGGCGAGAGCGTGTGGTCCGGTTGCTGGACCTGGCATGGGAACTGGAAGCGCGCGACATGCCCGTCTCCATCGACCTGCCGCCGCAGGACACGCCCATCCTGCGCGTCGTCGGTGCGCGCGGCTTCATCAGGGTCGAGAGCTGGCACGACGCGGCGGGCCGGTGGTACTTCAGCTGGGGAAGAGTCCAAGGCGCGACCGTCCACGGCACCACGGCGACGGAGACGGCGCGTGCCGCCGAGCGCATCTGCGAGGTGGCCCGGTGACACTCGGAGCGGGCGGCCGTGGGCAGCGCGGACGGCGGCGTGGTCGAGCTGCTCATCCTGTTCGGGCTGCAAGGGGCACGCGCGCATGTGCACGCGGGTCCGCGCCGGTCCTGACCTGGCCGGTTCTGGCGGATTGATATCCGCAATAAAGAAGAATGCCGCCGTGTGCCGCCAGGGCTGTGGCCGGACCGTTTTGGAGGCGGTCCCGGCCGGCCCTGGGAGGCGTTCAGCGGATGTGCCTTGCCGGTGGACTGAATTCACGGCGGCGGCGCTGTCACATTATCGGATCAGGCGTATGTCGTTTGGGTGCGTTGGAACAGAGTAGATCGTTGTCGCGCGGTGCCAGGGCTGCGGCCGGGACCGTTTTGGAGACGGTCGGTCACCTTCGAGGGCGCCCGGCTGACGCGCTATTCCGTTGAAACGTGGTGCCGATGAACTCTGTAAGAAAAATGTATTTCATGGTCGGCGTCCGCGTCACGTTCTGCTCTTTAGTTCGTCCGCGGCCCGTTCTTTTCCGTACCACTTCCATCGTCAGAGACGCCGGGGGCAGTTGACCTCAAGTGAACTTGAGGTAGCAGGCTGGCCGGGTGACCAGATTTCCAGGCGGAAGGGTGATCGAGATGCGGGCGGTTCAGGCGCGGGAGTTCGGGGGGCCGGAGGTGCTGGTGCCGGTGGGGGTGCCGGAGCCGG
>NZ_POUA01000646.1 GCF_003236385.1 Spongiactinospora gelatinilytica
GGCCCACCCACCGGGCACCGTCGCGACTCCGGTCCGCATCGCCGACGCCGAGGCGGCCGCCCTGCTGGCCCCCGGCGACACGATCGACGTCCTCGCCGCCGGCACCGGCTGGGGACAGGACGGCACGGCCACCGCCTCACCGGCCCAGACGGTCGCCGACGACGTCCGCGTGATCACCACCCACAAGCGCGCCGCCACCTCATCGGCCAACGCGGGTGGCGGAGCGCTGATCGTGCTCGCCACCACCTCGGCACAAGCCGCCGAGCTCGCGGCGGCCCAGAGCGGCGGGCGTCTCTCCATCACGATCGGGCCACGGCGGCGCCCATGAGGCGATCATGCAAATACGGAGAGTAATATACTGCGCCCCGCCCAACCAACACTCAGTCAACCGGGGAGGCCACATGAGCGGGTTCAAGAAGTTCCTGATGCGCGGCAATGTCATCGAGCTCGCCGTCGCCGTGGTGATCGGCGCCGCTTTCACCTCGATCGTCAACTCGTTCGTCGAAGACCTGCTCACCCCGCTGATCTCCGCCTTCGGCGGCCTGCCCGACTTCAAGGGCCTCACCTTCACGGTCGGCGAGTCCGTCTTCCGCTACGGCGAGTTCATCAACGCCCTGATCTCGTTCGCCATCGTCGCCACCGTGGTCTACTTCCTGGTGGTCTCACCGTACGAACGGCTCAGCGCCCGCTTCCGCCGCGCCGAGGTCAGCACCACCCGCGAATGCCCCGAATGCCGTTCGGAGGTCCCCAAGGCCGCCACCCGCTGCGCCTTCTGCACGGTCCAGCTCACCCCGGCCGACTAACGGCCCCAACCCGGCCACCCGCCCACTACAGCACCGACCCCACCTTGGGGTCGTACTCCCAGTGCCACGGCTCGAACGGGTTGCTGTAGGCCCACTTAGGGTGAATCCAGCCGTACTGCTTCCCGTTCGCCTCCAGCCACCTGAACTGCGGCGACCCCGAGATCTGCACCCCACCGCACAGGTCCACCGCCAGCCCGAGGCCGTGGTTGCTGCGCCCCGGCACTGCCGCGAACCCCGGCCGCCGATAGTAGATCGACTGCTGCTCGGCCAGATTCCGGTAACTGTCCGTGACACAGATCGGCTTGCCGAACTGCCTGCGGTACGCCTCGCTCAGGCTGACGAACGCGATCGCCGCATCCGCCCGCAACTCCTCCCCCTTCTGCTGCAACGGGCAGAGGTACGCGCCCGGAATCAGCCCGTTGGGGAAGTCGTCCGTTGACTTGATCTTCGTCGGGTCACAGGCCAGCGCCGCCCGCCCGACCTTGTCGATCTTGATGCCCAGCTTCACAAGCGCCTGCGTCAGCGACTTCACGACCTTGTCGGAACGCTTGCGCAGTACGTCGATCTCCACCGCCATCTGCGCCTCGCCGAGCAGCTTGTCCGACCGCAGTTCCTGCGCCTCGGCCGCGAGCCGTTGCCGCCCTTCGAGCAGTCGCCCGGTATCCGCGACCACCTGATCCCGCTGCGCCACAAGCTGCGACACACTGGACATCGCACGCAGGCTCGCCTCATCCGACCGCCCGCTGACGAACGGCGCGATCTCCCCGCCGCTCGCCTGCTGGTAAAGGAGCTGCACCAGATCCGACAGCGGTTGCCGTACCTCCGCCAGCGCACGATCCGCCCGATGCAGCTCGCGCAGCTTCGCCGTCAGCCCCTTGTCCGCCTCCTTGACCTGCGCCCGCCGCGTTTCCAGTGCCTTCGTGGCCTCCTCCAGATCCCGCGCGGCCAGCTCCGCCTGTTTGCGCAGCTCGGCGAGATTCTTCGGATCCGGCCGTAACACGGACCGCGGCACCGTACGGCCGGCAGGACCGGCCACCTCCACCTGCAACTGATCGCCGACCTTGATCGAGACCCCCGGGGTGGCACTCTCCTCCGGAAGCGGTTCCTTCACCGCAGCCTGGCCGGTCGCCCCAGGCAACAGCGAAATCAACACCGCGAACGCCACGATCAGGCCCGCCGATCGAGGAGATGGCACCTTCGACTCCTCCATTTGCGAACTTGTGACCTGAGCCAGGCACGCACGTTACTACAGCTCGACGGGTGCCCGGGGCGGAGTCGCCCCAGCGGTAATGCTCCAGAAATATCCCCCTGCCGGATTCACGCGCTTTACCCCACAACCCACACCCCCACCCCGAACAGCAC
>NZ_POUA01000647.1 GCF_003236385.1 Spongiactinospora gelatinilytica
TGAGCCTTTTTCGTGCGCCCAGTAGAACGGAGGTGAAGCCGTGACATAGCGGCTCATCTTGTGTTCGTAAGCTCGTCGTCGCTTGCCGGTGGAAGTCCGGTCCGGGTAGATGCCAGGAGGCCCGGTAGCAGGCTGGCGGTTTCGTCTGGAACGGGCGGGGTCGAAGCCCAGCGTCAAAGGCCCTTTCAAGGGGAAGCAACGGATGCGGTCCGTAGCATGAAGCGAAGCCTGCGGCGTCGTTACTCAGCCGTCCTTCGGGGCGGGACAAGGGAGAGCCGAGCCTTTCGAGATCAGGGCGAAGGCCATGGACGCGGTGAAGAGCCTGGAAGCGCAGCCGTCAAGAACTCCCCGGCGTATGGGGCATGGAACGCATCGATAGTGACGGCGGGAACTGGGGAGGCCCTCCCCGGCCCGGTGATGTGCGGAAAGAGTTGCCGGAGCGTGGCGTCCTATAACCGATGACCTCGGGAAGTGGATGGCCGGCCGGGTGGGCGTCGGAGGTGGCCGTAGTACCGCTACCAGCCGATCGGACAACACAACCGGCGGCGATGGGAAGGGCCACTGCTTCGTCGATGCGTGCGACTGTTGAGGAGGGGCCTGGTGAGTGCCGTTTCGGCTATCCCCGCCGCTGGGGGATCTGGTGGACGTTGTCCGCGAGATCCGGTCCGAGCCTTGCAGCACACGCTCTACCGGGCGGCCAAGGCCGAACCCGGGCGTCGATTCCACGCGTTGATGGACAAGGTCTACCGCAAAGACGTCCTGGCGCGCGCGTGGCTGACGGTGCGCGGCAACAACGGCGCACCGGGTATCGACCAGGTCACCCTGGCCAAGGCCGAGGAGTACGGCGTGGACCGGCTGCTCGGCGAGTTGGCCTGCGAACTACGGGAGGGACGCTATCGTCCGCTGCCCGCGCGGCGGGTGCTGATCCCGAAGCCGGGGGTGCGGGAGGAACTGCGCCCGTCATCGATTCCCGCAGTTCGTGATCGCGTTGTGCAGGCCGCCGTGAAGATCGTGTTCGAACCGGTCTTCGAGGCGGACATGCTGGACTGCTCGTTCGGGTTCCGCCCGAAACGTTCAGCGCACGACGCCCTGCAGGTGCTCATGGACGAGCACGGGCGGGGACGCCGATGGGTGGTCGAGACGGACATCGCCAACTGCTTCTCGGCGATTTCGCACGATGCGTTGATACAGGCGATCGAGGAACGCGTCTGTGACCGGTCGCTCCTGAAACTCCTGCGCGCGATCCTGCGCGCTGGGGTGATGGAGGACGGGCAGGTGCGCAAAACGGATACCGGAACGCCCCAGGGCGGGGTCGTTTCACCCGTCATGTGCAACGTCTACCTGCGCCGGCTTGATCGGGCATGGGACGAAGCAGACGGGGTCATGGTCCGGTTCGCCGACGATGTCGCGGTGATGTGCTGGTCGCGCAGTCAAGCCGAACGGGCCCTGGCCCGGCTGGTCGAACTGCTGGCCGAGCCGGGGCTGGAGCCCAAGACGGCCAAGACCCGTATCCTGCGACTGGAGGTGGGCGGGGAAGGCTTCGACTTTCTCGGCTTCCACCACCGGCTGGTCCGATCGACCGGTTTCAACGGCAAACGACCATTTGTCTTCCTCGCCCGCCGGCCCGCGGGCAAGGCCATGCGGCGTGCCCGTGACCGGATCCGGCAACTCACCGACCGGCGCAGGCGGTTGCGGCCTGAAGCGATCACCGAAGAGGTCAATCTCTTCCTGCGTGGCTGGGTGGCCTACTTCAAGTACGGGCACTCCGCCGAGCGCTTCAGCAAGATCAGGCAATATGCGCGGATGCGGCTCGCTTTGTTCATCAGCAAGCGGCACCGTGCCAGCAAGGGGTTCGGCTGGCGAACACTGGTTACCTTGTCGCCGAACGAACTCGGCCTGATCGGCATGTATGGAATCGTCGCCTCGCCCAGGCCCTTCAAGGACTGGCGGGTGAGGCCGAATGCCGGCGGTGAACGACGTCGGTGAGCCGGGTGCGGGAGAACCGCACGCCCGGTTCGATGCGGCGGGAGCTGGAAACGGAGCCATGAACCTGGTCATGGTCATCGGGGAGGGCACAGCCGACCGGGAAACCGGCGGAAGACAGGCCCCGAGCCCTACCGTCAGGAGAAGCAACCGCGCCAGCTCCCGACCCTACACCG
>NZ_POUA01000648.1 GCF_003236385.1 Spongiactinospora gelatinilytica
GACAGGAAGGGCACCCGCCGCTTGGCCGTGCCCTCGAAGTCGAACGGGAACGGCAGCCCTTCCGCCGCCAGCGCGTCGTCCCCCACCGTGATCAGCGAGGACGCCAGTTCCCGGCCCGCGGCGGTGGCGGCCAGGCCGACGCCGTCCCCCAGCGCCTCGGCGGTGAACCCGAACGCGCCGAAGAAGTGCAGCAGCTCCCCCGCCGCGAGCGGCCCCAGCACCACGTCGTGAACCCCGTCCGGCAACTCGGCCGGGGTCCGGCTGCGGGCCGCCTCGGCGACCGTGCGGGCCACCGCGGCGGGCAGGTCCAGGGCGGCGGCCGAGCGTCCGAGGTCGCACCAGTACGACGAGCCGTCCCCGGCCTTGACGGTGAGCGCGCCGGACGCCTCGGTGGCGCAGGCGTACGCGCGCAGCCCGGCGGTGTTGGCCACCGCGAGTTCGGTGGCGGCCCGGCCGTACATGCCGTAGGCGAGCGCCCCGGCGTCCTCTGCGGCGCGCATGGTGCGGGCGGCCTCGGCCGAACGCGCGGACACGTCCCAGGCGGCCGTGTCCTCGTGCCAGAGCCGCAGCTCCGGATACTCCTGCGGCGCGGCCACACCGATCACCCCGTTGGAAGTGGCGAGTTCGAGCGCCGCGCGCACCGCCCGCGCCGCCCTCGCCGGGTCGGACGTGGCGGCCCGCGCGGTCCGCCCGCCGACGTTCACCCGCACCATGAGCTGCCGTTCCACGACGTCCTGCGGCTGGTGGACGCGCCGCCCGGCGAACCGGGTGTACTCGCCCGCGCGCACCGAGAGGAACGCCTCGGCGGCGTCGGCCCCGGCCGCGTGCGCCAGCGCCGACTCCACGGCGGCCATCGCCCGCTCGCGTCCTTCGTAGGCCCGCATCACGCCACCCCGATCCGCACGCCGCGCACGAGCGTCGGCGCGGCCCCGTGTCCCAGGAACCCCCACTGCTTGGGTTCGCCCTTGCCGCACGGCATGCCGAACGCCCGGAACTCCGCGGGCCCGGCCACCGCCTCCACCGACCCCCAGAAGGCCGGCGTCACGCCGCCGTAGGAGAAGTTCTTCAGCAGCCGCCCCTTGCGGCCCCCGCGCACCTCGTAGGCGACCTCGGTGCCGAACTGGAAGTTCAGTCGCCGCTCGTCGATCGACCAACTGCGGTTGTCGTCCAGGTAGTAGCCGTCGCCGAGCCGGTCGAGCAGCTCGGGCAGGGTGCCCTCGCCGGGTTCGAGGAAGACGTTGGTGGCGAAGCAGACCGGCGGGAAGGCCCACCCGTCGGCGCGGGCCGCCCCGATCGACTCAAGGCCGACCCGGGCGGCGCTGTCCCTGCTGGACAGGAAGTCGACCACGACGCCCGCCTCGATCAGGCGCCTTCTGCGGGCGGGGGTGCCCTCGTCGTCCCAGGCGAAGGAGCCCCTGGTGCCGGGCATGGTCGGGTCGGCGGTGACGTTGACGGCGGGCGAGCCGTACCGCAGCGTGCCGAGCGCGCCGGGGGTGATGAACGACGCCCCGGCGAAGTTGGACTCGTCCCCGAGGATGCGGTCCAGCTCCAGCGCGTGCCCGCACGACTCGTGGATCTGGAGCGCCATCTGGGCGGGGCCGATCACCAGGTCGGCGACGCCGGAGGGCGCGGCCGGGGCGGTGAGCAGCGCCACGGCCTCCTCGCCGACCCTGGCCGCCTCGCGCACCAGCGCCAGCGACTCCACGTACTCCCAGCCCGCGCCCGCCGTGTTGCCGTGGAAGGAGTTCGGGTAGGAGCGGCGCTGCACCTCGTGCCCGTCGGAGGCGAACGCCATGACCATCGCGCCCGCCTCCATCAGGTGCTGGTGCTGGCGCGAGCCCGCGCTGTCGGCGTAGTGCCGGTGCTGGCGCTTGGCGGACAGGCCGACCTCGGCGGACACCACCCGGGCGGGCGCGGTCGCGGCCGAAAGGGCGTCGCCGAGCAGGCCGTGCCGTACGTCCGCGCCGAGCGCGAACGGATCGACGGCGACCTCGGTGGCGTACCGGCCGGAGGCGGGCGGGCGCGGCGGCAGCGTCACCCGCTCCGCGCTCGCCGTGGCGGCGGCGCGGGCGGCGGCCACCGCGCGGGCCGCCGTGGCCCGGACGGACGCCGGATCGGACACGGGCGCGGCGGCGAACCCCCACACCCCCTCGT
>NZ_POUA01000649.1 GCF_003236385.1 Spongiactinospora gelatinilytica
GGCGTTCACCGTGCTGGTCCCGCTGGCCGCCCCCCCGTCCGGATACCGCAGCGCGACCTCGCGGGCCGCCTGCGGCTGCCTGGCCATGTCCGCGCCGCCCGGGCCGGTGCAGGTCGCCGAGGCACTGGCGCACGAGGTGCAGCACGTCAAGCTGGCCGCGCTGATGGACATGTTCGACCTGATCGAGCGGGGCCCCGCGGCGGACGGCTTCTACGCCCCCTGGCGGCCCGACCCGCGCCCGGCCGGTGGCCTCCTCCAGGGGGCGTACGCCCACCTCGGCATCGCCCGCTTCTGGCGGCGGCAGCGGGAGCTGGAGCGCGATCCCGGCGCGGCCTTCGACGCGCACGCCGGTTACGCCCGGTGGCGGGACGCGGCGGCGGAGGTGTCGGAAGTCCTGCTCGGCTCGGGGCGGCTCACCGCGGTCGGCACTGAGTTCGTCACCGAGATGCGCGCCGTGCTGGACTCCTGGCGGGACGATCCGGTCCCCGCGGACGCGCTGCGGCACGCCCGGCGTACGGCCTCCCGGCACCACGCCCGCTGGCTGAGCAAGCACGCCTGAAACCCCCTCGCGGGGCCCGGCGAGCGTAAAAACCGAGATTTCCCGAGGCCGCGACGATTGAGCCCGGCCGAAGCGGGCAGGGCGGGTCGGGTACCTCAATCAAGTTGACGAGGAGTCATAGTGCTCACGCTGACCGACAACGCCGTCCAGGTGATCCGCGACCTGACCGCGCAGTCGAGCGGTTCGCAGGACACGGGGATCCGCATCGCCTCCCAGGCCGACCAGGCGGGTTCGCTGGTCCTGTCCATCTCCGAAGGCCCGGCCACCCAGGACCAGGTCATCGAGGTCGAAGGCGCTCGCGTGTTCCTGGACCCGGTTGCGGCCGACGCCCTGGACACCAAGTCCCTCGACGCCGATGTGGACGCCCAGGGCAGCCCTTCCTTCCGCCTCGCGGAACAGGGCTGACGCGCTGACGAACGGGCCGGGATGAACCGGCCCGGCGACACATAACGGTCTCCGGCGGCGGCGGCCGGCGCGCCGCCGCGGCCGGAGCCGGTCTCCGCACCGAAGATTCGCGAGGATCAACCGATCGGCCGATGCCATCGGCCGGACGATCGGCCCGCCGGACGATACCGCCCGGCCGCTGGGCGCGGGATGCTCGGCGGCATGAGGATTCTGGTACTGGCGGGCGCGCTCACCGCGGTGGCCGCCCTGGCGTCCTGCGGGGTCGAACTGGACGCCAAGGAGCGGCACGACGTGCGCGACTTCCCGTTCGACAGCCGGGCTCAGGCGCTGACCATCCAATCGGGCGTCCGCGTCAACGTGGTCCCGGGCACGGGGTCGTCCCTGCGGGTCGAGCGGTGGGTGCGCGGCAAGGCCGCCGGGGAGGGCATGGCCACCTGGTCGCTGCGCGGCGGCACGCTCACTCTCGCCGCCGACTGCAACATGGTCTTCGGCGACTGCGGCGCGCGTTACGTGGTGCGCGTCCCCGGCACGCCCAAGCTGAACCTGGACGTCAGCGACGACGACGTACGCGTCACCGGCCTGACCGGCGAGCTAAACATAACCACCCACTCGGGGAACATCCACGTCGAGAGCGCCACGGGCACGGTGCGGATGAACAGCGCCGACGGCGACCTGACCATGGTCAAGGCCCGCTCGGGCGTCGTGCGCGCCCGCACCGGCAGCGGCGACATCGACCTGTCCTTCGCCGCGCCACCGGCCGAGGTCCGCGCGCTGTCCACCCACGGCCGGGTCGTCACGACGGTCCCCGAGGTCGACGGCTCCTACCGGGTCAAGGCGACCTCACGGCACGGCACACCGCGCTCGGACGTGCGCGACGCACCGCGCAGTGAGCGCAGCCTGGTACTCCGCAGCGTCTCCGAGGACGTCCGCGTCCGCAAGGGACCGCCCGCCGAAGCCTGACAGGGCCGCCCGGCGGACCGACCGCGACTCACACTCGGCCGACAGGGAGTACACGGCAGGCCGACCGGGACACACGGCCGGGCGACGGGGGTGTACGGCAGGAATGCACCGCGGATCGACCGCGACGCGCGCTCGGCCGACGAGGATGCACGAGGGAGCCGCCGCGATGCACGCTCGGGCGGCGGGGGTGCATGGCAGGGCGACAGGGG
>NZ_POUA01000064.1 GCF_003236385.1 Spongiactinospora gelatinilytica
CCACAGAAGCCCCGAGAGGACCGCCAATGTCCCCCCCTTTTGAAGACCTCGCCCCCGGCGACCATGAACGTATCGTCGAGGCCGTCGGGGCGGTGGTGAGCGTGATGACCGACATCGTCCACCACCGCACGGCCGACGGTGCATGGCAGCCGTTCGTCGAACGCGGCGACATGGCCAGCCTGGCCGACGAGGCTCGCGCCATCCTCGACGCGCTGGACGGGCCGATCAAGAACGCCCGCCGCGTGCTGGCCGCCGCCGAGAGCAGCGCGCGGCTGCGCTCCTACAGCCGCGCCCGGCGCTCCGTGAGGAGGCCGTCGTGACCCGTGACCGCGCCGCACAAATCGCAGGGCTGCGGGCCCTGGCCGACCTGCTGGACACCAACCTCGCGGTGCCCGCGCCGTGGCAGTCCATCGAGATCGACTTCAGCCCCTTTGGGCGCCCCCTCGTCCCGCCGGCCGACCAGCTCCAGGTGGCGCTGGACGTGATCGCGCACATGCGGGAGCCCGAGCTGGCGATGGAGCTTGTCCGCAGTAGAGAGCGCGCCTGGCTGAACGTTCGTGGTGATGTCGTGGGTCTCACCGTGCGTCTTCGCCTCGACGCCGACCACGTGTGCGACCGCGACCCGTCGGCGCGGCGCAAGCGGGACCGCTGGATCGTCCCGCCGAGGCTGCTCGCCGTCGTACGCGACGGCCGGAGAACGCCATGAGCCGTCGCGACCGGGTGACCGAGCCCGCCGAGCTGGCCGCCAACCTCGTCAGGTTCTTGCGCCGCATGGAGGACCACGCAGCGAGCGACCCGGCGAACTTGATCCTCATCGACGAGCTCGCCGAGGCGCTGCGCGAGACGAAGCTGCGGGCCATCGCCCGCGCGGGGCGCGCCGCCCGAGAGGGGGGTGACTACAGCATCGGCGAGATTGGCCGGATCCTGGGCGTGTCCAAGCAGGCCGTGCACCAGCTCATGGCGAAGGGCAAGGTCCTCCTGGAGGAGCAGCGCGCCCGGCTCGGCGTCGTGTCGCTGAGAGAGCGCCGCCGCGCACGCCTGGCCGATGCAGGCGTGCGCGACCGGCGCGCCGTCGGTTAGTCCAGAAGGCAGGCGTCCACGTTCACCAGTGGGTCCAGCGGGACGCGCACATGGATGCCATCACACGCCGTCGTCTCCGGCCTCGGGCCTGGAGGCGGTGGCGTTGTCCTGTCCGGCTCGTCGGGCTCGGGCGGCTGCTGTGGCTCCGGCCCGGGTGGCGGCTCGGGCACGGGGTCGTCCGGCCGTGGCTCGCTCGTCGGGTGCGGAGACGCCGAGAAGGACGGAGGCGCCGTCGTGGGGCGCCGCCGCGGTGTCCGGTCAGGCGTGGGATCGCGGCGGCGGTCCGCCTCGCGCTCTGGCGCCTGTGGCCTGGTGTCTCCTACGGGTGCCGCAGTTCGAGCCGGCCTGGGGATGGAGCTCGCCGTGGGGTTCGCCGATTGGGTGGCGTCGGCTTTAGGCGATGGCGAGGCGTACGTGGCGGTCAGCGGGGGCCGCGGCTGTGCGGTGGGCGGCTCGCTAGGTGCGCCGCTGGCGGTGATGACGGCGACGGTGGCGAGGGCGACCAGGCCCACCGCCGTGGCGGTCGGCGCGGGGTGCGCGGCGGCGCGGTCGCGCTGTTCGGCGAGCCAGCCGACAAACGGCAGCACAGTGAGCGCTCCATCGCGCCGGAGTTGGCGCTGCGCCGCGCGGATGGCCGCACGGCGTTCGTGCTTGGGGAGTTTGGTGTTGACGATGATGATCGGCTGTCCATCGTCACTGGTGACGATCGTGGGGACGTCGCCAGGGAGTTCGTCGAAGCGGATGAGGGCGGCCATTTATTCGGCCTCCCCTCGCGCGAACGCGCGTGCGGATCGGATCACCTGCTTCATCTGTTCCCACTCGTGGGCCTCGCGTATGGGCTCCAAGTCCCGGGGGGCGCCATACCGGACGATGGTGGCAGGGACGCCGTCCACATCCACCTCCACCGGCCGGTACTCGGCCTGGGCGTGCCACGCCAGGCCGAGTTGCCGGGGCGGCAGATCTTCAGGGTCGGCGCCCCGCTCGCGGTAGAGGGCTGCGATCAGCACCCGCGCGGCGGCGAGCTCCGCCCGGTGCTCTTCCAGCTCGGCGATGAGTCGTGCCTGCTCTCCGCTGGAGTGATCGTGTACCTGCTGTTGCCAGCGGGCCAGCGTGTTGATGCGGTTGACCCGCGCGATCATCCGCTCGATGACGTGGCTCTCGTCAGAGGCATCGCAGTTGACGCGCGAGTTGGGGGTGCTGTCAGGGGGCATGGTCATGAAGCGCCTTTGCTACAGACGTGTTTACTTGTGCGCGCTTCCCGGGCCTTTCGGCCTATCTACATCACGTCATATGCCCGCAGGAGTCCAGGGATCACGGGGTTTGTGACTGGACCGTTACGTACTTCGGACTCCTATGCACCGGCCGACCGCTTGGTCGCGTGCGTCGCCACCTCTGCCCCGCGCATTGCGCGCACGGACATGATCAGCGCCCGGCGCTCATACTCGGTGAGCTCAGTGATCTCCCAGATTTTCTGGGCCCACACTTCGGCGTAGCGACGCGCCGACGTGGCCGAGGCCGACGGCCTCGGGTCGCGGCCCGCGGCGATCTCTGTCAGAGTGCCGGCTGCCCAGCCGAGCGCGGCCTCGATCCGTGCGCGGGTCCGCGCATGTGGCCAACGTTCGCCGCTCTCCAAGTTGAAGATCGTTTTTACGTCGATCTCGGCGACGCTGGCCAGTTGCTGCTGGGTTAACCCGAGTTCGCCGCGTCGGGCCACCACGTGTTGTGCGGCTCGTGCGCGGTCCTGGCTCATACCCCCCCATTCTGCCGGGAACAAGCGGGAACATCCACCCGGCGCGGTGAAGTTCTGTGCAGAAGTTAGTTGAGCCTAACGCGCCAGGTCAGCGCACTAGTGTTCGGATGGATCGATCTAAGTTGCGGATTCATCCCAGAACTTCCATGTTTCCTCTTGAGATGTTCCCGATTCTTCCCTAAAGTTGCCGATATGGAAGACCGCGCGGCACCGGACCCCGAAGACGTCCGGATCGGGACTACCATCCGGGCGCTGCGAAACGCACTCGGATGGAAGCTTGGCGAGCTGGCTGCGGCCGTCGGCCGAAGCCACGCCTACCTCAGCAACATCGAGGCCGGCCGCAAGCGGTGCCCTGGCTGGCTCGCGCGGAAGATCGCCGAAGCGCTAGGGGTGCCGGTGGGCGCGATCGTCAGCCCCGGCTACGACACCGCCCCCATCACCGCCCCCATCGCCACCGACAGACAGTCGGCATGAGAGCCAGCGGGACGGGGTGAACGGTCCTTAGGGGAGGCCGCAAGGACCGGCCACGACGCGCCAGTGGACGCCGAGCCGCGCCCTGCCCCGTCCCGCGATCACGTCGCACGACATGAAGATGCCCCGAGCTGAGCCACCAGCTCGGGGCGGTGTCGGAGACCCCGACACCGCGACTTTACAGGGAGACCCCATGGCAACCCCCGTTCCGGCCGCGAGGCCGCCCGTCCCACAGGCGTCCTGCTCGGTCTGCCTGGCCACGCACAGGCTGATGTACCGCACCCTTATTGCGCCGCACGATGTCGCGGTCGGCGGCGAGATGCTGCCCTGCCCCGGCGGGTGCGGGGCACCGCTGCTCGCGTTCGAGATCCGCGAGGGCGACGTGCTCGGCGTGGGGCAGGTCCGCAACGTCTTGGACGTCCCGGGCCAGGAGGCGCACGAGATCGACGTGCAGATCGGCCACGACTGGATCACCCTCGCGGCCGACCAGCCCGTCATCATCCGCTCGCGCACGTCAGCGGTGGTGGCGTGATGCAGTACGTCGAGATCGTGAGCCAGGCCGAGTACTCGGTGGCCCCGGAAGACGCCGACCTGCATGTGTTCGAGGGCTACATCAAGATCGCCCCGGGCGATCGGCGTCTGCTGACCGTGTCCGGGTCCGCCCACGTCGCGGCCGGCAACACCCCGGTCATCGCCTGCGGCCACGCGACCGTCGAGGCACGTCGCGGGCAGGTCACCGCCTACGACCAGGTCACCGTCATCGCCTACAACTCGCGGGTCACCGCGTACGGCGACACGGTGGTCCGCGCCTACGGCAGCAGCGAGGTGACCGCGGGGACGAACGTCACCGCCTATCGGTGCGACCGCGAGGCCACGGTGAGGGGCGGGAAGGTCATCGAGATCCCGCTGGTACGCCACGACGACATCCGGCAGTGGTGCGAACACTACGGCGTCAAGGTCGCCGACGACGACACGATCGTCCTCTACAAGGGCGTTCGCGCGAGCTTCTACTCCGGCTGGGGCATGCACTACCCGCTCGGCGGGATCGTCACTGCGCCGGACTGGAGCACCTACCCGGACTGTGGCGGCGGCCTGCACCTGTCGCCGTCGCCCGCACACGTGCGCGAATACGTCGAGCTGTGGCAGCCCGGAATGCGTATCCTCGCCTGCCGCGTCGAGCTCGCCGACGGCATCGTCCACCTCGGCGACAAGGTCAAGGTGCGCCGCTGCATGGTCCTGCATGAGGTCGATACCCTCGGCCGTTTTCGGGTGGTGGCGTGATGTCCCGCCTCGACAACCTCGCCCACGTGTGGCCCGAGCGGACCGCCGTCGTCCACCGCGCCACCGGCGCGACCGGCACCATCACCCCGTGCCCGGCCGGTGACCCCATCGCCGAGCAGTACGACTGGGGCCGCCGGACGGCGCAGATCCTGCTCAACGGGTCCGATCCCGGCGTGGTCTGGGTGACCTGGCGCGACCGGCCCGGCTGCTGGATCCGCCCTGGTGTCCTGCGCAAGGTGCGGAGGACACCATGATCACTCTGCCCGACTGCCGCATGGTCCTCGGCGAGTTCGAGGCGTACCACATCGAGTACGTCGGTCACCGCATTGGCGGTGACCTGGACGTGGTCGTGTCGGCCGTCCCGTACGACCACCACGCCCGGCAGTCCTATGTCGCGTTCCGGCATCACGCGGGGGAGTGGCGGGCGCTGGCTGGCCGGACGCACGACCTGGAGACCGCCATCCACCGGGCCGAGCGTGAGACGCGCTGGGCCGGATGGGGCTCACCTGAACTGGCCGCGCTTCTCGACCTCGCGAGGGAGACCCCGGCGTGAGCCTCCCCGCGATCCCCAAGCTCGTCAAGCACACGGGGCGCCGCGTCCGCGACCCGCACCCGTGGCGTACGCGTTCCGCCCGGCTCCGCCCGACCGCCCGCAGCGGCACATGGGCGCTCCTCGTCGTCGGCGTCACGGAGACGGGCGTGGCAATCGGCTGGACCGTCGAGTACGGCCCGACCCTGCCCAGCGCGATCCTCGCGACCAACGCGATCTTGCTCTTGCTGCTGCGCTGGGGGGTCCGATGGACGCCGTGAGCGAGCCGCGCGAGATCCACACGCCGAAGGACCCGCTGGAGATGGCGGGCAACCTCGTAGCTGCACTCCGTCGCATGTCCGACCGCTCGGCGACCCATCCGCAGGAGGCCGTCCGGGAGCAGCTTGGGAGCCGGTCTGCGGCCTGCGGCCGGCGTGCAGCGGATCTCGCGCTCGTCTCGATCGCCCGCGACCTGCGAAGGATCGCCGACCACCTCACCGGAGATGTCCCATGAAGCCGCCGCTGATCCTGCTCGACGTGGACGGCGTTACCGCGCCCTTTTTCCGGCCGGGCCCGGAGTGGCGGCGTCACAGCGCCGTATCCGATGGTCGCACCTACCAGGTTTGGTTGAACCCGGCGGTAGGGGCGCAGCTCCTGACGCTCGCCGAGCAGACCGGTGCCGAGCTGACGTGGTGTACCTCGTGGGACCACGATGCCAACACGGCGATCGCACCCTTGATCGGCCTGCCGGAGTTGCCGGTGTGCGTCGTCGATCAGGACGCCAAATGGGCCGCGCACCTCACTGCCGATCTTTGCTTCAAGACGGGGACCGTCGCCGATTACGCCGCAGGCCGCCCGTTCGTCTGGTTCGACGACTACATCGGACTGGGCGACGCCCGATATCTCGCTGACCGCGCCGACGTCGGTGATTACCTCCTGATCACTGTGGAACCGCGCCGGGGGCTCACCCTCGAGCACCTGGAGCAGGCCCGCGCTTGGCTCGCCGAGAGGGGCGGGTCATGAAGGTCGTCCGGTTCGCTGTCGGCGTCGTCATCGGCATCTCCCTCGGCCTGGCCGTCCTGTGGCTCGGCATCTCCCTCGGTCTCGGCCCGCGATGGACGTGGGTCTTCCTGGCCAGCCTGTTCGTTCTGACGGCGCTCGGGTGGCTGGCCCTCTACCTCATCGCTCGCGCGTCCATTCGGGAGGCTGAGATGAACTACGCCGCGATCGTGGACGGGTGCCGCCGGCGCAGCACCGAGTACCTGGTCCGGACCCACGATGAGGGTGTCCGGTACGCCAACAGCGGCTCACCGGCGACGCTCGGCGGCACGACCCTGGAGGCCGTCCGCGAGGTGCTCGCCGAGCGCGGCGTGGCCCTGTGTCATTGCGGTGCGCCTGACGGCGGCGTCCACACCATGGCGTGCGAGGTGTCGTGATGGCCGCCCTGCCGACATATGACTACGGCCAGATCGCACCCCACGAAATCCGGCACGAGCTCGACGACAACTGGTCCACCTTCTTCTTCGGCACTTGCCGTGTCTCGATTTCGCGCAACGACCTGGACCGCATCCGGGACGCGCGCCGGCTGGCGCAGGTCCTCGCCGCTCAGGCCGGGATGTGGGACGCCGATCTCGCTGCCCTTGAGGAGCGCGCGGCCCGCGTGATGAGACCGGCCCCACCTGCGGCCGACACCTCAGCCGATGAGCCGTACGGCGGCGATGACCCCGTCCTCGACGCGCGGGTGACCGCCGTCATGCAGATCCCGGAAACCCACCGCAGGGAGGCCAGCGAATGACCGGCCGACACCGAGCCGAAGACGGCTCGACCGACCCGTACCCGGTCGCCACGACCGCGCCGGTCAGGCCGATCGCCGACCTGGCCGACTGGGAGAACGTCTGGCGCGAGACCGACCCGGACGAGTGGCTCGCCCCGCTGCGGTCCGGCGGCACGCAGATCGAGCGGGCGATGCGTCGCACGATGCGCGCACGCGGCCAGCTCCTCGCCGAGCGCGTCGGCCGCCGCGCCGCGCGGATGCGCGCCGCGTTTTGGAAGGGGGAGGGCGAGCAATGAGCCAGAGATACGAGCCTGGCGAGATCGTCGACATCACCATCACGGGCGCGCGCGTACTGACCCATACAGACGGCTCGCTGGTCTATGAGTACGAGTACGGCGAGGCAGGGGCCACCGACCGGGAAGAGGTCCGGCACGAGGCCAGCGCCGTCACGATCACCCGCCGCGTTCCCGCCGCTGGGATGCCAAGACCGAACGAGGTATGGGAGGACGACCTTGGCATTCGGTACCTCGTTGTTGAGAGCGAAGGACAGGTCCGCCTGCATGATGGCGCTCCGTCCGGCTCCCGGTCCGTGGAGCACATCCACGAGGTGTACGGCCCCATCACGCCCCTGATCCGCGATGAGCCGGGGCGGGAGGACATCACTCCGGACATCGCCAAGCAGGTGCTGTGGTGGTTCGGACAGGGCTCGGAGGGGGGCGCAGAAGGCTCGACGTTCGAGAACGGGCTGATCGGCACCATCGTCCATGCGCCCAAGGAAGAACGGCGGCGCCTGGCCCGCGAGTACCCCGGCTACGTCCAGGCCGTCTACTGGGCGGAGGCGCCGGATGGCGGGATCGACGACCTGCGGAAGATCGCGGAGCGTGCCTCGTGAACCTCGTCCTTGAAATCCGCGGCCAGGCGAACGAGACCGCCCGCATTGGATCTCTGGCTCTCACGCCCCCGATCCGCGAGGACTACTGGACGTATCGCGTCCAGCTCGGCGAACGTCAGGCGATCGTGGGGTTCCCGAAGTTCGGGATCCTCGGCATCGGTTTCGCGGTGGAGAAGGACTGGAACGCCAACCTCCCCTATGACTGCGCGGCCGAAGAGATCTACGAGCACATCGCGCACAACAAGGGCGATGACGACATCAGCCGTGAGGACTGCCTTACAGCGATCCGGATGATCCAGGACGCGGTCAAGGCGGAGCGTACGTCATGAGCGCCAGGCTGGTCCTCGGACCCGACGCTCCCCGGGAGGCGTGGCTGGCGGCGCGCCTCCCGGGGGTGACGGCCAGCGAGGTCGCCATCGTGATGGGGCTCTCGCCGTTCGGGTCGCCGTTCAGCCTGTACTGGCAGAAGACGGGCCAGCTCGGCGAAACGCCCGACAACGACGCCATGTCGCTCGGGCGCCACCTGGAGCCGTGGATCGCCGACCGCTTCGAGCGCGACCACCCGGAGCTGTCGCTGGAGCTGGCCGGCCTGTACGCCTCGACCGACCGGCCGTGGCAGATGGCCACGCCGGACCGGACCGTCTACACGGCCAGCGACATCGTGAACGTCGAGATCAGATGCTGCACCTGGCACCGGGTCGGGCCGCCGCCGACGTACGGCGCGATGGCCGCGTGCTGCGACCCGGATGACTGCGGCCCGTGCTGCCAGGACTGCCCGACCTGTCCGACGCTGCACCCGCCGGAGCCGCCGGTAACCCTCTGGGAGGGCAAGTCCGCCGCGTCGTATGACGGGTGGGGCGAGTCTGGCACCGACGACATCCCGGTCTACTACCGCGTGCAGGTGCTCCAGCAGATCGACGTGTTCGACCTGCCGTACGCCTACCTGAGCTGCCTGTTTTTGCCGACCAAAGAGGTTCGCCACTACCTCATCGAGCGCGACGAGCAGGACCTGGCCGTCATGCGCGAGGCCGCCCAGGAGTTTTTGGCGCTACTCGCGCGCGACGATCCGCCGCCCATCGATGGCCACTCCGCGACCACCGCCGCGCTTCGCAAGCTGCATCCGAAGCTGGCCGACCGCGAGCAGGAGATCGACCTGGTGCTCAAGCACGCCTACGAGCAGGCGTGCGAGGCGGCCAAGGCCGCCGAGGAGCGCAAGGAGCTCCTCACCAACGAGTTGCGCGCGGCGATGGGGGACGCCCGGTACGCCGTCCTCAACGGCGAGCGCGTGGCCACCAGGAGCGTCTACGACCGGCGCGGCATCGACAACGAGCGGCTGCGCCAGCGCCACCCCGCCGCCTACGCCGACTGCCTGACCACGTCCGAAGTAGACAAGATCATCCCAAGGAGGGCGAAGTGACCCGCCAGACCGTCAGCCAGGCCGTGGCCAAGCGTGACAACGGCCCCGGCGCGCTCATCAAGCAGTACGAAGGCGACTTCGCCTCTGTGCTTCCGTCGCACATCACACCCGAGACGTTCGTGCGGCTCTCGCAAGGACTTCTGCGGCGCAACGCCGAACTTCGCGAGCACGCGGAGGCCAACCCGGGGGCGTTTCTCGCTGCGCTTCTCGACTGCGCGCGGCTGGGCCACGAACCCGGCACCGACGCCTATGCGCTCGTTCCCTTCAAGGACAAGGGCGTCCCCACCATCGTCGGCATCGAGCAGTACCAGGGCGAGATCGAACGGATGTACCGGGCTGGTGCGGTGGTCTCCGTTAAAGCCGAGGTCGTACGACTCAACGACTTCTATCACTTCGATGAGAAGACGATGACCAAGCCGGACCACCGGCCCGGCTGGTTCGCCACTGACCCGCCTGGCCAGTCGCGGCACCCCGCCTTCCTCTCCGTGAAGGACCGGGGCGAACTGATCGGTGTCTACGCCTACGCCGAGTTCCCCAGCGGTGCCGTGTCTCGCGTGGTGTCCATGGCCAAAGACGAGGTGATGCTGCACCGCGCCGAGGCCCGAACGAAGAAGATCTGGGACGGCCCGTGGGAAAAATCCATGTGGCTCAAGACGGCCGTGCACGAGCTGGAAAAATGGGTTCCCACGTCGAGCGAGTACCGGCGCGAGCAGCTCCGGGCCGTCGCAGAAGCCGACGTCATCCGCCAGCGGCCTACCTACGACGTCACCCAGGCCCCGCCGCCGCCAGCGCCCATGTCGATGCCGACCGAGGACATCACCGACGCCGAGATCGTGGACGAGCCCGGCGAGGTGGACGACTGGCCGCCGGTGACTAAGCCTGGCTCGGGAGGCGGCACCGATGCCTCGTGACCCGCACCCCGGGCCCGGCTGCCCCTGCCGGGCCTGCGGTGCCCGGACCGACCGGCTCGCCCGCGACGCCAAGGCCGCCCGCAGAGCCGGCTGCCTGACCACGCTGGCCGTGCTCCCCATGGCGCTGATCAGGAGGGCCACCCGATGATGTACGCCCTGATCGACACCGACGGCGGCCTGCACATCAAGGCCGGCGCGTGGCGGTCCGAGGTCGGCCCCGAAGGGCCGGGCCGGGTACGCCTCCAGCCGGACCCGGACGGCCACGAGTGGGCCGGATGGGTCAACGACGACGGCCACCGGCTCGGGCTGCCGCGCAACATCGTCGGCGGCCTGATCCTCAACACCCTTGGCGCGCCGCCGAGCCCGTACCCCGGGCCGGTCGTCATCACTGGGTGGGGCCCGCTGCCGCACACAGAGGTGCGCGCCCTGTCCGTCGTCGAGGCCGACGTCGTTCGCGCGATCCACGACCATGCCCGGCGTGCGCCGGTCGGCGAGGCGGCGGGCTGGGCCGATGACGCCCGTGCGATCGCCGAGTACATGCGCATCGCGCCGACTCCCGGCCTCACCGTCCTCGCTGGCGCGGACGCTCTCGCCCGGCTCAGGGGGCGGTCGTGAGAGGGAAGAAGGCCGCCGGAGCGGCGATCCGCAAGGACCGCGCCGAGCTGGAGCAGCGGGCCGTACGCGCAGAGCACGCGGAGCGGCGGCTGACCGGCGAGCTGGCCGCCCTGCGCGAGCGCTCCGGCCGGGAGATTCATGCCCTGCGCACGGCCCTCGCCGAGGCGAAGCGGCAGCGCGATGATGCAGCGAGTCCGCTGCTGCTCGGCGCCGAGGAACGGGTCCGGACGCTCTCTGCCGATCTGCTGGCAGCGCGTGCGGCCCACGAACGGACCAAGACTGCCTACCAGAAGCTGGTCAACGGCCTGATGCTCAGCGCGCATCAGGAGGGGCTCACGATCGCGGAAGCGCGCCACCGCATCGCCAACCTGTCGGGGGAGGAATTCCAACTCGCGGACACCGGGGGCACTGAAGAGGCACCCGCTGACCCTCAGCGCGCCGCGTTCGAGCGAGCCGTGGCCTCCAAGGAGCGTGACGCGACGAATTTGATCATGGCCGCTGGCGGTCGCCTCGCAGTGAAGTCAGACATCCTCGTCGAGCGCGCCGGAGGCGACCGGTGATTCGCCTGCTGATCGCGCTGGACCAGTGGCTGCGGGCTAGCCGGTGGCGTGTGCCTGCCGTCACGGTAACCGCCGCCGTGGCCGCAGTCATCCTCGCCCTGGTGCTCACCAAGGTCCTGACATGAGTGGCCTGCGTATGACCGTGACGTGGGAGTTTTCGGACGGTCCTGCTGAGAAGGCCCTGGCGCTCGCCGAACGCTGGCTCGCCGAGCAGCTCGGCGAGGGCACGCCGCCGCCGCGCCCGGTCCGCGTCGCGTGCCAGAGCATCACCACGACCCGGCCGAGCGTGCTGACGGCGCGCCGCCAGGCGCTCGGGCTCACCGTCCGCCAGCTCGCCGCCCGTGCCCGCATCGACCCGCAGGTGATCGCAGCGGCCGAGAACGGTGCGCTCGCGCCCGGCACGGCCGGTTACTCCAGGGTCTCCGCAGTCCTCACCGACCTGGAAGTCCGATGACCACTCGACCCGCCGCAGCCTCCCTTCCTGCGGCGCGCCCGCCAGGCGACCACCCGACGCCGTCGGCGGGCACCCACCTGGCCCTGGACCATATCGGGGGCCGGGACCAGGTGGGACCACCAGACGTGCAGTCCCGCCCGCCGGGGGACGGGCGGGACTGCACACCAGCGGGCGCGGCCGGGGGGCCCGCGCCCGAACCCCGCGCGAAGGACCCCTCGCGCGGGTGCCCCTGGCGCTCCTCCGGCCATGGAGCGGGCCGTCGAGTCGAGCGCCAGGGGCCTCAGCTCAGAGGAGGTGTGCGATGAGACTGCGCGACCGGTACGGCACGTACGGCACGAGCACGGAGACCACGAAGTCGTGGCAGCAGCGAGGGATCTGCTGGGGCCACGAGAGCCCGGACCTTTGGTTCCCGTACGTGACCGACTTCAAGGGCTACAGGGACGCCGAGAAGGCCGCCTATACCCAGGCCCGCGTGATCTGTGCCCGCTGCCCGGTGTGGCAGCAGTGCCGGGAGTACGCCCTGGAGGCGGGCGAAGAGGCGGGCATGTGGGGCGGCCTGACGCCTCGGGAGCGCCGTGCCATCAGGCAGAGCCGGGCGGCCTGACGTGCAGGTCAAGGCTGCCGTAAGGGGGAGTGCGTGTGCTGATTGCGGTAGATCCGTTCACCTGGCGGCGGCTGATCCGGCGGGTCCGCCTCGGCTCGGCGGCGACGAAGCTGGTCGCCTCGATCCTGGCCGACTACGCCAGCCCGGACGGGCGGGACGTGCGGCCGGGCATCGAGCGGCTGGCGCTGGTGACGGAGCTGAGCGAGCGGTCCGTACGGCGGGCGCTCGACGCGCTGCGGGCGCTGGGGCTGATCGAGCGGGTGCGCGAGGGCAGCCGCCAGGGGCGGCGAGCGCTGGCGGACGAGTACCGGCTGACATTCCCTGACGACCTGGAGCGACGGGTGCTGATGCTCGACCCGGACGAAAAGCCTCTGGCTCCTGTGGATAACCCCCGATCTCCGGCCACCATGTCCGCCGATCAGGCCCCATTTAGAGATTCACCGCCCGATGAACACCGGACATCAGATCCCGGATCACCGGACATGAGCGACCGGATCACCGGACACCATGTCCGCCCACCTAATCAGGACCTAACCACCCACCAACCAGAACTCGTCTCTTCGCCGTACGGGGCTGAGGTGGAAGGGGGCCGGCCGCGCGCCGCGCCTGTGGAAAACCCGAATTCGATCACGAGAGGAGGACGCCGTGCAGCGCGCAACCGACCCGATCGCCGATCAAGCCCGGCGCCTCACTGCGGCCTTCGTGCGCCGACTGACCGAGGAGGGCCACCGCGATCCCGGCCAGCTCGCCGCCGAACTCGTGGTGATGGCCCGGGGCCACGGCTGGCGCCCCATCGCGGCACTCCAGAGGCCGAGCACGAGCGGCGGCGGCAGCGAGCCCGACGAGGACTTCCGCGCCCAGCGTGCTGCGCTCGACCGTCGGCGGCCCTGTACCTGCGGCGATGGCGTACTGGACCACCGCCTCGACGGCCCGCGCCGTACGGCCTGCTCGGCATGCCCGTGCGGGCAGTACGCCCCGGTCCCGGAGGGGAGTGCATGATGCCGATCCGGCCCGAGGAGCGTCACCGGTACCCGGCCGACTGGCGGGCGATCAGCGACCGCATCAGGTTCGAGCGCGCCGCCGGCCGGTGCGAGTGCACGGGGGAGTGCGGCCACGACCACGGCGCCCGGTGCGCGGCGGTGCATGGCGAGCCGCATCCGGTAACCGGCTCGCGCGTGGTGCTCACCACGGCGCACCGCGACCACACGCCGGAGAACTGTGCCGACGACAACCTCGCGGCCTGGTGTCAGCGGTGCCACCTCGCCTACGACGCCGAGCACCACGCGGCCACCGCCGCTCGCACGCGCGAGGCCCGCCGCACCGCCGGCATGCCCCCACTGTTCGAGATCCGCGAGAGGAACTGCTCGTGTCCCACCGCAAGCTGACCCACAACGAATTCATGGCCGAGGCGAAGGAGCGCTTCGGAGACAACCCCCTGGACTGGGCCTTCCGCTGCCCGAACTGTGGCGATGTCGCCACCGGCCGCGATTTCCGCCTCCGACCTGCTGAGCCAGCAGTGCATCGGCCGCACGCTCGGCGCACTCAAGACGTCGGCAAGCGATTGGAAGGGCCGCGGCTGCGACTGGGCCGCATTCGGCCTGCTCCGCGGACCATGGGAAGTCGTGATGGAAGACCGCAAGTCGGTGTGGACGTTCCCTCTCGCCGACGCCCCGGGATCCGAGGGGGGCGACGCATGACGCCGCCGATTCCGCTGCGGCTCGCGGGTAGGCCCACACAGGGCGGCCTGGTCGTGCCGTGGATCTCCATCCACCACGCCGACGGCAGAGCCACGCTCGGTGCCGTCCACGGCTCCCGCGTGGACACCTGCCTGCGCAGCCGGTGCTGCCAGACCTGCGGCGAGCACCTCGGTTACCGCCTGGTGGTGCTGGCCCGGCTCGCGACCGACCGCGCCGGGAAGCTGCTCGGCATCGCGCTGGGAGTCAGGCCGCTGAAGATGCGGCGTGTCGGCTCACGGGAGCCGACTCCGGAGCAGGCGGCGCTCGCCCTGCTGCTGGACATGCCCGGAGGTGGAGCCCAGTGACCGCCCGGGAGTGCGGCACCCTCGCGCGGTACGTCGTGGACAAGTGCCCCTGCGACGCATGCCGGGAGGCGAACCGCGTCTATGAGGCCCGCCGCAGCAGGTTGATCGCCTACGGCCAGTGGAGGCCGTACGTTGATGCCGAACCGGTCCGCCAGCACGTGCAACTGCTCAGCGAGTTCGGCATCGGCTGGAAGCGAGCCGCCCAGCTCGCCGGAGTCCCCAACGGCTCGGTGTCCAAGCTGCTGTACGGCGGCCCCGGCGACCGCCCCCCCTCGCGCGGTGTCCGCTCGGAGACGGCGGCCCGCCTGCTCGGCGTCACACCAACGCTGGATCTGCTCGGCGCGACGGTCCCGGTGGACGCGGCGGGAACCCGGCGTCGGCTCCAGGCCCTTGTCGCCATCGGATGGCCGCAGGCTCAGCTCGCCGCCCGGCTCGGAATGGACCCCAGCAACTTCGGCAAGACCATGCAGGCGCCTCGCGTGATCGCGAAGACGGCGCGTGCGGTGCGCGTGCTCTACGACGAGCTGTGGGATCAGCCGCCGCCAGAGACAACCTCCCACGAGAGGGGGGCCGCCGCGCGAGCACGGAACCATGCCGCCGCGCGTGAGTGGCTCGTGCCGGCCTACTGGGACGACGACCTGATCGACGTACCCGACGACCAGCTCGACGCCGAGCTCGACCGGCGCGTCTCGCTCATGGACGACGCCGAGCTCCGGCGCTGCCTGTCCGCCGTGGACCACGAGCGTGACCGGTCGCCCCTGACCAGAGCCGGAGCGAAGGAATGCCGCCGCCGTCGCCGGTACTCCCGAAGCGTGATGGAGGTGGCGTCATGAACGCGCTCTACCACGTGGCGAAGGCGGCCGGGGGCGCGATGGCCGAGCCGCCTCATGTGACGGTCGTGACCGACACTGAGGGACGGCGGTACGGGGCCTGGCGCGCGGTGATCGTCAGGCTGGCCGCTGACGCGTTGCCCGGCGTGGACGACGGCACGTGGCGGCTCTACGCCAACGGCCGGACACAGCCCCACACGATCAAATCTTGGCCGGTGGACCAGGTACGCACCGACATCCTGCCGCACCTGGACCGTGGGCACCGCGTCGCCGTGACCGAGACGCCGTGGCTCACACGGGCCGGAATCACGCTGACGTACCGGATTCTGGAGCGCCGCGACGGGATGCCCGTCGCTGTCGACGAGGCGCTGTGGGAGCCGCTGACCGAGCTGTGCCACCAGCCACTGTGGCAGGCCGGGGGGCCGCTCGGTCCGCTGGCGTGGGCCGAGGACGAGACGGCCCGTGCCGAAGCCCTGCTGATGCCGGTCAAGCTGATGAACGAGCCGCGTGTGCCGGACTCGTACCGGGACATGGCGGCCCGGATCGATGGACAGGCGGTGCTGTCGTGACCGCTCCCCTCGGCGTGGGCGCCCTGCGCGTGCACCTGGAGGCGATCCTTCCGCTCGCCGTCGCGGACCTGCGTCGCCATGGCCACACGCCTGATGAGCTCACGGCGATGGCGGCTCGCTGTGGCAAGGAGTTCAGCCACCTTGGCGATGCCGTGCAGTGGCCGATGCGCGCAAGTGGACGGGCCCTCGGGGCGCTGCTCACCGGCCTTGCCGCCGCCGAGCTCGTCGATCCGGGGGCCGGCCACCAGATGATCGCGCTCCTCGACAGGAGGGGAGCATGACGGCCCCCCTGATCGTCCTCACCGTCCGGGGGGAGCCCGCCGGCCAGGGCAACCTCAAAGGGACTCGCGGCGGCAAGCTCCGTCACGCCAACGGCGCCGAGCTGCGCGACTGGCGCGACCGCGTGCGGGGGGCCGCGCTGGACCTGCTCGGCGCGCATGAGCACGCCGCGTCCGGGGAGGATCGCCGCCTGGCCGCGCCATGCGTCGAGTGCGGCACCTACCGCAGCCAGCACGCCGAAATGCTCGGCCCGGTACGCCTTGAGGCTGTTGTCACCGTGTCCCGGCCGTCATCGGTGCCGCTGACCCGCCAGTGGCCGATCACGCGTAGTACCTCGGACTGGGACCACTACGGCCGCGCGATTTCCGACGCATTGACCGGTGTCGCCTACGTGGACGACAGCCAGATCGTGGACGGCCGCGTCATCACGACCTACCCGCACTTCCATCCCAGGGCGCTCGGTGAGCCCGGCGCGGTGATCCGCCTGTGGCCGGTGACCTGATGAGCACCGTGGTGCGCGCCACCGCCGCGCCGTACCCACAGGGAGGGGCGCCGGCCTGTAGCGGACACGATCCCGAGCTGTGGTTCCCGCCGCACGATGACCGCTTCGCGCGCCGGATCTGCGCCGAATGCCCACTGGCCGGGCCCTGCCGCGAGCACGCCCTCGCCTACGACCTGTACGGCGTGTGGGGTGGCATGGCCCGCGCGGACCGGGAGGCGTACTGGCTGGAGCGCGGCATCCGGCCGCTGCCCGTGCTCGCCCACAAGGACCCGACTCGTTCGCATCGACTCCGACGGCGGCCGGTGGCCACGGCAGACCACGAGCCGCCGCCCACCGAAGCGGTCGCCGAGGCGGCTGGTAAGCGCTGCCCGCGCTGCCGGACGGTCCGGGCGCTCACCGACTACTACCCCAACGCGGCCAACCCGGACGGCCTGGCCGTCTGGTGCAGGCCATGTTTCCGAGAAATCGCAGAAAGGGATACCAGCCGCCCATGACCACCATCCTCAAATTCGAGGGGAAGCTGTCGGCCGCCGCCGCGAATGCTCTGGAGCCTCACATCCGGCCGCTGTACGACCAGCCGGGCGCGACCCGTTTGGGAGTCTTCGCAATCCGCCACACGGAGCGAACCCAACCTGCCGTCGGCTCCGACAAAGACCCGTTGGTGCGGGCGCGGATCATCGAGTGCGAGGTCGCAAATCGCGAGCAGGAGCCACACCTGCGCGAGGTGATGCGAGCCTTGTGGCAGCAGCGCACCGCGCAGGGCACGCTCGACGATGCGGGTGAGATACAGCTCGCGGAGCGGACTCTGAAGAGCGCCGCGGGCGTGCTTCACGCCGTTGAGGTGTCCCGGCTTCGCGCGGGCTTGGCGCACTGGGTGGACTACGCCGCCCGGGTCAACGCCAACGGCAAACTCACCGTCAGCGAGATGCATCACGAGCTCGACATCGTGGCCCGCGGCCTGCGCACGCTGCTCGACGGCACTCCCGAGGAGGCCTGATGCTGCGCTACCTCTTCGCCGCTGTCGGTGTCTTCCTGGCCGTATGCGTCGGCCTGCTGCTGCTCGGCGTTGCGACCCTGCCGTTCCGCACCGCGGCGGGGGTCGCCGAGCGCGTGGGCGACCCCGACGCAGTCCTCTACACCTACGAGCACTTCTTCGACCTCTGCGGCGACGTCCGCACGGCTGACCGGCAGATCGCCGACAAGGAAGTGGAGATCGCGGCGTACGAGCGGCGGAAGCCGGACGGTGAGCCGGGCGACCGCTTCCAGGCGGCCCCAAAGGGTGAGCGGCTCGCGACCGAACTCGCCGGACTGCGCGAGCACCGCGCCGACCTGGCGGAGACCTACAACGCCGACAGCGCGAAGGCCAGCCGCAACGTGTTCAAGCCCGGGACGCTGCCGAAGCGCATCGGCGACACCACCCCCATCTGCAACTAACCCGAGGAGACCCCCTTGAAGACCAGACATGTCGCCGCGGCGATGGCGGCGGTCGTTCTCCTGACGGCCGCCGGAAGCTGCGACAGCGCCGAGGACCGCAAGGCGGCGCAGGCCGTCTCCGGCGATCAGCAGAAGAGGTACGAGGCCGCCGACCCGTTCCCCGCCGCCGCGCTGAACGGCCGGTCGCTGGAGCGGAAGAACATCGCTGAGCGGCTGGTCCGCTACAACGACCCGAAGAAGATCAGCTATATCTATCTGTTGGCGGAGAACGGCCAGGTCATCAGCTACTTCACCATCAAGGGCAAGGTGTCCAACGCGGGAAGCCAGCTCCTCCCGGAGGACGACATCCTTGACCCGTGTAGCGCGGACTACTGCCCGATGGCGGTCGATTCGGCCGGCGATGACGGGTCGTACGGCCCCGACGAGAATTCGATCTTTTTCTTCACGACGAACGGCACTCTCGTGGAGTGGGACGGCCTCTACCTGCTGTCGGATCGCCCGCTGGAGATCAAGACGCCCGTCTCGCTCGTCGCTGAGGTGAAGTGATGGGCAAGATCGAAGCAGAAACCGCCTACTACCGGCTGGTCGCCGAGAGGGCCGAGAGGATGGCGGGTCCTGGTCGCGCGATGCAGATCGTCGGCGACCACCTGTTGTCCGGAGTGCTCGCCGAGGTCGCCGCCGAGTGTGAGGGCCAGGACGAGCGCTGGAGCGAACAGAACCACCCGGACGGCACTGGAGGGGAGTGGTATGAGCGCCGCGCCGCCCAGGCTCACCGCGACTTCCAGCTCGCCGGGGACGACCCGGACATCGGCAGCCGTTGGGCGCTGATCCTCGAAGAGGAGGTCTATGAGGCGCTCGCCGAGACCGACCCCGTGAAGCTCCGCGCCGAGCTCGTCCAGGTGGCTGTCGTCGCCGTGGCGTGGGCCGGCGCGATCGACCGCCGTACGGCCGACAAGGAGGAATCGTGATCCCCCTCGATATCCGCCCCAACCTGGAGCTCAACCCCTGGAATGACATGGCCGGTCTGGACAGCCAGGGTGCGGTCGAGCGGGTCGGGCTGCTGCCGCACGCCACGGACCAGGGCCGCCCGATCTTCGCTCTGCTGATTCGCCTGGAGGACGGTCGCACGGTCGTGGCACAGACGACATGGACGTTGATGGAGGCGGCCGTACGGGCGCTGGGCGCCTCCCCTGTGGCCGAGTTCGACCAGATGGAGCACGGATCGTGAGCCCCGGCCCGAAGCCGCCGCTGCCCACAGCGCACGGAGAGCCGATTCCCCGGATCCAGGTGGATGAGCGCGAGGGCGGCCCTTTCGACCAGATCCGGCACATCGCCACCATCGCCGTGGATCTCTGGTCGGTGGGGCCGGACGGCCCCTACTACAACCCGACCCAGACCCGAGCCGAGACGACCCGCCTCCAGATGCGGGAGGCGCTGCTGTACCTGCTGGAGCTCGGGTTGATCGATATCGACGCCGAGAGGCTGGCCGCCTCCCGGAGCTGGCCAGCTAGACGCGCAGTACAGGAGGGGTGATGGGCTACACGAGCTACTTGTCGGGCGAGATCACCATCTATCCGTCGATCCCGTGGAAGGAGCTCCAGGGCAGCCCGTTCGTCTACACGCCTGAACGCGAGGAGCGGGATCGGCTGGTCTGGCTGCGGATGGCCGAGGAGACCGTGGAGACCGACGACGGCACGCTGACGCGCAAGCAAGCTGTCGCGATCCGGGTGTCGGAAGCTAGCGAATTGCGGGCGTACGGCCTGGTCAGTGAGGTGCAGGAAATCGTCACCGCGCACGGCACCGGTCGGTCCTTCGACGGACTGATCCTCGTTTGCGGCGAGGCATCGCCGGACATCTGGCGTGTGCGTGTCGTGGACGGCCACGCGGTGGAGGAGCGGCCCATGCTCCGCTGGCCGGATGGCACCGAGGAGGTGGCCCAGCGATGATCCATGTTCACTCGGCGGGTATCGCCACCGTCTCGATCACCATACGGCACTCGGACGAGACCACGCTTGTGCGTCGCTGGTACATCTGCGATGGCTGCGCGGGATATCTGGCCGCCCAGCTTGGTTCCCCGGATTCGGAGCTGCTGGCTACGAGCGCAGCGGTTCAGGCCGCAAGTGATGTACTGCGCACAACTCCCGGCATCGTCGCGACAGGGGACGCGCCGTGAACGTCACCGAGGCGCGCGACGTGCAGCGCTTGCTCGCATGGATCCTCGGCGGTGATGTGGCCGACGAGGTTGCGGCGTACGCCGCCGGTCGCTTGGCCGCGCGGGCGCACGATCGGCTGGGAGCGGGCCCTGCCGAGGCCGTCGTCCGTGCCGAGTGGACGCAGCGGCGGCCGATGGTCGTCCGCGACTGGCCAGGGAGCGACGATGCCTGATCACCCGATCGCCGCCATCTACGTGCTCGGCGCGTACGGCTGGCTGCTGTTCACCACGGGCCTGGCCACCCTCGCGCCGTGGGCGCATGAGATGCAGGTCCGTGAGGCGGAGCGCCAGGGGATGCCGCGCCTCGCATTCACCTTGGTGGTGCTCATCACACACAGCATCTTCTGGCCCGTGGCCGTCATGGTGACGATCGCCACTCTCTGGAGGGAGGGCCGATGACGTACCGCTACACCGACAGAGACGGGGACGAGATCACCGTGCAGTCGGTCCCCTACGACGGCGTGCCGCATGCCGCCCTCGGCGTACAGACGAGCCGAGGCCCCGCCGCCGTGCACGTCCACCCGGACGACGCGTGGGAGATGTGCGAGGCCATTCTCTCGGCTGCGGGGGTGGACCGTGCAAAGCCCTGACCCCCTCATCGCGTGGCTGGCCGAGGTCCGCCGCAGCGAACAGATAAGCCAGCTCACGCTGGCGAATGAGGTAGGTGTCGGCCAGAGCGCGATCAGCGCCATCGAGTCTGGCGCACGGCGCCCGACCCTGGAACGGACGAGAGCTATCGCCGAGGCCCTCGGCTACCGCCTGACCCTCGCCCCGATGGCCGGCGAGGAGACCTGATGGACCCGATCCGCATCGACGCCCGCGCACACCGGGCCTGGAAGGGGGCGACGGAGCTCAGGCTGGCCCCCCTGCCGTTCGGCATTCGTCGCGTTCTCGCGGAGCGCGCGGGCACCATGGTGAACCGAGATGAGCTGGCACGTCTCGTCTGGGGCTACGACGCTGGCAAGACGCTCGACATGCATGTCCGCGGGCTGCGCCAGGCCCTCGGCGACGACGCGGCCAACCCGCGGTACATCACGACAGTCCGGGGCATCGGGTTCCGATTCGACGGTCACGTGGAGGGGACGCCGCCCGCGGCGGTCCTTCTTGACCTAATGCGCCAGCTCGACGCCTCCCTCGGGTCTGATTGTCCACTGCTGTCCGAGCTGGCGCCGCTCGCCCGCCGCATCGCCAATCGGCTGACCGCGCTGGAGCAGTTCCACGCTGGGAGCCGTGATGGCTAGCTGGACGCGCCGCGAGCGCACCATCACGCACATCGAGTACGCGCTGCCGCTGCCGACGAACTGGGCGGAGGTCGGCAAGGTGTACGCCTCGCTCAACCAGGAGCTTGGGGAGCGCGCCGAGTGGGACGACGCGGTCGAAGTCACCTCAGACGGCGCGGAGCTGGTGTTCCGGTATCTCAAGACGGAGGGAACGTGAGCGAGATCGATCCGTTCCTGCGGAAACTGGCTGCGGCCTCCCTGGGGGCGGCGGTGCGCGACGACTGGCCCGCCGCATCCCGGACCCTCCAGGCGCTGGCCGACCGCTTCGGGGGCGACGGTGCGGTCATCGCCATGCTGGGGTGGATCGACACGTTCCTCGACCGCTACGGTCGTCCGGCCGCTGGCCAGCAAGTGCGACTGCTCTTCAAGGAAGAGACCACCGGCACGATCGGCGGCGCAGACAGTGTCTCTGACGACGTGCAATGGGCCGGCCAGCTCATGGCGGCTCGCGCGGCCGACGATCAAACTGCCTTCGATGCGCTGATCAACTCGGCGCCGGATGACGAGACGTGGAGCCGGAACGTCGCGGCCGTACTTCAGCTCACGGCTCTCGGCCTGCGGGAGACGGGGTGGAGAGATGGCTGACATTCCGATGCCGAACGACGGGCGGCCGGTAGCCGACCGGGCCGCGCTCGAACGTGCTCACTCGGATGACGGCCTGCGGCTGCGGATCGCCCGCGCGCTGTGGCAACTGGGGCCGTGGGACGACCGAACGCCGACGGCCGCCGGGCACCTCGGCGGCTACGTCTACGAGATGGCCGACCGGGTGGCCGCCGTGGTCGAGGAGATCCGGTGCGAGGACGCCGAGCGGATCGCCGCGGCGATCGAGGAGCGCCGGTGCCCGTCCTCGGAGCTCTGCAAGAACTGCGTATGCCGCCGAGAGGACGCTGCTCTCGCCCGCGGCCTGGAGGGTGGCAATGGTAAAACGTGACGACTACCTGCACACCGCGCTGCCCGTCCTGCTCACCTACACCCGCCAGGTGATCCACTCGGTGGACCTGCGGCGGATGCGGACGGCCGCGATCGATGCGGGCGCTCCCGCCGACCTGGTGGCCTTCATCGACGCCGCTCTCACATTCCAGGCCGCCACATCGCTGCCGCTGAACACCGAAAGGAGCGTCGAGTGGTCTTCCACAGCCACCGATTCCACCCCATCGGCGTGAGCTCAGTGCCGTCCTGGCCGCTCGCGCTATAGGGGACCGACCATGACCATGATCAAACGCTGCGACGGCTGCGGCGACGAGATACACGACATGCAGCCATCGGTCACCGTCGAGCTCGGCGACGGCGACGGCATGACCATCTACACTGCGCTGCCGCCCCGTGGCCACCCGCTGCACTGGTGTCACCCATGCGCCGTTACCGCCATCGCTGCCGTCACCACGAGGAGATCGTCATGACCGAACCACACCTCACACCCGCTGAGCAGGAGGCGCTCGACGCCCGTACGGCCCGCTGGGCACGCATCGCGGGGATCGCCGCCCTCGTGGCGCTGGCCATGGCCGGTGCTGCCATCTGGCTCGGCGACATGCGGTGGGCCTGGACCGGCGGCCTGGTCATGCTGGCCGCCGGCGGCTTCGGCATAGCCGCCGGCATGGCCGCATCCCCTGAGACCCGGCGGCGCATGGCCGCTCGCCGGCGAGCGGCCGGTGAGGGGTCATGAGAACGCAGTCAGTGAAGGTCGATATCGACCTGTCGGAGCTGAAAGCGGCCGGCGACGAGTTGCGCGAGCTGATTCGCGAGGCCCACGGCGTCACTAAGGACCTGCGCCAAGCCGTGAAGGACGCCCGGCAGACCATCGAACACGACGTTGCCCAGACGATGAAGGCCGAGGTCAAGGGACAGGTGGACGAGCTCGGCGAGGCCACCGCCACGGCGATGCGCAACGCCGTGGCGAAGGTCGGCCGCGAGTTCGATCGGCTGGAGGCTCTCTTCACCGGCACCGATCCGCAGTCCCGGCGTGCAGGAAAGCCGCCGCTGGAGAACCTCATCCGCGAGCGCCTCAACGCAACCCAACCCTCGAGTGGAGAAAGCCGATGAAGAATCGCCGCTCCTATGACTACTCACCCGAGGAGTTCGACCGTGCCGTCACGATGATCCAGTCGGACGCGGACCTGCGCGCCGACATCGAGGCCATCACCGGCCAGAGCCTGGACGGCAAGAGCCCGCGCGAGCTGTTCGATACCTTCCGCTCGATCCAGCGCGCCGCCGAGGTCCAGGCCGCCGTGGTCAACTACGGCCGAGCTCGTCAGGCCGTCCGGGACACCCGGGCGATGCTGGAGGCGGACGCATCGGCCGAGGAGGCGCTGGGGCTCGCCCGCGCGGAGATCGAACGCCTGGAGAAGTCGAATGAGGAGCTGAAGCGAAAGAACCAGGCCCTGTCCGCTGGACAGGGTGCGACGCCGCTGCGGGTTGCTGGAGGTCGGGCGTGAGCGCGATCGAGATCTTCGGTATCGAGGAGCCCGTCGCGACCTACCGGGTACAACTTCAGGTCCACAGCAAGATCGTGGGCGGTGTGCCGAGCTCCCCATCCGTCATCAAGGGCTGGCTCAAGGCCAAGCTCGACCTCGGCGACCGCGCCCTCCAGGAACTCGCCGAGCAGACCCTTCGCGAGCGCTTCCCCGACCGCCAGCCGACAGCCGACGCGCTGGCCGAGGCCCTGATGGAGTCGGAGGCGGCCGAGATGTCGGTGAACGGCTTCAAACGCTTCGACGGCACGCTTGCTTACGAGGCCAGGTGCATGAAGGCCGCGATCAAGGAAGCGATGAACTCGGCGTATCCCGGCACCGACTGGGACGGGAAAAAGGGGGCGGGCGCGCACAAGCCGAAGATCGGGCAGGCGTTGCCCACAAGCTTCCGCAAGGGCCTGCTGAGCACCGCCGCAGAGCGCGTCTTCGTGCTCGGCGACATCCACCGCGACTACATCTCCCTCGGAGTGAGCGCGCCGTCAGGAATGGAGGAGCGGGTGAAGCACGTCAAGACGGCACAGGGGCCCCGCTCCAGCATCGCGCGCGTGGAGTATGTCGAGCGCCCGACCCTGAGCTTCACCGTGCGGGTCCACGACGACTTCCTGTCGCGCGAGGCGTGGGGCCGGATCTGGGTGCGGCTCCAGGACATCGGGATCGGCGCCGACCGGTCCCGAAGCGACGGCCAGTTCGAGCTGATCGCGTGGGAGCGGCTGTGATCCCGTGGTGGGTGTGGGGCGCGCTCTACGTTGCCGGCGCCGCAGTGTTCGTGGCCTGGCTGCTTCGAGAGCTGCCGCGCAACCACACCTTGCGCGGCCGAATCGAGAAGCTGTGCGAAATCTGGGACGGCGGCTTCGGCTGGCTCGTCCCAGTGCGGGTGTCCGGCTACGGCCTGTTCGCCGGACTTATCCTGCTCTGGCTGCCGGTGGTCGTTCTCATGGCCGTCCATGACGTGCCAGGGCACGGCAAGAACATCGACCCACCCTCGGGCGACCAGTGATGCGTCACCCTGCGACGCCGTATCCGACACGGCTAGCCCAACCGCACCAACGGGCCAACCCCGTACTTTCCGGCACGACCTGCCCGGCCCTCCCTACACGGCCCCGGCCTCAGCACGCCGACACCCCAACTCTAGTCACGCGCCCGCCGAGCCGGCCCGCGCCGACTTGCCTTGCTCACATCTGCTCATGCCAGGCCGACGCACGTCAGTCCAGATCGACACGTCGAGCCGCGTCAACGCCAAGCCTTGTCGCGCCCTTCCAGCTCGACCAGCCTTGCCGGGCCAATCCGCTGCTCGCATCGACCTTTCGAGCCCAACCCGCACTCATCGGAGCCGTCCATGTCCACCCCGTCCGACTGGCCTACCGCTACCCGAGTCCGGCCGTAGCCGAGCCGACCTGCCGTGCCATCCCCGGCCTTTCGACTGGTCTCCGCCAGCCAGCACCGGCCACCCCGGCAGCGACAACCGACATCCCCACCCAGGCCGTGCC
>NZ_POUA01000650.1 GCF_003236385.1 Spongiactinospora gelatinilytica
GCTGCCCGCTCACCTGGGCCAGGTCGGCGGACAGCGCCTGGACGGCGACGTGGTCGGCCCCGGCATCGAGATGCGCGCGGACGCGGGCGGCCACGGTCTCGGCGTCGCCCCAGGCGACGATCGCGTCCACCAGGCGGTCGCTGCCGCCGCCCGCGAAGTCGTCGTCACCGAAGCCGAGCCCGCGCAGGTTGTTCACGTAGTTGGGCAGGCCGAGGTAGAACGACATGTGGGCGCGCGCGGTGGCCCTGGCGGTGGCCGGGTCGGTTTCGAGCACCACCGCCTGCTCCGGGGCGAGCAGCCTGCCGGAGCCGAGCGCCGCGCGGGCCAGCGCCGTGTGCTCCACCGGCACGAAGTAGGGGTGGGCGCCCGCCGTACGCTCCCTGGCCAGCTCCAGCATCCGGGGACGCAGCGCGGCCAGCACGGTGGGCACCGGCGGGTCGGCGTGGAACTCCAGGTTCTCCCTGGCGGTCTCCATCGCCGAAAGGTAGCCGGCGGTGGCGGCCAGGGGGTTCGCGTAGTCGTGGCCGCGGCCGCCGACTTGGGGCTTGTGGCTGACGCCGACGCCCAGCAGGAACCGGCCGGGGTACGCCTCACCGAGCGCTTCCGCCCCGGCGGCCATGGTGGTGGCGTCGCGGACCCACAGGTTGGCGATGCCGGTGGCGACCGGGAGGCTCTCGGTGGCGGCGAGCAGGATCGCCGCGGAGGTGAACACCTCCCGGCTGCCCGATGACTCGCCGAACCACAGCGCGCCGTACCCGAGCCGCTCGATCACAGTGGCTGCCTGCCGTACGGCGGGCAACGGGGCCCGCCCGAAGAGCTGCCAGACGCCGACACGCCCGATGTCCATGATCCTCCTCGCAGGGAACACGTGTTTGAGATCGAATGTACTCGCCGGACCTCTCCCGCCCCAGGAGGCCCCAGGAGCGGCGGGGAACCGCCCGGGGACGCCAGTGGCGGAAAACCCATCGACATGCGGCCGCCCGGCTCGGATCATTGACCCATGCCAGTCGTCAAGGAGGTCCGCTTCACCCCGCCGCTCGAGCCCGGCGGACCACAGGAGGGGGCCACCGGCCTGCCGATGACCGTATGGCTGGATGACGGCGACTCGGCGCTCGATGTCATCGACGCGCTCGCCCTGTCGCCGTTCGCCACGGGGGCCCAGCCATGGTCGCGCTCTGCGACGGTGGAGCGCGTGCTGCCGGACGCGCCGCTGATGCCGTCCGGCGGGGTGGTGGTGCGCGCGGCGCACGAGGAGGACGGCCGCGACTCCCGCCTCATCGAGGGCGAGGGCTGGACGCTACGGGTGATCAGGTGGAAGGACCGCTCGGCGACCGTCCACGTCTCGGCGGTCAGCGAGGAGCTGGCCACGAGCGTGATCGCGGAGGCCGTACGCGACGCCGCGGCCCCCGCGCCCGAGGCGGCCCATGTGGAGATCGGCTTCTGGTGGCGCACCGAGCGCGGGGGGCGGCGCAGGGAGCGGCCGATCACCGCGATGCCGTGGGGGCGGATCAAGGGCAACTACTCCCGCGCCGCGGGCGGCCGGCTGGACCGGCTGATGCGGCTGACCCGCGACGACGTGAACGGCCGGTTGCTCCTGCTGCACGGCGCGCCGGGCACCGGCAAGACCACGCTGCTGCGCAGCCTGGCCCGCGAGTGGCGGGACTGGTGCCAGGTCGACTGCGTGCTCGATCCGGAGCGGCTGTTCCACGACCCCGGATACCTGATGGAGGTCGCCATCGGCTTCGGCGAGCCGGGTGACGGGCCCTCGGGCGAGGAGACCAAGTGGCGGCTGCTCGTCCTGGAAGACTGCGACGAGCTGATCAGGGCGGGCGCCAAGGCGGCGAGCGGGCAGGGGTTGTCGCGCCTGCTCAATCTGACCGACGGGCTGCTCGGCCAGGGCCGTGACGTGCTGGTGGCGATCACCACCAACGAGGATCTGTCCCGGCTGCACCCGGCCGTGGTCCGCCCGGGGCGCTGCCTGGCCCGCATCGAGGTCGGCCCGCTGCCCCGCGAGGAGGCGACGGCCTGGCTCGGCACCGACCAGGGCATCGGCCCGGACGGCGCCACCCTCGCCGAGCTCTACGCCCTGCGCTCGGGCCAGACCATGCCCTCCCCTTCCCC
>NZ_POUA01000651.1 GCF_003236385.1 Spongiactinospora gelatinilytica
GTGATGGGGGCCGTGCAGGCGTGGGTGATGCGTTTTTCCGCGCGGGGGGACCACTCCAGGCCGGTCCGGTCGTAGAGGGTGTGGAAGCCGCCGAGAGGGTCGCGGGCCAGGTCTTCGTACTGGACGACCTGGATGCCCGGGTGCCGGGCCGCGAGGTGGGTGGTGATGGTGTCGGTGAGCCGCCACAGGGTGGCGGCCTTGGTGATCCGGTCGGTGGAGTCCGCGAGTGCGCCGACCTGCGCGACCTCGGGGTGGTCGCGGACGAGCAGCGGCTGGTCCAGCAGGTCGCGGAAGTGGATCGTCCAGCCGAGCCGCTGCCAGCTCGCCACGAACGACACCGGATCGCGGCGAAGTACGATCACCTGGCAGCCCAGCCGGTCGGCGAACCAGCCCGCCGAAAGTACCGCGAACGGGTCGTCCAGCAGCGCCCGGGCGCGCCGCAGCCGTCCGGCGGTGAAGGCGGTCCCGTAGCGGACGAGCCTGGCCAGGTCGTACGGCGAGCGGTTGCGGCGCAGTTCGGCCGCGAACCGGTAGCGCAGCGCCACCGTGTCGCGGAACGCGGGGAGCCAGGTGTCCTCGTTGTCCCGGCAGATGTACTGGAAGCGGTGGGTGACCTCGGCGTTCAGCACGCCGGGGCAGCGACCGGGCGGGTGCTGCGGGTTCAGTGGCTCGTTGACGTAGACGAGCCCGCCGCCGGCCGTGAGCATCCGGCCGGTCCAGCTCGTCCCGCTGCGCGGCAGGCCGGTGACCAGGATGGGCGCGTTCACGCCGCGCCCTCCTGCCAGGCGCGCGGACGCAGGGCGGCCGGAGTGTGCCGGCCGAAGGGGCGCAGCCGGTACGTGCGGTGCAGGTGGAGCAGGGGCAGCAGGTTCTTCACGAGTACTCCGGCCGACCAGCCGAGCGCCGCGCCCAGCGCCCCGTGCGCGGGCACGAGGGCGATGTCGGCGGCCACGGTCACGGTGATGGCGATGGTGGTGTTCGCCAGGCTTGCGGTGGTGTGTCCGGCGGCGATCAGCGCGAGGTCCGCCATCCCGCACGCCGAGGCGACCATCATGGTCGCGGCCAGCACGACGGCCACCTGCGCGCCCTGCTGGTAGCCGGTACCGAGCAGCGCCGGAAGCCAGGGCGCGAGCGCCGCGTAGCCGATCCACACCGGCCAGGTCAGCGCGACCAGCCACAGCGTGGTCACCTGGTAGAGGCGTCGCGCGGTGTGCAGGTCATGTCCGGTCAGGGCGCTGACGAGCCGTGGCTGCACGGCATGCGCGAGCCCTTGTGCGGCGAGCTGGCCGATGATCTTGAAGCGGGTCGCCGCCGTGTAACAGGCCGCCTCGACCGGGCCGGCGAGCACCGCGACGATCACGATGTCCAGCCGCTGGAACACCGCCTGAATCCCGCCGGCCACCGCTCGCGGGCCCGTGTGCCGCCAGAGTTCGCGGGCGGCGTGGCGGGTGTGCCGCGCCCGCTCGCCGTGCGTATGTCCGGCTCCCGGCATCGCCGGGATCACGGCACCAGGTGGTTCGCCGGGGCCGGGGGGCGGGGTCCTGGTCCCCGGCGGTCGGCCACTTTCGGCGAGGGCCGATGTGTGGCGGTGGAGCCAGAGGGCGGCGAGGGCGAGGATCGGTACGTACGGCAGAGCCCAGGCGAGGGGGAGCGCGGACGCTGAGCCGATGATGGTGGCCAGGCAGATCAGGGTGAGCTGGGTGAGCGGCTGGACCAGCCCGAGGAGGTACGTGGTCGGGCCCATGGCGCCGAGGCCCCTGGTCGCCGCGACGAGGACGTCGGCGCAGGCGATGAACGGCAGGGCGAGCGACAGCAGGCGCACCCACCCGGCCGGTACGCCGGTGACGGCGGTGACGGTGGGCGCGAGCAGGTACACCGCAACGGCCGTGGCCATGGAGAGGGCGATCACCGGATACAGGGCCGCCCGGACATAGGCGTATATGGGGGCGTGCTCGGTACCAGAGGCCAGCGCGTGGACGAGGCCGTTGCTCGCGTCCAGCCGGACCACCCCGGCCGTCATCAGGCACAGGGCCATCGCGGTGAACAGCGCGCCCGCCGTGGCGGGCGGGAACGACCGGGTCACCACCAGGACCAGCGCCACC
>NZ_POUA01000652.1 GCF_003236385.1 Spongiactinospora gelatinilytica
CCCGCGAACAGCTCCCCGCCGCCGGGCCCGAGCCCCGGCTCGGTGAAGCTGGTGATGCCGTACCCGTTCAGCTCGGCCAGCACCTCCCGCAGCACCCGGATCATGCCGCCCGCCGGAGCCGGCACCAGGCGCTGCACCAGCCCCTGGTCCCCATCGTGCAACAGCCCCTCGCCGCACACCCCGGCCAGTTCGAGCGCCCTGGAGTTGGCCCACGTCTCGTGGCCGGAGTAGTCCTGGAGCACCACGGGGTGGTGCGGGGCCACGTCGTCCAGGTCGCCCTTCGTCGGCAGGCGGCGTTCGGCCAGCTGACCCGGGTTCCAGCCGGTCCCGCGGATCCACTCGCCCGGCCCGGCCCGGCGTACCGCCTCGGCGACCCGCTCCCGCGCCTCGGCGATCGAGCCGACCGCGACGTCCAGGCAGAACGGCGGGCGGTGCAGACCGTAGCCGCACGCGTGCAGGTGCGAGTCGTTGATGCCGGGCAGCACGACGCGGCCACGGAGGTCCACCACCTCCGCGCCGGTCCAGCCCGCGGCGTCGCCGACGTGCGCGATCGTCCCGCCGCGCACCGCCAGCCCGGTCGCGTACGGCCGCGCCGGGTCCATGGTGAGCACGCGCCCGTTGAAGAAGAGCAGATCTGCCTGGTTCACGAATCATCTCCCAGATAGGCGCGCTTCAGCGCGGCATCGGACTCACGCAGCGGTGTGGGGTCGCCGCCGTAAGTGATCGTTCCGTGCGCGAGCACGTACGCCGTGTCGGCCAGGGCCAGCGCCGCGTGCGCGAACTGCTCCACCAGCAGCACCGCGCAGCCCTCGTCGGCCAGTGTCCTGATCACCGGCAGCAGGCGGCGCACGATGCCGGGGGCCAGGCCCAGCGACATCTCGTCCAGCAGCAGCGCGACGGGGCCGGTCAGGATGGCCCTGGCCAGGACGAGCATCTGCTGCTCGCCGCCGGACAGCAGCCCGGCCCGCACGTCGAGCCGGCGTTCCAGCTCGGGGAACAGCTTCACGGCCAGCGCGGGATCGCCGACCAGCGCGATGTTCTCGCGGGTGGTGAGGGTGCCGAACACGGCACGGCCCTGTTCGACGTGCGCCAGGCCGTACCGGGCCCGGCGGGTGCGCGGCCAGCCGGTGAGCACCCGGCCGCCCAGCTCGATCTCGCCCTTGACCGCCGGGACGACGCCCGAGATCGCTTCGAGCAGCGTCGTCTTGCCCGCGCCGTTCGGCCCGAGCAGGACGGTGACCCGGCCTTCGCCGGCGGTCAGCGTCACGTCCCTGACCACCGGCGGGCCGCCCCTGGCCACGCTGACGTCCCGCAGCTCAAGATCCATGGGTCGCCTCCTCCGGCTCCTCGCCCAGGTAGGCCCGCAGCACCCGGGGCTCGGCGAACACCTCGGCGGGCGGCCCCTCGGCGATCACCTCGCCGAAGTCGAGCACGGTCACGCCCGTGCAGGCCGCCCTGACCAGGTCCAGGTCGTGCTCGATGAGCAGCACCGCGGCCCCGTACCGCGCGGGCACCTGCGCGAGCCACGCGCCGAGCCGTTCGCTCTCGGCGTGCCCGAGCCCCGCGGCCGGTTCGTCGAGCACCGCGACGGCCGGGCGGGCCAGCAGTGTGCCGGCCACCTCCAGCAGCCGCCGGGTGCCCACGTCCAGCGCCGCGATCGGGTCGCCCGGCGCGACCGCGACCAGCCCGGCCAGCCTTTCGGCCAGCTCGGCGTCATCGAGCGGGCGGCGGGAGGCGAACCGCAGGTACTCGCGCACGGTGAGTCCCACCGGCACCCGGTCCTGCTGGAACGTCCGGCGCAGCCCGGCCCTGGCCCGCCGGTGCACCGACAGCCCGGCCACCTGCACGCCGCGGACCTCGACCGTGCCGCCCCCGGCGGGGACGAAGCCGCTGATCGCGTCCACCAGCGAGGACTTGCCCGCGCCGTTCGGCCCGACCAGGCCGTGGACGCCTCCGGCGGGCACGGTGAGCGCGACATCATCGACCGCGACCACCTGCCCGTACCGCACGCTCACCCCGAAGATCCGAAGGGCGTGCGGCCCGCTCGTGTCCGGGGGCGCCGTGACGGCGGGAGGCGCGGCGCCCCCGGACACG
>NZ_POUA01000653.1 GCF_003236385.1 Spongiactinospora gelatinilytica
GTGGTGGGGGTCGTGGGCGAGGCCGTCCTCGGCGTCGGCGGCCTCGACCTCGGCCCGGGGGATCCCGAGGAGGTAGAGGATCGAGTCGAGGTAGGGCGCGGTCACGGCGGTGTCGGCGGCCTGCCGTACGACCGCCTTGGCGTTGAACGCGATGCCGAGCCCCGCCGCGGCGATCATGTCGAGGTCGTTGGCCCCGTCGCCGATCGCCACCGTCTGGGTGATCGGGATGCCCGCCTCGGCGGCGAAGCGCTCCAGCGCGCGGGCCTTGCCCGGACGGTCGACGATCTCGCCGACCACCCGCCCGGTGAGCTTGCCGCCGGAGACCTCAAGGGTGTTGGCCGCCGAGTAGTCGATGCCGAGCTCGGCCACCAGCGCGTCGGTGATCTGCGTGAACCCGCCGCTGACGATCGCGAACCGGTAGTCGAGCCGCTTGAGGGTGCGGACCATCGTGCGGGCCCCGGGCGTGAGCACGACCTCCGCGCGGACCCGGTCGAAGACCTCCTCGGGCAGCCCGGCCAGCAGCGCGACCCGCTCGCGCAGTGACTCGGCGAAGTCCAGTTCGCCGCGCATGGCGGCGGCGGTGACCTTCTCGACCTCGCCCAGGCACCCGGCGTGGGCCGCCAGCAGCTCGATGACCTCGCCCTGGATGAGCGTGGAGTCGACGTCCATGACGACCAGCCGCTTGGCCCTGCGTTGCAGGCCGGAGCGCTGCACGGCCACGTCGACCTGCTGGGCGGCGGCCTCGGCGGCCAGGTCGGCGCGCAGCGCGTCGGGGTCGGCCCCGGAGACGGCCAGCTCGACGCACGTCACCGGGTAGTTGGCCAGGCGCTCGATCCGGTCGATGTTGGCCCCGGCGGCGGCGATGCGCCCGGCGATGCCCGCGATGGCGGCCGGCAGCAGCGGCGCGCCGAGTACGCTGACGTGCAGCCGCCCGCGCTTGCGGTGCTCTTTGGCCGCGGTGCTGGTGGACAGCTCGACGTCCATGCCGAGGTCTTCGGCGATGCGCTCGACGGCGGTCCACAGGGCCCCGAGTGTGCCGCCGGTGCCGGTCGGACGGTCGCCCGCGTAGGCGACGAGCACCCCGAGGGTGAGCCTGCCACGGATGACGACCTGCTCGACGTCGGCCACCGTGACCGGGAACCCGGCCAGGACCGCGAAGAGCCGCGATGTCACGCCTGGCCGGTCGGGGCCGGTCAGCGTGATCAGAAGCGTGCGTTGATTCATCTCAGGTCAACGGTACTTGGCCGCCGGCGGTGGCCGACACGCGGTTCACCATAAGGTCGCCCGGCGTTCAGACCAGCGCGAACGCGCCAAGGTAAAGATCATAACGGACAACGCAAAACGCCCGCCCCCCACACGGGGGGCGGGCGCCGTGCTCCGTATTACCTACGGATCACTTACGGACGATCTTGGTCTTCACCGTGCGGGTGAAGTCCCAGCCCTTGATGCCGCCGATGCGGTCCAGTTCCTCCTTGCTGAGGTCTTCGGCGCCGTGCGGCACGTCGTAGCTGAGCACGCCGAGCTTGCCGGAGGCGGTGCCCTTCACGCTCTTCTTCAGCTTGAACTGCAGCTTGAGCGAGTCGGTCTCGCCGACCTTGAGCACCCAGTCGCCCCAGCACCAAAAGCCGGTGTCGTCCCAGTCGCACTTGGTGCCGTCGGGGGCCCAGTAGGTGACCTTGCCGGAGATGCCCTTGGGCAGCCGGCCGCCGATGAAGTAGGCGTCGGCGGTGTGCGGGCCGACGTTGGTGGCCTTGATCGAGTACGTGATCGTGCCGCCCGCCTTGGCCTTCTTCGTGGCCGCGAGCGCGACCTTGAAGCTGGAGTAGGGCTTGTCGGCGGCGGTCGCCGCGGCCGTCTCGGCCACGCGGGCGGCCTTGAGGGCGGTGGCGGTGTTGGTGGAGTTGCCCGTCCGCAGGGGGACGAGGTCGTCCGAGGGGGTGAAGGAGTCCGCGAGGGCCGGTCCCGCGGTGAACAGCATCGCGCCCGCCAGAGGAACGGCGAGGGCGGCCGTGGCCATTCGTGCCATGGGGTGTCGCATGGAGGGCTTTTCTCCCGGGGGTTGAGGG
>NZ_POUA01000654.1 GCF_003236385.1 Spongiactinospora gelatinilytica
GGCGGCGGGTCTCCTCGGGGCCGGGCGGTTCCTCGCTGGTGGGCGGCTCGGTGGGCTGCTCCGTCGGGTCCACGGTCGGCTCGGGGGTGCCCGGCTCGGTCGGCAGGGGGTCGGTCGGCTCCGGCCGCCGGGGGTAGTCGTCGTCGGACTCGCCCTCGTCCCAGTACGGCTCGTCCTCGTCGTCGTAGTCTTCGACGTAACCGCGGTTGGACGGGTCGGGGAACTCCTTGACCGGCTGGCCCTCCATCGCCTCGGTCATGAACGCCCGCCAGACCCGGGCCGGCAGCGCGCCGCCGTAGAGCTCGCCGTACCCGGGGACGACCAGCGGCTTGTTGTCGTCGCGGAACATGTTGACCGTGGTGGAGAGCTGCGGGGTGAACCCCGCGAACCAGGCGGCGATCGACTTGTCGGCGGTGCCGGTCTTGCCGGCCACCGGGCGGTCCCAAAGCCGCGCCGCGCCGCCGGTGCCGCCCTCGACGACCTGGGTCATCGCGTAGGTGGCGTCGGCGGCGGCCTGCTCGGAGAACGCGCGCCGCGCGGTGGGCACGACCTCGGTGGTCTTGCCGTCGGCGTCGGTCACCGAGCGGATGACGTGGGCCTCCTGGTGCATGCCGTTCGCGGCGAAGGTGCCGAAACCGGACGCCTGCTGCACGGCGCTGAGCGAGGCCACGCCGATCGGGAACGTGGCCGCGGACCTGTGCGGGTCGATCTGCGCGGCGGGCAGCCCGGACGCCTTGGCCACCTCGGCGATCTTGTCCAGGCCGACCTTCTCGCCCAGGTCGACGAACGCGGTGTTGATCGAGTTTCGGGTCGCGGTGACCAGGTTGACCATGCCGTAGGAGGTGCCGCCGGAATTCTCCACCGGGCGGGAGGCGACCGTCATGGGCGAGTTGCCGTTGACCCGGGTCTCCAGCCCGTAGCCGTTCTCCAGGGCGGCGGCCAGCGCGTACGGCTTGAACGTGGACCCGGCCTGGACCTTGGCCGAAAAGGCGTTGTCGTACTGCTGGGAGGTCTTGTACCGGCCGCCGTGGAAGGCCAGGACCTCGCCGGTCGCCGGATCGACTGCGGCCAGCCCGGTGCGGATCTTCTTGGGCAGCGAGTCGGGCAGCGTGGAGGTGACGGCCTTCTCCGCGGCGGCCATCAGGCCCTTGTCGAAGGTCGTGGTGACCTTCAGCCCGGCCTGGTTGATGTCCTCGTCGTCGTAGCCGCGCCGGGCCAGCTCGGCGCGCACCTGGACGAGCATGTAGTTGTCCTGGCCCTTGGGGGTCAGCGTGCTCTTGGTCGCGGCGAGCTTCGGGAAGCGCTGCGCGGCGGCCTGCTCGGGGGTGATCGCACGCATCTGCGCCATCGCGCCCAGCACCCACCGCCAGCGGCCGGTCACCTCGGTCAGCGCCTCGCCCTTGGGGGCGGCGAACCGGGTGGGCTGCTGGATGACCGCGGCCAGGTAGGCGCCCTGGGCGATGGACAGCTTGTCGACGTCCTTGCCGAAGTACGCCTGGGCGGCGGCCTGGACGCCCCACGCGCCCCGGCCGAAGTAGATCGTGTTGAGGTACTGCTGGAGCACCCAGTCCTTGGACTTCGACTGGTCCACCTTGAGCGCGACCATGATCTCTTTGAACTTGCGCCCGATCGAGCGCTCCTGGTCCAGGCCGCTGTAGTAGTTGCGGACCATCTGCTGGGTGATCGTGGACCCGCCCTGCACCTGCTTGCCGGTGACGGTGGACCAGACCGCCCGCGCGGTGCCGCGCAGCGAGACGCCGGTGTCCTGGTAGAAGGAGCGGTTCTCGGCGGCGATCACCGCGTCGCGCACATGCTCGGGCACCCGCTCCAGCTTGACGGTCTTGCGGTTGACGCCCTGCTTGGCCAGGACGGTCTTGCCGTCTCTGTAGTAGATCACCGAGCCCTGCGCCACGGCCTGCTTCTGGGCCGCCTCAGGGATCGGCGTCAACGCCCAGGCCACGGCGAACAGCACCACCGCCGCCCCGATGCCCGCGCCCAGCGCGATGAGCGCGGACCGCAGAACACGCCGTTTCCGCATCCCTTTCTCCCCAGCCTCCCGCATG
>NZ_POUA01000655.1 GCF_003236385.1 Spongiactinospora gelatinilytica
GGGTGGTGGCGGTCGAAGACGTCCTGGGGGCCGCTGTAGAGGAGCTGGCCGCAGGGCTGAACACCGCCACGATCGCCGAGCTGTTGCCGTGCATGATCGATGATGGCGAGGGGCTGCGGCCGGGGTGCGCCGGGCTGCTTCCCGACCTGCGATGGGAACGCGACCGGCTGACCGGCGCGGTCGCCGAGCTGCTGGCGGCCCGCGACGCGCTGGACACGATCATCAACGCCACGGGGCCGCTCGAACCGGCGGGGGCCTGTGCCGTCCCGGCGGGCGCCTGAGCGGCCGGGCCGCGCGGTTCCGGTACGGCAGAGCCCCGTTCCCGCCGCCCGCCGTCGCCGGTAACGCCCCGGTGCCCGGCGTTTCGCGGGCGGCCATGGCCGCTCGCCGTTCCAGCACCGGCTACCCGGCCGCCGTAAGACGCCGATGCCCGTTCGGCCCCCCTTGGCGGAGCCTGGGACAGCGCGAACGCCCTCCCATGAGCCCGAGGATGCCCGGCCCCCGGTATAGACCCATGGGAGGGGAGTGGTTGGGTATGAGCAAAACATGATCTTCCTAAGCAGGGCGGCCCGCTTCGCCGTACTCGTCCTCCTGGTCATCCCGATCAGCGTCGTTCTCGCCGCGTCGCCCGCGGCGGCCGAACCCCGGAAGGTGACGCAGGCGAAGGCCGCGGCTCAGGCGCGGCGGATGCTGGCGCGGCTCAAGGTCGCCAGGCCGTTATCCATCAGCGGTTACAGTCGCAAGCGGTTCCAGCCCAGGTGGGCGCATCACAAGGGGGCCTGCGACACCCGGGAGACGGTGCTCGCCCGCGACGGGCGGCGGGTGCGCAGGAACGCGGCCTGCCATCCGGTCAAGGGGGTCTGGTACAGCCCGTACGACGGCAGGCGGCTGAAGAGCGAGAAACAGGTGGACGTCGACCATGTGGTGCCGCTCGCCTATGCGTGGCGGTCGGGCGCCAAGCGGTGGAGCCAGGCCAGGCGGCGCGCGTTCGCCAACGACCTCCGCCGCCCCGAACTGCTCACCGTCAGCCATTCCGCCAATATCGCCAAGGGCGGTCAGGGCCCGCAGAGCTGGCGTCCGCAGCGCCGGGCCTACTGGTGCACGTACGCGTCCTCGTGGATCACCGTCAAGCACCACTACCGGCTCTTCGTGACCCGCAAGGAGAAGGCGGCGCTGAACAACATGCTCCGCACCTGCTGAAGAACCTGCCGAAGAAGCCTGCTGAAGAAGCCTGCTGAAGAAGTCTGCTGAAGAGCCGGCTGGGACCGCCGAGGTTGCCCTCAAGTTGGGTTGAGGTTATAGCGTCCCCGTTCATGCGCGTTGACACAGATCTGTCGGAGGTCCTGGCCGGTGTCAGGGTCCTGGAACTCACCACGGTCACCGCAAAAGGCGGGGTGAACACCCGGCCGATGTCGTCGGTATGGCTGCCGGAACGCCGGCAGATCATGTTGACCACCCCTGCGGCGTATTCGCAGAAGGTGCTCAACATTCGCCGGGACGGGCGCGTGGCGCTGCTGTATTCCGACTTCACCGGCAGCGGCCTGGAACAGCGGCGGACGGTCCTGGTAAGAGGCACCGCCACCGCCCCCGATGTGGTGGCGGCGCCGCAGGACATCGCCGAATACTGGCACGGGCTGATGCGCCGGAATCCGGGGCTGGCCGAAGAGGCCGCCGATCCCGTCCGGCAGGCCGCGATGGACTGGTACTACTGGCGGCTGCCCATCATCGTCGAACCGCAGCGAATAGACGTGTTGCGGGCCACCCCCGCCGGAGGAAAGTGGGACGCGGCGGCGATACCCGATGGCGCGCCGATGGACGTGCAGATCGACGACGCGCTGACCCGATATCCCAGCGCGGTTTTCGCGGCCAGGGACGACAAGGGGCACCCGTATTCGGTGCGGGCGTACGTGAGCCGGTCGGAAACGGGATCGTCATTGCGCCTGCGCACCGAGGAGCCTTTCCCCGGCGTCCCTGGACCGGCGAATCTGCTGTGGCACCAGCACAACGGCCGTTCCGGTGACATGGCGGTGCTGCTGGTGGCGGGGGTCGCGGACGGGG
>NZ_POUA01000656.1 GCF_003236385.1 Spongiactinospora gelatinilytica
CGACCGGGCGGCGACGGCGCGGCGGTGTTCGGCGGCGGCGAGGTTCTGGCGGGCCTCGGCGAGCTGCCGGGTCAATGACTCCACCCTGGCCGCCGCCCGGTCGTGCTCGGCCGTGGCCTCGGCGAGCTCGCCGGCCCATTCCCCGTGGCCGCGCTCGGCCTCCTCGGCGGCTCGTTCGGCGGCGGCCAGGGCCTGCTCAAGCTCCTTGCGGCGGCGGTCTTCCGGCTCGCGTTCGAGGCGCTTCCCCGCGGGCCGCTTGGCGGCCGTCTTGCCGGTCGCGGTCTTGGCGCGCGGAGCCGCAGGGGCGGGGGCCGGGGTGAAGCCGGTGTAGCTGAGCGGGCGGGTCAGACGCCCCCGCCGTACCTCCCGCGCGGCCCCCTCGTCCACCGTGGCCGCGTCGAGGGTCTGTTCCATCTCCGTGGCCGCGCCGCCGGTCAGCGGGCGTCCCGCCCGCTCGGCGTGCTCGCGCACCAGCCGCGCCAGCCGTGCGGTGAGCGGCCCGCGCTCCCGGGTGAGCTCGGCGATGGCGGCCGGGTCCTGGTCGGCCCAGGCGGCCCGGAGCCGGCCGCCCAGGTCGGCCAGCTCGGCGAACGCATCGGGCGCGGCACGGGCCGCGTGGTTGACCGCCCACGCCGCCACGGTGGGTTTGCGCAGTCTGCCGATCTCCTTGGCCAGCGAGGCGTCCCCGGCCTGCCTGGCCGACTTGGCCAGCGACTCGCGCTCCCCGGTGAAGTCGTCGGGGTCGAGCGCGTAGAGCCGGTCCGCCGCCTCTTCCAGATCCACGCCTGAAAGCTACCCACAATTTGCGCGCCGCCCGCGTCCATACCCCCGGGGCCAGCGCCTGTGGCGCATAGTGGAAGCACAGAATTTTGGCACAGCCCCGCTGGAGGCTCCCCGTGTTCGAGCGATTCTCCGACCGTGCACGCCGCGTGGTGGTCCTCGCCCAGGAGGAGGCGAAAGCGCTGGAACACGGCTATATCGGCACCGAGCACATTCTGCTGGGCCTGATCGGCGAGGAGGAGGGCCGGGCCTCGGTCGTCATCCGCGAGGCGGGGATCGACCTCGACGGCGCGCGGAGCGAGGTACTGCGGATCGCCGGGCGCGGCGAGGGCCCGGCCGCGGAGCACATCCCGTTCACCCCGCGGGCCAAGAAGGTGCTCGAACTCGCCCTGCGGGAGGCGCTGGTGCTCGGCCACAACTACATCGGCACCGGCCACATCCTGCTCGGCGTGATCCGCGACGGTGAGGGGGTGGCGGTGAAGGTGCTCACCAAGAGCGGCCTCGGCCTGCCGCTCTTCCGGGAGCGGATGATCGACGTGCTGCGGACCACCCCGGCCGAGGCCGGAGAGCCGTCCGCGTCCCACCCCCAGGCGCCGCCGTTCGCCGCTCCCGGCCTGATCCAGCGCCTCGAACGCCTGCAGCGCGGCCTCGACCGGATCGAGCGGCGCCTGGACGCGATGGGCGCGCCCGCCGACCCGTCGCCGCCCCGGGAGGACCGCCCCTCCGGCGAGGGCGACGACTGAACACCGGGTTCAGGATGCGGTGGCCAGCGTCGTCACGGCGCCGAGCGGAAGCCTGCCGGTGAGCACTCCCGGCTCGTCGGTGTAGGCGAGCGCGGCGCCGAGCGCGATCAGCAGTCGTCGCATGCGGGTGTTGTCGGAGAGCAGGGTGGCGCGTACCTCGGTGAGTCCGCGGGCGCGTGCCTCGCGCAGCAGCATGCGCGCCATCGCCGTACCGAGGCCCATGCCCTGCCGGCGGTCCTCGATGAGGAAGGCCATCTCGGCGATGCCGGGGTCGGCGGTGATCAGGAGCGAGGCCAGGCCGACCAGGCGGTCCTCATGGCAGGCGACCAGCGAGTGGGCCGGGGCGAGGCCGCGAAGTCGCGGCGGCGGCGTGGGCGCCGTGGTGAAGTAGCGGAACCTGCGGCTTTCGGGTGAGCAGCGCTCGTGCAGGTCGCGTACCGCCTCCCGGTCGAGGGAGGTGAGCGGCGCGACGGTCACCTGCGTCCCGTCGGCCAGGCGGACGGAGCGACCGGCGGTGGCG
>NZ_POUA01000657.1 GCF_003236385.1 Spongiactinospora gelatinilytica
GAAGCGGCGTGGCCGTGGTCATCGGGGTCCTCGGCGGCATCGCCGGCCTGTTCGCCGTGCTGGTCGTGCTCGCCGCCGCGGTGAGCTCCTTCGCCGACAGGGACAGGACCTCCCCCATCGCCCTGCCCACCTACACGCCGCCCACCTTCGACGAGCCCGAACGCCCCACCGAGCCCAGCCGTACCGACGACCGGTCCGATCCTCCGAACCGGCAAGATCAGGAGACGGACTCGACGGACTCGGCCCAGCGCTCCCGCCCCGCCCTGAACCGGTCGTTGCAGAACAACACCCTCTACCGCGCGGGCGGGCTGCCCACGATCAACTGCCCCGGCGGCGGCGCGAGCATCTACAACCACGCCCAGCTCAAGGCGCTGATCCTCAAGACGTCACGGTGCATGGACCGGGTGTGGTCACAGGTCCTCACGAAGCAGGGCATCAGGTGGCACCGCCCCGGCTACGCCATCGCGGCCAGGAGCGGCCGGGGCGCCTGCGGCGACTACCCCTCCCCCGGCAGCATCGTGCCGTACTACTGCCCGCGCAACACCACGATCTACGCCTCCACCTCGGCGATGGCGCGCGGGTCCGGCAACTCCCAGGGGTACGGCCAGACGACGTCCTGGCATGGCGGGATCATCAGCATGATGGCCCACGAGTACGGCCACCATGTCCAGCACCTGTCCGGGCTGAGCGACTCATGGTGGACCAAGACCCTCGCCTCCACCAGCAACAGCGGCAAGCTGGCGCTGAGCCGTCGCTTCGAGTTGCAGGCCACCTGCTTCGCCGGGATGTTCATGCGGGCGGCCTCCGCCACGTACCCGGTGCCGCCCTCGCGCCGCCGCGTTCTGTACTTCTTCCATTCCCGGGTGGGCGACTGGCCGGGCAGGCCCCGCGATCACGGGTCGCCGCCGAACAACGGCAGGTGGTTCCGGCAGGGCTATGAGAAGAACAAGGCGTTCCAGTGCAACACGTGGCTGGCGCCGCCCAACACAACCTCGTAGATTAATGGGCTATTCATGAGTGCTTAGCCATCTGTCGGTGTTGTCCAGGTACGGGGCGTAGAATCCAGGACAATTCCCGGACAGCGGGGGACCAAGGACAGGTCTGGCCTGGTCAAGCATCCAACCGGACGATGACCCGGCCGCCCAGCCGGGCCGGTGGGGCCGGCCCAGATCACATGACGACGAGGGAGCGGTGTGACGATGCGCCATGGGCAGTCATCGGGGGATCCCGCGGACGACGGCGGGAAACGGCGCCCCCGGCGGCGACCTACCGGCGGACGGCAACGCGCGCAGCGTCCCGCTCCCGGAGCCCAGCCCGGCGGGCAGGGCGAACCCCCGGAGACCGGCCAGTTCAGCATGCCCCCCGGGGCGCTCGACGAGAAGGACCATCGCCCCGGCCCGGGCGACCCGCCCCCTTCAGACGCGCCCGACACGGGCACCATGTGGGCGGTCGGGCGCGAGGAAGAGGGCGTGCCCGGGAAGGGCGGCGACGGCCCACCGGGCCGCGGGGCGAGCGGCCGCCCGGTCGGCCCCAGCGAACCGACGGTCGCGGTCCGCCGCCCGTCGCGTGGCCCCGGCGGAGAGGCCGGACACGAAGACGCCCGGGGGCAGGACGGCCGCCGCGGCCGCGGCCCCGCAGGAAACGCCCAAGGCCCCGGCACCGGATTCCCACCAGGCCCGGGCCACCCGGAAGGCGCATACCCCGACGCCGGACGCGCGGGAGGGCCAGGCCGCCCGGAAGGCGCGGATACGGCCGGGCCAGGCGGTAGAGGCACCAGACACGCAAGCGCGACCGGCGGCCTGGGAGCGGTAGGCCCGGGCACCCAGCATGCCGCAGGGCACGGGCCACGCGCGGAGGCGGGAGCACCTGGCGGTGCCGGGCGGGCAGTAGGCCAGGGCGGCGCGGGAGCCTCTGGAGGCGGTGGGCGTACTGGTGGCAGAGGCCGCGGGCGCAGGAGAGGCCCCGGCGGCCCCGGGGGGAGGGGCCCCGCTCGTCCAGATGGGTCAGGGCCGGCAGGTGCCGGTGGTGCCGGTGGT
>NZ_POUA01000658.1 GCF_003236385.1 Spongiactinospora gelatinilytica
CGGTCGGGGCGTACCGGCGGGCCACCTCGGGGGCGGGCGACGCCACGCAGATCCACACCCACCTGTGCTATTCGGACGCCGACCAGATCGCCGCCGCCATCGAGAGCCTGGACGCCGACGTGACCAGCGTCGAGTCGGCCAGGTCGGACGGGCGCATCCTGGCGGAGTCGGCCGTGGGCGCGTTCACCCGCGGGCTGGGGCCGGGGGTCTACGACATCCACTCACCGCGGGTGCCGTCCGTGGCCGAGGTGGAGAAGCTGCTCGGGGCGGCGCTCGCCGTACTGCCCGCCGGGCGGGTCTGGGTCAACCCGGACTGCGGACTCAAGACCCGTACATATCCGCAGGTGGAGGCCGCGCTGGCGAACCTGGTCACGGCCGCCGCGAACGCTCGTCAGGCGCTCTGAACTACCAGCGCACCAGCGTCATGCGGTGCCCGATCTGCGCGCCGGTGCGTGGATCGACGCGGAACCTGCCGAACATCGTGGCGGTGTCGAGGGACACGGCGGCCTCCCAGACGTCCTGCCGGGCCGTGCTCGCGGCCTGGTGCGCGCAGTGGACGGCCAGGACTCCGGCGGCGACGGCCTGCACCGCCGGGTAGTCCGGGTACTCGGCGGCGCGGGCGAGGATGCCGGGCACGACCACTCCGGCGGCCAGGAAGTCGGCGAGGTCGGCGTACACCGAAAGGAAGTCCGCCTCCCGCGGCCCGAGGATGTCGCCGTCCGGCTGCCGGTTCGGCGCCCACTGGGCGACGCCGAACACGCCCTGCGGGTGCGGCGCCGCCGTGCCGAACGCGGACACCCCGGCCGCCGTCGTGCACATGTGCCGGGGTGGGCGGCTCGCCGCCCCGGCCCGCTCGACGGTCGCGATGTCCTCGTCGAAGCCCCCGGCCGACAGCAGGTCCCACTCCCCGTCGGTCGGCATGTCGCCGTGCGCCACCGGCACGCCCAGCTCCCGCGCGGCCTCCTCGGCCCCGGCCTTGACCTGCCGCGCGAACGAGCCCTTGCCCGCGCCGATCCACAGCGGCGCGAGCGGCCGGGCCTTCGCCAGCCATTCGAGGTACGGCCGGGCGTACTCGCTCGCGGGCGTCAGCACCGACACCAGATACCCGGGATAGGCGGCCTGCACGTCGTCGCCGGAGCCGCCGTGGTTCCACAGGACCCGTTCGGCGTCGGCCGCGATCGGCCCGGCGGCCCGTACGAGGTCGGTGGCGTACGGGCCGAGCATGATGTCGCATCCGCCGAGCACGCCGGGCATGACCGCCTCAAGCGTCCGCGGATCGCTCTGGTCGTCCTCCACGATCAAATCCACCGAACTCTCCAGCCGCCGCCATGCCGCAAGGGCGGCCGCCGTCTGACGGCCGAACCGGGCGTATCGCCCGCTCAGCGACAAACACACCCCAACACGCACGACGGTCCCCTACCCCAGACGGCCTGGTGAATCATGCCCCCTCGGCGAGCGGCAGGGTGAGGACCATGCTGAGGCCGCCGCCAGGGGTCTCGTCGGGGGTCAGTGTGCCGCCCATCGCCTCGGCCAGGCCGCGCGACAGGGCCAGGCCGAGCCCGACGCCGGTGTGGGTGTCGCGGTCGCCGAGCCGCTGGAACGGCAGGAAGACGTGTTCGTGCCGGTCGCGGGGGATGCCGGGGCCGCGGTCGATGACCCGGACCTCGGCCCGCCCGCCGTACCGGCCGGCCGTGACCACGACGGGCCGGTCAGGTGGGCTGTAGCGGACCGCGTTGGAGACCAGGTTGGCCAGGATGCGTTCGAGCAGCGCGGGGTCGGCCAGCAGGTCGGGGAGGTCGGCGGGGACGTCGAGGCGCACCCGGCCCGCGAGCGGGCCCAGTTCGTCCAGCGCGCCCGGCAGGATCTCCCCCAGCGCGACCGGCTCCGCCGACACGCCGAGTACGCCCGCCTGGAGTCTGCTCATGTCCAGGAGGTTGGCGACCAGGCGGTCCAGGCGGGCGAGGGATTCGTGGGCGGTGTCGAGGAGTTCGGCGCGGTCGGCGGGGGTCCAGTGGACGTC
>NZ_POUA01000659.1 GCF_003236385.1 Spongiactinospora gelatinilytica
AGATGTGTATAAGAGCCAGGGCTGAGACCGGCTGAGCCCGTTCTCAGCTCTATGTCAAGGTGCCTCGGGCTCGCCTTGGCCCGCCTGGGCGGTAAACGTTTTGCCCACCACTTTCGGTGCGGTAGAGTTACAGCCGTCGCCGGGGAGGTCCGGCGCAAGGGAGGGCCTAAAAGCCCTTCCGGCCTGTAAGGTCCCGTCGTCTAGTGGCCTAGGACGCCGCCCTCTCAAGGCGGTAACGCCGGTTCGAATCCGGTCGGGACTACACGTTCGACTCCAACCCCTTGGAAGTATCCAAGGGGTTTTTCGTGTTCTCTCCTGGTGGCACTTGACTAGAGAGCGTCACTCTCCAATCCTTGGAGAGTGACACTATCCAATAACATCACCTTGCTGGCCGACGGACGGGAAGAGCTGATCGACGATCTCGTGCTGCCGTCAGGGAGGCCGGTCCTCGGCTGGAAGCGCAAGCCGCACGGCTGGTGTCGTGGTGACGCCTGCGTTCCGGCCTTCCGCTCCGCCGCTGCCGAGTTGCCACCGGCCCCGGGCACGGCGGAGCCCAGGATCGACCTCGTGGCGTTCGCGCAGATGCTGGGCCGCCAGGTCGTCGTGGATCCGGAGGAGGGCGTGGTGGCCGTCGGCGAGCCGGCACAGCTGTCCGTGGACAAGGCCCCCGGCTTCACACTAGGCGACGACTTCACACTGTCCGACCGCCGGGGCACGAAGGTCGCGCTCGTCTTCTGGGCGTCCTGGTGCGGGTGCCGGTACGACCTGGCGGTCTGGGACGACCTGCACCGCGAGCTGCGGGAGTACGGCTTCGGCGTGGTCAGCGTGTCGCTGGACCGCCGGGCCGAGGACGCCGAGCCCTGGACGAAGGATCTCGCGCACACCGCGCTCGTGGACACGGAGGGGCGGGTGGCGGAGCTGTACGACGTGATCAATGTCCCGACCGTGGTGTGGATCGATGAGGACGGCCGTATCGCCCGCCCCCAGGACACCATGACCGCCACCGACACATTCCGGTCGATGAACGGCCTGTCCTCGGAGGCCGCCACGGCAGCGCTGCGCCGGTGGGTGCGTACGGGGGAGAGCGGCCTGAGCGGGCATGCCGTACGTGAGCACCTGCGCACACCGACCGATGACGAACGACTGGCCCGGCTGCACGGCCGGATCGCGGCCTGGCTGTTTCGCCGGGGGCGTACGGCGGCGGCCGGGCGGCATCTGGCGAAGGCCGCCGAACTCGCGCCCCACGACCTTTCGATCCGGCGCGGACTGATGCCGCTCGCGGGGGTGGATCCGTTCGGGGACGAGTACTTCCGGCTGCGGGAGGAGCTGGAGCGGGCAGGCGTCATGATCTACCGGCCGCTGCCCGACTGGCACATCGCGGGCTAAAGGGCCGCGTATCGGCTCAGGGCACCTGACGGTCTTACGGGTACTCCGACGGGCTCATGGCGAGTTACAGAGCTTCAGAGGGCCGGGTAGGCGCCGGCAGGGGGGAGCGGCGATTGCGCGCTGGAAGGGGAATGGGCCGGACGGGAAGGCGGCCGCGCCGGATCTGACTGGGGGACGGCCATATGGAATGCGGCGAGTGGATGGCGCGTGGCGAACTGAAGCACGGGATGTCGCCGTGGAAGCGGCGCCTGTCCCCGGGCGGGCGAGTGGGAATGCCGTTGCTCGTGGGGTCCGGCGGCGAGTGTGAACGCGTGGCGCGGTGGAGTACGGGAGATGGCGTGAATTCCGCCTTGGTGGTCGTCAGGCGGCGGCTGTCCCGGGCGGGTGGGCCTGGAGTGCCGTTGCTCGTGGCGCGAGTGGCCGAGCCACGCTTGGGGGCGCGTTGCCGAGAACAGAGCGAGATGAGATCCGGGGGTGAAGCCCGGTGAACGAGCCTTCGTGCTAAGTGTGACCGGGTGCCCAGGGGGGCGAGTAGGGGGGCCGCGGC
>NZ_POUA01000065.1 GCF_003236385.1 Spongiactinospora gelatinilytica
CGCCAGGCCGCCCGCCCCGTCTACCTGCCCCTGGGGTGAGTAATGGTCAGACCGGAGCACCACCAAAGCCGATCTCGTTCCCGTCGGGGTCGCGGTAGGTGACCTTGCGCACGCCGTTGGAATAGGTCTCCCGATTCACCGGCTCGATCCCCCGCTCGGCGATCCCCGCCACCCGGGCGTCGAGATCGTCCACAAAGATCGTGTGCATCGCATGCCCGGCGTGCTCGGGCAGCTTCTCGACGTACACATACCGATGCTCCGCCAACTCCCACACGGCCTCGACATCATTCGGCAAGAACGCGGGCGGACCCCCCAACAGCCGTTCGTACCACTCCAGGGCAGCCGCGTAGTCGACCACCGGAATCCCTGCGAACAGATCAAGTGCCATGCGCCGATTCTAAGAAGTTCCCTGCCTTTCGCCCCGCTACGCTCGTCAGCGAATGGCCGGTGCGAGGTACGGCGAGGGGCCACGACGTACGCGAAACGCCGGGCACAAAGCTCAGCCGAGCACGGCGGGGCGGCGATAGGTGCGCCTGCCGTAACCAATCTGGGCCAGGACCAGGGCATCCGGCACACGACGACCACCCACGTCGGGCGAAGCCCGACAGCAGAGAGCACGGCTGAGCGAAGCGAAGGCGATTGGGCGCGTGGAGCGCGTCGCCCTGCCGGAGGCGGCGCGCTGCGCCTCAGGGAAGGATCTTGCTCAGGAACGCCCTGGTCTCCGGGTGGCGGGGCTCGGTGAAGATGACCTCTGGGGGGCCGTGTTCGAGGAGGACGCCGTTGTGCAGGAAGCCGACCGTGTCCGCGATGTCCCGGGCGAAGGTCATTTCGTGCGTCGCCAGGACCATGGTCATCCCCCCTTCCTTCAGTTCCCTGACGACATTGAGCACCTCGCTCACCAGCGTCGGGTCCAGCGCGGAAGTGATCTCGTCCAGCAGCATCAGGCGGGGCCCCGGGGCCAGCGCGCGGATGATGGCCACCCGCTGCTGCTGCCCCCCGGACAGCCGGTCCGGGTAGGCGCCCGCCTTGTCCGCGAGGCCGAAGCGGGCCAGGAGTTCCCGGGCGCGGGCCTCCGCCTGGGCCCGGCCCACCCGGTGGACCTTCCGCGGCGCGAGGCAGATGTTCTCCAGTACCGTCATGTGCGGAAACAGGTTGTACGACTGAAAGACCATCCCGATCCGCTTGCGCACGTCGTCCGGGTCGGTGCGGACGGCGGTGACCTCCTCGCCGTCGAGGTAGATGGCGCCGTCGTCCACCGTCTCCAGCAGGTTGACGCATCGCAGCAGCGTCGACTTGCCCGAACCCGACGCGCCGATCAGGCACACCACCTGGTGTGACTCGACCGTCAGATCGACGCCGCGCAGCACGCTGTGGTCGCCGTAGTGCTTCCAGACGCCCTCGACGCCGAGCAGCGCGGTCATGCGCCCCGCCGCCTTCTGGCACGTGCCGCGAGGAGGTCGGTGAAGCGGGCCATCGGGATGGTGAGCAGGATGAACATCAGGGCGGCCACCAGGTAGGGCGTGTAGTTGAAGTCGCGTCCCGCGTAGATCTGCGCCTGCCGGATGGCCTCGATGACACCGATCGTGGAGGCGAGGCCGGTGTCCTTCTGCAGCGACACGAAGTCGTTGAGCAGCGGCGGCACCACCCGGCGTACGGCCTGCGGGAGTACGACGTACCGCATCGCCTGGCCGTGGGACAGCCCGAGCGAGCGGGCCGCCGCCTGCTGGCTCGGGTGGACGGTCTCGATGCCGGCCCGGAAGACCTCGGCGACGTAGGCGCTGTAGGACAGGGTGAGCGCGATGACGGCGAGCGTGATCCCGTCCCTCGGCACACCCTGGAGCTCCAGCGCCGGCAGGCCGAACCCGATGAGCAGGATGATCAGCAGCGTCGGTACGCCTCTGAACACGTCCACGTAGACCACGGCCAGCGCGCGGAGCGGGAAGAAGATGGGGGCGCTGAGCTGGCGTATCATCGCGATCAGCAGTCCGGTCAGCAGGATCAGCGGCTCGGCGATCAGGAAGATCTTGACGTTGTTCCAGAACCCGGCGAGTACGTCGGGCAGCGCGGCGGCGAACACCTCGCCGTCGAAGAACGTCTCCCGCACCCGCTCCCAGCCGGGCGCGTTGGTGACCACCAGCGCGACCAGCACCAGGAACACGAACGTCGACGCGGTCGCGACCGACCCCGACCGCAGCGCACGCCGCCGCCGCTGACGTTCCCGCTCGATCTGCCGGGGACTCTTCACCCACCCCCGCGCACGACCGCCTCCAGCAGCGCCACTCCCTTCGTCCCCTGAGCCGCCTCCCGTGCCGCTCCACCCCTCGCCCGCAAGCCCCGAGCCGTCAGCCCCAGCGTCGCGCCCGTCACCCTGGTCACTCCAACCACTGCCCTTGGCACCTCGGTCGTCCGGCTCGGCGTCCCAGCCCTCGCCGTCGGCCTCGATGCTCCGGTCGGCGGGTCCGGAGTCCTGGCCGTGGTCCTCGGGTTCCGGGCCGGTCATGACAGGTCGGGTGCGCCCACCGCGGAGCCCAGCCACTGGTTTTCGATCTTGTCCAGGGTGCCCGATTCGCGGAGTTTGCCGATGACCTGGTCCACGCACCCGACCAGCGGGCTGCCCTTCTCGAAGACCAGCCCGAACTCCTCAGGAGTCGCCCCGCCCGCCCCGAACTGGCCGACGATCTTGCTGTTCTCCACCTGTGCCGCCGTCACGTAGAACGCCGTGGGCAGGTCCACCACGATGGCTTCGACCTGCTTGTTCTTCAGCGCGTTCACCGCGTCCACCTGCTGGCTGTAGACCTTGGGCTCGGCGGCCGGCTTGATCACGTCCTGTACGGCCTGAAGCGATGTCGTCCCCACCTGGACCCCGATGACCGCGTCCCGCAGGGCCGCGATGTCCTTGGCCCCCGCGATCTTCGAGCCCTCCACCGCCACCACGGCCTGCTCGACCGTGTAGTAGCCCTTGCTGAAGTCGACCACCTTGGCCCGCTGCGGCGTGATCGACACCTGGTTGACGTCGAAGTCGAACTTCTTCGCCCCCGGCGCGAACGCCGAGTCGAAGGGTACGGAGACCCACTCGACCTCGTTCTTGGCGAACCCCAGCCCCTCGGCCACCGCGTACGTCACCGCGCTCTCGAAGCCCTGCCCGTTGGCCGGATCGTCGTCCTTGAACCACGGGTCGTAGGCGGGCTTGTCGGTGCCGACGGTCAGCTTGCCCGGCGTCTTCAGGGCCGGCGCGTCCTTGCCGCACGACGCCGACGGGCTCGCCCCGCCGCCGGATCCCGTCGCCGTGGCCTGGGTCCGGTCGACCGGCGCGCACGCCACGGCGCACGCCACCGCAGCCGTCGTCAGCGCGCCGAGCGCGAACGGCATGGGGGAACGACGGACCATGACGGCCTCCGGGGGAATTGCCCTGCGCGAACGTCCAAGAGTCTAGACTCAGCGCCCCCGCATCCAGCGGTCTGGGTACCACAAACCCACTATTCCGATCGGTGAGCCACCAATCATCCCCGGCTCTCCCGTACCGTGACCACATCCCCAGGTCCGAGCATCAGGTCCAGAGCGGCCGACCCCTGGTTCACGGCCACGCCGAGCCACCCCGAGGAGTCCTCGTAGCAGAGCAGGTGCCCCCGCGGCACCGCGCCGAAGGTGTGCTGGAACGGCATGGTGACGGTCCGCGTCTCGCCGGAGTCGTCGGTCCAGCCGACCTCCAGCCGCGCGCCGTACTCGTCGCCGAGCCCGAACGCCTCGTCCAGGTGCCCCCGCTCGCCGCCGAGGATCAGGCTGCCGAACTCGTCGATGTAGAGCACCGGCACGACCATCTCCCCCGCCGAGACCCGCGGCGCGGGGATGTCCAGCCGGACCAGTTCGTCGGGGGGAAGTTCGGCGCCCAGCGAGCGGAGTTCGACGCCGAGCGCGATGTGCGCCGCGGCGGGGGCGAAGATGTCCCTGCCGTGGAAGGTGCTGGACACTCTGGGCAGCCGGTAGTCGAGATTGTCCAGCCGGTACACCGCCTCGATGCCGCCGAGCGGTTCGCACACCGGGACGAGCAGCCCGTTGTCCGGCCCCACGAGCACGTCGCCGCGGGCGGTCTCCACCGCGATCGGTCGCCGTGGGGTGCCGACCCCCGGGTCCACGATGCCGACGTGCACCCCCACCGGCAGGTACGGCAGCGCGCGCCGGAGCAGCATCGCGCCCTCGACGATCTGGTACTTGGTGATCTCGTCGCTGAGCACCAGCACGGTCGCCCCGGGCGCGAGAGAGTGGACGACTCCGGCGCAGGTGGCCGTGGAGGCCGCCCCGAAGTCGGTGGAGAGGCTGACGAACACAGGGCGAGCATACGAGGTGGCCGGAAAGCGCCAAGGCCCTCCCCCACACCGGGGAAGGGCCTTGGCCTAATGATGTATCCGGGAAGGCACGCCGTCAGCCGGCGACCACCTCGATGTCGAGCGCGGCGGACACCTCGGGGTGCAGCCGCACGGACACCCGGTGCGAGCCGGTGCTCTTGATCGTGTTGGTGATCTCGATGCGCCGGCGGTCGAGGTCGGGGCCGCCCGCGGACTTGACGGCGTCGGCGACGTCACCGGTGGTGATCGAACCGAACAGGCGGCCGGACTCGCCGGCCCGCGTCTTCAGCGTCACGCGCAGCGACTTGAGCCGCGCGGCGACCTCCTGGGCGGTGCCGAGGTCGCGGATCTCCCGGGTGGACCGCGCCTTCTTGATCGTGGCGATCTGCTTCTCGCCACCACGCGTCCACTTGATCGCGTAGCCGCGCGGCAGCAGGTAGTTGCGCCCGTAGCCGTCCTTGACCGTGACGACGTCACCGGGAGCGCCGAGGCCGGAAACCTCGCTGGTGAGAATGAGCTTCATCGGTCTGGACCTCCTTAGCGAGCGGTGCTCGTGTAGGGCAGCAGGGCCATCTCACGGGCGTTCTTGATCGCGGTCGCCACGTCGCGCTGGTGCTGGGTGCAGTTGCCCGTCACCCGGCGGGCACGGATCTTGCCGCGGTCGGAGATGAACTTCCGCAGCAGCGCCGTGTCCTTGTAGTCGACGTAGGAGATCTTGTCGTGGCAGAACAGGCAAACCTTCTTCTTCGGCTTGCGCAATGCCGGCTTGGCCATCGTGGTGCTCCTCTCAGAGCCCCGCCGCGAGGGCGGGAATGGTCATCGGATTGGTCGGTAAGAGGGTGCCGAGGGCTAGAAGGGGGGCTCGTCGGTGAAGTCGCCGCCACCCTGGCCGCCGCCGAAGCCGCCGCCCTGGTTGCCGCCACCGTAACCGCCGCCACCGCCCTGGTTGCCACCGCCGAAGCCGCCGCCACCACCGGCGGGCGCTGTGGGGCTGGCCGTGGCCCACGGGTCTTCGGCGGGGCCGCCGCCGAAGCCGCCGCCGCCCTGCCGGGAGGTGCGGTTGACCTTGGCGGTCGCGTTACGCAGAGACGGGCCGACCTCGTCGACCTCGACCTCGTAGACGGTGCGCTTCTCGCCTTCCTTCGTCTCATAGGACCGCTGGCGCAGCCGGCCCTGGACGATGACCCGCATTCCGCGCTGGAGGCTCTCCGCGACGTTCTCCGCCGCCTGCCGCCAGGTGTTGCAGGTCAGGAAGAGCGCCTCGCCGTCCTTCCACTCGTTGGACTGCTTGTCGAGGAAGCGCGGGGTGGACGCGATGCGGAACTTCGCCACAGCCGTCCCCGTGGGGGTGAAGCGCAGTTCGGGGTCGTCGACCAGGTTGCCGACGATGGTGATCTGGGTGTCGCCTGCCATGGCTCGAGTTGCCTTCCTGCTGCACGGCTTCGCTTCGGATGTAGCCCCAGCGTACGGCGGGCGACCGACAAAAACCGGTGAACCGCCAGGGGGCCGGGGGAGCCTAGTGCGCGTCCGGACGCAGGACCTTCGTCCGCAGGATGCCCTCGTTGAGGTTCATCTGACGGTCGAGTTCCTTGACCGTGGCGGGCTCCGCGGTCAGGTCGATCACCGCGTAGATGCCCTCGGGCTTCTTGCTGATGTCGTAGGACAGCCGGCGACGGCCCCAGACGTCGACCTTCTCCACGGTGCCACCGTCGTTGCGGACCACGGCGAGGAACTGGTCGAGGGACGGGGTCACGGTACGCTCGTCCAGCGACGAGTCGAGGATGACCATCACTTCGTATCGACGCATGCGGCTTCGAGCCTCCTTCGGACTGTTGCGGTCACGACACGGTGCCGTGACAGGAGGACGCTGGCGCTTCGCGCCGGGGACGCTTCCAGCGCGCCACCGGCGGGCCGGCGGCGGTGCTGAAGGCAGCACGCCCGGCACACGCAGCCGTACCAGGCTACCAGCAGCGATGACGTGCCCGGCGCACGATCGCCACCTTCCCGCAGCCCGGCTCGTGGATTGCGCCGGCCCCGGCGCGGGAACGCTCGTTACCGAAGGATTGCCTAGAGGGGGTGGCCTCGATGCCCCATCTGCTCAGCCCGTCGAAGAGCAGGCCGTTCCGGCTCACACTGAACACCGACGGGGTCAGTCATCCGATCGAGAACACGCTGAGCGTGGCGACCCTGGTGTGCGGGCTCGTGGCCTTCGTCACGGGCTTCGTCTCCGAGGCGCACATCCTGGCGTCCTGGGTGGGCGCGCTCGGCTTCGGCGGCGGCCTGTACTCCCAGTACGTCTCCGCGACCACGGCCGAGCGGTCGGTCAACATCGTCGGCATCGTGGCGGCTTTCGTGGGCGTCTCGCTCGGTATCTACCACGGCGGCTTCGTCCCCTGACCTGGCCCGTGACCAGCGCGGTTAGCCGATCTTCAGATCGACCCCGAGCAGGACGAGGAACCACAGGAAGATCGCCAGCAGCGCCTCGGCCAGCTCCCGCAGGAACGCGGGCGTGATGTAGTCGTAGACCCATGCGACGTACAGGCCGACCAGAATGTAGATGAGCCCGATCAGGCTGATGCCTCTCCGGTAGAGCGCCACCTTTGGTCTCCTTGAGGGTGGGGGGAACTCGCGCTGGCGACTGCCCCGCCGTACCGCCGCGAAACCCTGCCGCCGAACGCCGTCGGGAAACACGGGACGGCCGATCACAGGTGTCGGCTACGCTCGGTTTCATGGTGCGAATCGGTGCGCATGTCGATCAGGAGGACCCTGCCGCCGCGGCCGCGGCGGTCGACGCCGAGGTGGTGCAGTTCTTCCTCGGCGATCCCCAGAGCTACAAGGCCCCGCAGGCGCCGGAGAAGGCCGCCGGCCTGGCCGGCTCCGGGCTCGACGTCTACGTCCACGCGCCTTACGTGATCAACGTGGCCAGCCGCAACAACCGCATCCGCATCCCCAGCCGCAAGCTGCTGACCCAGCATCTGCAGGCGGCGGCCGACATCGGGGCCAAGGGCCTGATCGTGCACGGCGGCCACCTGAACAAGAGCGACGATCCCCAGGACGGGTTCGACAACTGGCGCAAGGTCTTCGAGCGGATGGACTGCCCGATCCCGGTGCTGATCGAGAACACTGCGGGCGGCGACAACGCGATGGCCCGCAAGCTCGACCGCATCGCCCGGCTGTGGGAGGCACTCGACGGCTTCGACGTCGGGTTCTGCCTGGACACCTGCCACGCGCACGCGGGCGGTGAGGAACTGCTGGGCCTGGTCGAGCGGGTCAAGGCGATCACCGGCAGGATCGACCTGATCCACTGCAACGACTCGCGCGACGCGTTCGGCTCGGGCGCCGACCGGCACGCCAACCTGGGCGCGGGCCGGATCGACCCCGAGGCCCTGCTCGCGGTCTGCCGCGCGGCGGGCGCGCCCATCGTCGTGGAGACTCCCGGCGCCGGGCAGGCCGAGGACATCGCCTTCCTGCGCAAGAACCTCTGATCCACAGCACTTTATCCACAGGTGGATTAGTCCACAGCCTGTGGATAACTTATCTGGATTACTGTGGCCCGAAAGTGGGTAAGCCCGCGTTTCCGCCGGTCAGCCCGCCCAGCCGCCCTTCAGGAAGGTCAGCGTGTTGAGCACCATCAGCGGCCCCGCCACCAGCGCGTAGAAGACGAGCAGGCCCGGCCGCAGCGGTTCGGCCCAGCCGTCCCCAGGGTCCTTCCGCGGGGTGGCGGCCCGGGCCAGCGCCAGCCACAGCGGCCACCACAGCAGCGCCGAGCGCGGGATGGACAGGTAGTACGCCGAGCACACCAGCGCGCCCACCTGGAGTCCGACGTAGGTGAGTTCGCTCCACCTGCGCCGGACCAGCAGCCAGAGCGTGAACGCCACGCCGACCACCGCTCCGGCGATCTCCATCCGGAACGCCCAGGCGAACTGCCCGTCCCCGGCCGCCGACGCCCATGTGGTGGCCCACGCCTCCCACGGCATGACCAGGCTGCGGCCCCAGCCCGCCTCCTGGGCGTGGTTCCAGGCCAGCCAGTCGCCGGTCCTGCCGTACTGGTAGGCCGAGTACAGCGCGAGCGGCACGAACGGCGCGAGCAGCCAGGCGATGGTCTGCCGGTACGGCGAGCCGCCGCGCGCGGCCCGCCACGGCCCGGTGAAGTACTCCACGATCAGCGCCAGCGCCAGGAACAGCCCGGTGATCCGCACGCACGACGCGCCCGCGCCGAGCAGTCCGGCGGCCGGCCAGTTCCCGCGCCGCGCGGCCAGCCACGCCGGGATGCCGAAGGCCAGGAACAACGCCTCGCTGTACCCCGCGAACAGGAACACGGCGGTGGGGCAGAGCAACAGCATGAGCAGGGCTCGCCAGCCGGTGCCCTCGGCCCCCTCGTGGTCGCCCAGCCGTACCAGCGCGACCGCCGCCACGCCCCCGGCCACCAGCGAGATCAGGATGCCGGTCAGCGTCCATTCGGACACGATCGGATGGACCAACCGCAACATGAGCGGCATGCCGGGAAAGAACGCGGGAAGTCCGGCGTCGTTGGGTTTGCCGGGTTCGCCGTCGTAGCCGTACTCGGCGATGACGATCAGCAGGTTGGCGTCCCAGGCTCGCCAGCGCTCCAGCAGGGGCTTGCCCTCCCCCGCGAAGACCATCCCGCCGGCCATCACGGTCAGCAGGACGATGCCCAGCCGTGAACCGATCCACAGTGTGAGGGCCTGGTAGAAGGCCGTCTCACCGGGCCCAGGGGGCGGCGCCTCCGAAGGTTCGACAGTGGGTGGGGCTGAGCCGGCCAGCGACACGCTACGCGGTCCGCAGGCCGATTCCGGTGCCCGTCAGCCGCAACCTGTCGGGAGCGCCGTCGAACACGCCACCTGAGGGATCGTCCACGCCGCCCTGCCGTACCAGGTCGTGTTCGGGGCGCATGATGTCGCGCACGACGAAGGCCATCATGATCACGATGGTCAGCGCGCGGCCCCACACGGCGGTGAAGTAGGTGTCGGCGGTGATGCCCAGATGCGCGTTACCCTCCTGGAGGCCGACGAGGTAGAGCCAGATGGCGAAGAAGTACCAGATCTCGGCGACCTGCCAGAGGGCCAGCGGCTTCCAGTTGGGCCGGGCCAGCACCGCGAACGGCACCAGCCACACCACGAACTGCGGCGACCACACCTTGTTCGTCAGCATGAACGCGGCCAGCGTGAGAAAGCACAACTGCGCCAGCCGGGGCCTGGTCGGGGCGGTCAGGGCCAGCGCGGCGATCAGCAGGCAGATCAGCGCCAGCGAGGCGACGCCCATGATGCTCAGCCGTTCGGGATCGCCCAGGACCGGCCAGCCGCGCTGCTGGAAGAAGAACCACAGCGACCCCCAGTCCGCGCCGCGCTCCTGGCTGAAGACGTAGAAGCGGCTCCAGCCGTCGAAGGCGAAGATCATCACCGGCACGTTGACGACCAGCCACGCGCCCGCCGTCGCGGCCATCGTGCGCAGGAACGGCCGCCACTCGAACGTCCGGAGCGTCAGGAGGAACAGCGCGCCGATGAACATCAGCGGGTAGAACTTGGTGGCGATGGCCAGCCCGAGCAGCACCCCGGCGAGCACCTGCCGCCGCTGGGACCAGGCCAGCAGCGCGCCGAGGGACAGCACGCCCGCGGCGAGGTCCCAGTTGATGTAGGCGCCGAGGATCACCCCGGGCGCGACGGCGTACCACAGCGCGTCCCAGCGACGGTCCGGCCCGGCCAGCCTGGCCATCATCAGCACGCCGCCCACCAGGCAGGCGGCCATCAGCAGCACGGTGAGGTCGTAGAAGGTCGCCGCCCGGGACGCCCCGTCGGCCACGACCGAGGTGACCCGCGCCACCAGGTCCATCACCCAGCCGAGCACGACCGGGTACTCGACGTGGTCGGCGAAGTCCTTCACCTCGGCGAAGTAGGGCACCTTGCCGTCGGCCAGGCCGCGGCCGAAGTACAGGGGATAGATGTCGGTGTAGCAGAAGTTCGTGAACTGGAGGGTGCCGTCGTTCCACGCGCCGCCGAAGCGGCACGGCCACTTCCAGAGGTACGCGAGCAGCGCGCCGAACGTGGCGAACATCGCGAGCGGGAGGTACGGCAGCGCCCGCGCCCCCAGCACGGTGACCGCCCCGGCGTCCTTCAACCCCGGCCCGTCCGCCGGCCCACGCTCCGCGGCGGAATCGGGCTCGGTCCCACGCGCGGCGGCAGGCTCACGCTCACGCTCGGCGGCGGGATCGGGCCCGCGCTCGTCCTCGATGCTCATGCGATGTCCGCCGGCCCGCTCATCGATCGCCGCCGGAGCGACCGCTCGGCCCTGTGCTCGGCATCATCTGCCCGGACGGCGGCCGGTCCCGCTCGCCAGGTCCGCCGCCGTCGCCGGCGCTGCCCGACTCCTCCGGCGTCTGCGCGTTGGCGTCGCAGAACAGGTCGTTCTCGGCGCAGCCCGAGTCGTCGGGGTAGCCGTCCTCCTGCGGCGGGTCCTGCGGCATCTGGTCCTCCTCGACCGGCGGCCAGCCGTCCTCGCCGGTCGGGTCGTCCGGCTCCATGGACTCCTCGGGGTCGGGCGTCGGCGTCGGCGGCGGAACCGGGGCCATGTTGTCCGGCGTGCCGACGTTGGCCCGCGGCGGGAACTGCTCGATCTCGGCGTCCTTCAGGGCCTCGGCCATGAAGTCGTGCCAGATCTGCGTCGGAACGCCGCCACCGCCGATCGCGCCGGGCAGCGGCTCCTCCACCATCACGTAGTTCTTCTTCCGCTTGTTCAGCGGCCTGCCGGTCTTGGGGTTGTACGGCAGCCTCTTGCCGGTCTTGGCGTCGGCCGGCACCTCCCGGTACATCCCGACGGCGGCGGAGAGCTGCGGGGCGTACCCGACGAACCACGCGTCCTTGGACTCGTTGTTCGTGCCCGTCTTGCCGGCGACCGGACGCGCGCCCAGGTTGGCCGCCGAGCCCGTGCCCCCCAGGACGACCCGGGTCATCGCGTACGTGGCGTCGGCCGCGGCCTCGGCGGAGATGACGTCGAGGCTCTTGAGCCGCTCCTTGAACACCAGGCGGTTGCCGCCCGTGTCGCGGTCGCGCTGCTTGACCTCCACCACGGTGTGCCAGTCGAAGTGCTTGCCGCCGTTGGCGAAGATGCCGTAGCCGTTGGCCTGCTCCACGGCGGTGACCGTGGCGCTGCCGATGGTGGTGGCGTAGCCGTGGTTCTTGACCGCCCAGTCCACGGAGTTCTCCTTGAGCGTGGCCTTGGCCCGCTCCCCGACCCCGGCCTTCTTGGCGATCTCGGCGACGGCGTCCAGACCGACCTTCTCCCCCATCTGCACGAACACCGTGTTCACCGACTGGGCGGTCGCCTTCACCAGATCGATCGTGCCGAAGGACGTGCCACCGGCGTTGGCGATCGCGTTGGTCCCTTTCGCCTTGTAGGGGGACTTGCCGCTGATCAGGCTGCTCAGTGCGCGGTCGCTGTTCAGCCAGGCCGCGAGCACGTAGGGCTTGAACGCGGACGCCGCCTGCTTGGCGGCGTCGAACGCGCGGTTGTTGTAGTCGCGCAGGAAGTCACGCCCGCTGTAGAAGCCGGCCACCCGGCCGTTCCTCGGGTCGACCGCGGCGAGGCTGGTGTGGACGGTGGCGTCGAACGCCTGGGTCCGCGACTCCACCGCGCGCTTGGCCGCGGTCATCACGGCCGGGTCGAACGACGTCTTGATGATGTAGCCGCCGCCCTGCAGCTCATCCTTGGTGATGCCGTAGTCCTTCTCCAGCTCGCGCTGCACGATGTTGAGCATGTAGCCCTCGGCGCCCGAGTACTCCTCCGCGATGCGCCGCTTCTTGGGCTTGGGGAACTTCAGGTTCGCGACCTGGGCTGCGTACGCGGGATCGACCTTGGGAATCTGGCCGCGCACGTACTCGAACCGCTCCATGGTGGCCGCGTACTTGCCCTGCGACTCGTACCTGTCGAAGTCGCCGGGCCGCTGGATGCGGCCGGCCAGGTACATGCCCTCGGCGATGGTGAGGTCCTTGACGCCCTTGCGGAAGAAGTCGCGGGCGGCGGCCTCGATGCCGTAGGTGTTGCGGCCGAAGGGGATCGTGTTCAGGTAGTACTCAAGGATCTTGTCCTTGTCCCATTCGCGGTCCAGCTTGATCGCGACGAAGATCTCCTTGACCTTCCGCTTGATCGCGACCTCCCGGCTCAGGCCCTCGAAGTAGTTGCGGGCCATCTGCTGGGTGATCGTCGAACCGCCCTGGAGCTGCTGCCCGGTCACGGTCATCCACACCGACCGGGCGATGCTGGGGATGCTGATCCCGACGTCCTGGCGGAACGTGTCGTTCTCCGCCGCGATCACCGCGTCCTGGACGTGCTTGGGAACGTCGCTGATCTTGACGATGGTGCGCTTGGTGCCGATCTTGGCGAACGTCTTCCCGCTGGCGTACTGGAAGACACTGCCCTGGGCCACCGCGGACTCCTGGTAGTCCTTCTCGGTGGGCAGCGTCGTGTTGGCGTACGCGATCGCGATCATGCCGAACACACCGGCCGCGATCACCGCGCTGCCGGCCATCAGGATCTTCCAGCTCGGGATGAACCGCTTCCAGCTCTTCTTGCCCGGCTCGTCGCCGGAGGAGCGCCGTCGCCCGCGTCCGTCGTCGTCGCCGCCCCGGCCGCCACCACCGCGCCCGCGACCGCCCCGGCCGGGTCCGCGTGGTCCTTCGGGCCGGTCCGGGCCCACCGACCGGTTGCGCCCCGTACGCGACAGCCTGGTGTCGCCATCCTCGGGAGGCCCGCCTCGCGGTCCGCCGGGACCACCTCGGCCCCCGGGTCCCTCAGGCCGGCCGGGACCTCCGGGACCTCCCGGCCCACCGGGCCTGCGGGGAGGCTGCGGGGGTCCGCCCTGGCCGGCCGCGGCCGCCGCCATCATCGCCTGGGTGTCCTCGAACTCGGCCTCGGCCCTGCGGCCCGCGCGCTGGGCCGGCTGCTGCCCGGTACGCCCGGGCGGCGGAGCCTGGCGACGCCGGCCCCCGGGCTCCTGTCCCCCGCCTTGCCCGCCGGGCTCACGCGCCGGCGGCTGAGCGGCCGAGCCGTTATGTGGTGCGGATGCGCTCGCCTGGGCGGTACGGTGGCGACGTCCCTGGCGAGCCGACGGCGACGGGGCCCCGTGGGGGGCGGGCCCTCCGGTCGGCTCCGGGCCATAGCTGCTGTAACTCACGCGCGTCCTCGTTCAGTCAGGCGATGTGGGTGTGGCGACGGCCAGCGACAGGCGGTGGGCGTCACCCGGCATTCTCGGCTCAGGACTCGGTCGGCGGATCACCATTTCCGAGGACGAACGAGACCGCCAGATGATTCCAAGCACAACCTTGGCAGACCTCTACCACGTACACGCGGAATTCACGGTATTCGTGTGCCATCTCGGCCAGGTCTGACGTGCTCTTTACCCGGCCTACCGAGCGGCCCAGTTCGTCCCCGTACACATAGGTCACATGGGTCACGTTCTGCCGTTCGCACACCGGACAGGGCCGGTCGGTCGCCTCCCCGTGGAACCGTGCGGCCCGCAGCAGATAGGGATGTGCGTCACAAACGTCGTCGAAAGACGTCCGGCCCGTGCGCAACGAGCGAACCGTCGCTCGCTTCGCAAGGCCGTAGTCAACGACCGCTCGCTGTGACCACATGTGCGCCAGACTACGGCTTTTTCCCGATTGCTCCCAACCTCTTGGGGCAGAAGTGAAGGTCACCCCTGGTCGCCACCCTGGTCGTTGCAAGGTATGCCGCGGCGACGTATCCTTCAGATGTATCGGTTCGATACATCATGCGAGAGGGGTGGGTTCCATGGTCGGCGGCCGAAGCAACGTCTTGGAGCTCGCCGTTCTCGGGTCGTTGCACGAAACCCCACTGCACGGCTATGAGCTGCGGAAACGGCTGAACGCGCTGCTCGGCATGTTCCGTGCGTTCTCCTACGGCTCGCTCTATCCCTGCCTGCGCTCGCTGCTCAACGACGGGCTGATCGCAGAGGAGGAGCCCGCCCCGGCCGAGCCGGTCGCGCCACTCGCCGGCCGCCGCTCCAAGATCGTTTACAAGCTGACGGCGGAGGGCAAGGAGCGGCTCCAGGACCTGCTGACGCAGTCCGGGCCGTCTTCCTGGGAAGACGAGAGCTTCGGGGTCCACTTCGCGTTCTTCCGGCACACGCAGGCCGAGGTGCGCCTGCGCATCCTCGAAGGCCGCAGGAGCCGGCTGGAGGAGCGGCTGGAGGGCGTCCGTAACGCGCTCGCCCGCACGCGGGAGCGGCTGGACGCCTACACGCTGGAGCTTCAGCGGCACGGCCTGGAGTCCGTCGAGCGCGAGGTGCGCTGGCTCAACGAGCTGATCGCCACCGAACGGCGCGGCGGGCCGGGCGGCACGGAGTCGAGCACCCCAGGGCGGGGCGTACACCACGAAACCGGACACGAGACCGGACGGGAGACCACGGGCGGCCCGGCGGCCAACGCGGGGACTGACGCCGATGAAGGCCCGGCAAGGGCCACGGATACAGATCATTGAGTAAGGGAGCGAGTGCCATGGGTTCGGTGCGCGTAGCGATTGTCGGAGTCGGCAACTGCGCCGCGTCGCTGGTGCAAGGCGTGCATTACTACAAGGACGCCGACCCGGCCAGCCGGGTACCGGGCCTTATGCATGTGCGATTCGGCGACTACCACGTGAGCGACGTCGAGTTCGTCGCCGCCTTCGACGTCGATGCCAAGAAGGTCGGGCGTGATCTCTCGGAGGCCATCGTGGCCAGCGAGAACAACACGGTGAAGATCTGCGATGTGCCGCCCACCGGCGTCACCGTGCAGCGCGGCCCGACCTACGACGGTCTCGGCGAGTTCTACCGGGAGATCATCGACGAGTCCGACGAGAAGCCCGTCGACGTGGTCAAGGTGCTGCGCGACAACAAGGTCGACGTCATGGTGTCCTACCTGCCGGTGGGCTCGGAGGAGGCCGACCGCTTCTATGCGCAGTGCGCGCTCGACGCCAAGGTGGCGTTCGTCAACGCGCTGCCGGTGTTCATCGCCTCCGACCCCGAGTGGGCCGCCAAGTTCACCGAGGCGGGCGTGCCGATCATCGGCGACGACATCAAGTCCCAGGTCGGCGCGACGATCACGCACCGGGTGATGGCCAAGCTGTTCGAAGACCGCGGGGTCGAGCTGCTGCGCACCTACCAGCTCAACTTCGGCGGCAACATGGACTTCATGAACATGCTGGAGCGCAGCCGCCTCCAGTCCAAGAAGATCTCCAAGACCCGGTCGGTGACCTCGCAGATCCCGCGCGAGATGGGCAAGGGAGACGTCCACATCGGCCCCTCCGACCACGTGCCGTGGCTCGATGACCGCAAGTGGGCCTACGTCAGGCTGGAGGGCAGGTCGTTCGGCGACACTCCGCTCAACCTGGAATACAAGCTGGAGGTCTGGGACTCCCCCAACTCCGCGGGCATCATCATCGACGCGATCCGCGCCGCCAAGATCGGCCTGGACCGCGGCATCGGCGGCCCGCTGCTGTCGCCGGCGTCCTACTTCATGAAGTCGCCGCCGGAGCAGTACTCCGACGACGTCGCCCGCGAGGCCGTGGAGAAGTTCATCCGCGGCGAGGTCGAGCGCTGACCGTTGTTCCTGAGAGAGCCCTCCTCGGAGGGCTCTCTTTCATGTCAGGCCTTCATGTCAGGCCTTCATGTCAGGGCCGGGCGGCGGCGGGCAGCGCGGCCGGGTCGGCGGGGGCCCAGGCCAGTGGGTCGTCGCCCAGTGCGTTCAGCAGCGGCACCTGCTCCCGGCACCAGGGCGAGATCGTGACCCGCCCGCTCATGACGTCGTCGGCGAACCGCGGCCACGGCATCCATTCCACCTCCCCGACCTCCTCGGGGTTGGGCACCGCCTCGGCCGCCACGATCACCCGGTAGACCGGGCACAGCTCGTGCTCGACGATGCCGTTGTCCATCACCGCCCGGTAGGAGAAGGCGGGCAGCATCAGGTCCACCCGCTCGACGTCCAGCCCCAGCTCATAGGACAGCCGGCGGGTGACCGCCGCGTCCAGCGGCTCGCCGGGCATCGGGTGGCCGCAGCAGCTGTTCGTCCAGGCGTCCGGCCAGGTGACCTTGTGGGCGGCCCTCCTGGACAGCAGCACCCGCCCGGCGCGATCGAAGACGTAGCTGGAAAAGGCCAGGTGGAGCGGTGTGTCCGGGCCATGTACCGACGCCTTCGGCGCGATACCGGTCGCGTTGCCCTCGCGATCCACCAACACAACCAGTTCATCGGTCATCACGCGTTTGAGAGTACGTGATCACCTGAGGGACCCCTCCCCCTAGGGGGACTACGGGGTTGTCCCGGATGTGGGCCGCCGCCCGGCAACGTAGGCTGGCGTGGTGTCTTTCGCCTCCGATCTGCGGGCCGTCCTTGTAGAACGGGACTTCAGGCGCCTCTTCGCCACCCGCCTGGTGTCGCAGTTCTCCGACGGGATCTTCCAGTTCGGAGTCGCCGGCTACGCGTTCTTCAGCCCCGAACAGCAGACCAACGCCGTCCAGATCGCCACGGGCCTCGCCGTACTCCTCCTGCCCTATTCGGTGCTCGGCCCGTTCGCCGGGGTCTTCATCGACCGGTGGTCCCGGCGGCAGATCCTGGTGATCGGCCCGATCATCCGCTGCGTCCTGCTGCTCCTGGCCGCCACGCTGGTCGCCACGGGCGGGCCCGACGCGTGGTTCTACGTCGTGGCCCTCGGCGTGCTCGCCGTCAACCGGTTCTTCCTGGCCGCGCTCGGGGCCTCGCTCCCGCACGTGGTGTCCAGGGACAAGCTGATGATGGCCAACGCCGTCACCCCGACGTCCGGCACGGTGGTGACCTTCGTCGGCGCGGGCGCGGGCTACCTGCTGCGGCTGGTCTTCGGGTCCGGGCACCCCGGCACCGCGCCGCTGCTGGTGATCTCGGGGGTGGCCTTCGCGCTGGCCGCGGGGATCGCGGCCACCATGGCCAGGGGGCTGCTCGGCCCGGCGTACGACCCCGACCGCCCGCAGACCCGCGAGGCGCTGCGCAACGTGGTGCGCGGCCTGATCGACGGCCTGCGGCACGTGGCCCACCACCGCGCCGCCGCCGCCGCGCTCGGCGCGATGTCCACCCACCGGTTCGTGTACGGCATGTGCACCGCGATGCTGATCATGCTGTACCGGTACCACTTCACCGTCAACGATCCCGACAAGGCGCTCGCCGGGGTGGCGCTCGTCCTCGGCGCCTCCGGCGTCGGCTACTTCGGGGCCGCGCTGATCACTCCGTGGGCCACCGAGCGGTTCGGCATCACCACCTGGGTGCCGATGGTCCTCACCGCCGCGGGCGTACTGGGCTTCGCGGTGGTCGCCCCCTTCCAGGAGTGGGGCATGCCGGTCGCCGGCTTCGTGCTCGGCATCGCCGGGCAGAGCGTGAAGATCTGCGCCGACACCGTCGTGCAGCGCGACATCGCCGACGCCTACCTGGGCCGCGTCTTCTCGCTCTACGACATGCTCTTCAACGGCATGTACGTGCTGGCCGCCGCCTTCGCCGCGGCCCTGCTCCCGGCGAACGGCAAGTCCTATCCGGTGCTCGGCCTCATCGCGGCGGGCTACGTGCTCGGCGCCCTGGTCTACCGGATGGTCACGCCGACCGGCGACAACCCCAAGCCGAAGATCCCGCAGAGCGCCTGAGCGGGGGGCGGGTCAGGACACCGCGTTGTCCTTGGCCCACTCCAGCAGGGCTGCGGTGGCCGCCTCCTTGCCGATCATGCCCTGGTCCAGCCGCATCTCCAGCAGGAACTTGTACGCCCTGCCCACCAGCGGCCCCGGCGCGATGCCGAGCACCTGCTGGATCTCGTTGCCGTCCAGCTCCGGGCGGATCTTGGCCAGCTCCTCCTCCTCGGCCAGCCGGGCGATCCGCTCCTCCAGGTGGTCGTAGGTGCGGGCCAGCGCCTGCGCCTTGCGCTTGTTGCGGGTCGTGCAGTCGGCCCTGGTCAGCTTGTGCAGCCGGTCCAGCAGGTGCCCGGCGTCGCGTACGTAGCGGCGCACCGCGCTGTCGGTCCACTCGCCGGTGCCGTACCCGTGGAACCTCAGGTGCAGCTCCACCAGCCGGGAGACGTCGGCCACGACGTCCTTGGGGAACTTCAGCGCGATCAGCCGCTTCTTGGTGAGCTGCGCGCCGACCACCTCGTGGTGGTGGAAGGACACCCGCCCGCCCGGCTCGTGCCTGCGGGTCTTGGGCTTGCCGATGTCGTGCAGCAGCGCGGCCCAGCGCAGCACCCGGTCACAGCCACCGTCACCCTCCAGCGCGATGGCCTGTTCCAGCACGATCAGGGTGTGCTCGTAGACGTCCTTGTGCCGGTGGTGTTCGTCGATCTCCAGGCGCAGCCGGGGCAGCTCGGGAAGTACGTGGGCGGCCAGGCCGGAGTCGACCAGCAGCTCAAGGCCGCGGCGCGGGTGGGCGCCGCAGATCAGCTTGTCCAGCTCGGCCTGGATGCGCTCGGCGGAGACGATCGCGATCCGCTCGACCATGCCGCGCATCGCGGCGAAGGTGGCCGGGTGGACGTCGAAGCCGAGCTGGGAGGCGAAGCGGGCGGCGCGCAGCATACGCAGCGGGTCGTCGTCGAAGGACCGCTCGGGCGGGCCCGGCGTGCGAAGCATCTTGGCCGCGAGGTCGGCGAGCCCGCCGTACGGGTCGGCGAAGGTGTGCTCGGGCAGGCGTACCGCCATCGCGTTGACCGCGAAGTCGCGGCGGGCGAGGTCGTCGTCGAGGCTGTCGCCGTACATGACCTCGGGCTTGCGCGACTGCGGGTCATAGGACTCGCTGCGGTAGGTGGTGATCTCCAGTTGCCGGCCGCCCTTGCGCACGCCGACGGTGCCGAAGTCGATGCCGATCGTCCACACCGCGTCGGCCCAGTCGCGGACGATTTCGAGGACCTGTTCCGGCCTGGCGTCGGTGGTCAGGTCGAGGTCGTTGCCGACCCGGCCGAGGAAGACGTCGCGTACCGGGCCGCCGACGAGGGCCAGCTCGTGCCCGCGCGCGGCGAAAAGCTCGCCCAGCTCGTCGGCCACGGGCGGGATGCGGCGGAGCAGCGCGTCGAGGCCGCGCTGCTGGCCGGCGGTCAGATTCGATTCGGACAAGCTGGGTAGGTCCTTCGGTTACGGAGGATGTTCCCCCGGGCCATTGCTGGTGTCATCCGCGGGAGACACACCGTCGGCGATCACCAGAATACGGTCGACCTGCGGACCGTAGGGGGTCGGGCCACGAGGCAAGGAGCGCAGAGATGAAGGACGCCCTCGCGATCCACCGCTGGCTCCTCGCACACCAGGTCCATCATGAGATCGTACGCCTTCCGCGAGCCCTGACGTGCGCCGGTGAGCTTCCCGAGATCATGCACGCGGACGCGGCCCACTGCCTTGAGGTCACGGTCTTCGAGGTGGACACGCGGGTCGGTCTCGATCCCGTCGCGGTGCTGTCGTCCGTCGCCACGCCGCCCCGGCCCGCGATGGTGGGCACCCTGCTCGGGGCGCGCAAGGTGTCGCCCGCCCCGGCGTTCATCGTCAACTCCGCCACCCGCTACGCCGCCGGGCTGGTGTGCCCGCTGCTGCTGCCCGACGACCTCGCACTGCTGATCGACGAACGCCTCCACCGCGAGCTGCCCGGAGACACATTGGTGCACACTCCGACCGGTGAGCGGCGCACCGCGCTGTCGCTGCGCGCCCGCGATCTGCTGACGCTGGCCGGCGGCAAACGGCTCGATCTGGCCGCGCGCGGCCGGTCGTCCCTGTCACACCGGCACCGTGCGTCGCACTCGTTGCCGCGCTGAGCGTGCCCGGGCGAACCGACGTTCGCCGGAGACGGTGGGACGACGGTGGAAAAGGGCTCATTGAGTCGGTCTCAACGTCCGTCTCGACCCGATCCGGCCGCGCAAAGGCCATAGCATTGCGGCGTGCGCCGTACACCGACCCGGGCAGGCACGTGATCGTCAAGGCTCTGCTCACCACCGTCACCGCCGCGCTGCTGGCCGTACCAGCGGCGGCGGCGTCCTCGGTGTCCACGGCGTCCGCCGTGTCCGTACGGCAGGCGCCGCCGCTCGTGATCGAGTCGATCTCCCCGGACACCCCGCGCGAGCGCAACCAGGAGATCAAGATCTCCGGTACCTACACCAACACCACCGGCGCGCCGCAGGCCGGCCTGCGGATCCAGCTCCGCTACTCCGGCCAGCCGTTCGCCGGGCGCAGCGAGATGGAGTCCTACGCCGAGGGCCTGATGACCTGGCGGGACCGGGGGTCCATCACGCGCTTCACCCAGGTCCCGGTGCTCGCGGCGGGCGCGAAGCAGCAGTGGGAGTTCAGTGTGACCCCCGCCATCATCGAGATGTGGCGGTTCGGAGTCTACCCGCTGGCGGTGGAGGTGCTCGGCCCGAACCAGGAGACGGTGGCGATCCAGCGGACGTTCGTGGTGTACGCGCCAAAAGACGAGCGGGTCGCCCGCACCCGCCTGGCGGTGGTGCTGCCGGTGCTGGACCAGCGCCCGCGCCGCAGCGTGGACCAGACGTTCCTCAACGACGACCTGCGCGGCGGGCTGGCGGAGGGCGGCCGGCTGGCCGACATGCTCGCGCTGGTACGCGGCTCGGCCACCGCCAAGGGCGTGAGCTGGCTGGTCGATCCGGCGCTGCTGGACGACGTCAACGCGATGGCTCGCGACTACACGGTCGACACCGGCGACGAGCGCAAGCAGCGCCCCGCCGAGCCCGCCGCCGCCCCCTGGCTGGCCGGGATGCGTACCGCGCTGGCCAAGGCGAGCGTGTTCGCCACCCCGTACGCGGACCCTGACGTGGCGGCGCTGGTCCACCGCGGGCTGGACGGCGTGACCCGCGGCGCGCTCACCACGGGCGCGGAGGTCGCGCAGTCGATGCTCGGCCGGGCGGTGCCCACCGACCTCAACTGGCCGGTGTCCGGCGCGCTCGACCTCGACGCGCTGGACGAGCTGGCGGTGGGCGGGGTCAAGACCGTCCTGCTCGACCAGGGCAACCTCCCGGCCGCGCCGTCCGCGACGACCACCCCCGACGCGGCGGCCACGATCTCGTCCGTGAACGGGCCGGTCACCGCGCTGGTGGCCGACCAGACGCTGAGTGAGATCCTCTCCTCCGACGTGGCCGTGCCCGGTGCCGACCTGCTGGCCAAGCAGCGCTTCCTGGCCGAGACCGCGATGATCACCGCCGAGGCCCCGCAGAAGGGCCGGACCGTCGTGGCCGCGCCGTCCCGGCAGTGGCATCCCGATCCGGCGTTCGTCAGCGGACTGCTCGGCCGTACCGCCAAACTGCCCTGGCTCAGCCCGGTGTCGATCACCTCGATCAAGCCCACCGCCCCGCGGACGGCGCGCGTCGGGCTGACCTACACCGACGAAGACCGCCGCGAGGAGCTGGGCAAGGGCTACCTGGCCTCGGTGCGCAGGACCGAACGTCAGGCCCAGCTCACCGCCGACGTCACCGACGACGCCAACGACCGGCACGGGTTCGAGCGTCCGTTGCTGCGGCTGGCGTCCTCGGCCTGGCGCGGCAAGACCGGCGATGCGCGCACCGCCGTCGAGCACATCGACGAGGCGGTGTCCGACCAGATCGAAGAGGTCGCGATCACCGGCACCGAGCAGCCCCGCACGCTGGCCGGGGACAACGGCGTGGTGCCGATCAGCGTCCACAACTCACTGAACAAAACGGTCGCGCTGCGCATCGACGTCAAGTCGACCAGTCCGCGGCAACTGGAGATCAAGGACTTCTCGCGGGCGATCCAGATCTCCCCGCGGGGCAGCCAGACCGTGCAGGTGCCGCTGACCTCGCACGTCAGCGGTGAGACGACGGTCACGGTGCAGCTTCGCACGGAGTCCGGCAAGCGGTACGGCCCCCCGATCGAGCTGACCGTGCGCACCACCGGCTATGCCGGGATCGCGCTGGTGATCGTGGGCGGCGCGCTGTCGGTCATGCTGGCGGCGGTGGCGCTGCGGATGATGCGCCGGCGCAGGGCCGGGCGGCGGCGGGCCCCTGCGGGGTCGGCTCAGCCGGCTCCCGCTCGATCGGCTCCCGCTCAGCAGGCTTCCCAATCTGCTTCTCAATCGGCCGAGCAGACGGCCGACGTGACGAAGCCGGTCGCGCGGCCCCCGGCGTCCCCGTTGCCCGAGGGCACGGAAGAGCGCGCCGAGCGGGTCAGCGGCCGGCGCCCTGGACCCCCCGCGTGACACCGAACCTGGAGGACCGTGACCGATGAGCAGGTTGTTGCGCGCGGGCGCGATCATGGCCGCGGGCACGATGGTGTCGCGCGTCACCGGCTTCCTGCGTACGGCGGTGCTGGCCGCGGCGATCGGCACCGCCGCCCTCGGCGACGCGTACAACGTGGCCTACACGATCCCGCTCATCCTGTTCGAGCTGCTCATCGGCGGGGTGCTGAGCAGCGTGATCGTGCCGATGGTGGTCCGCGCGCGGCGTAACGACCCGGACGGCGGCACCGCTTACGAACAGCGGCTGATGACGTTCGCCATCCTGCTGCTCGGCGTGGCCGCGGTGGTGTCCGTGCTGCTCGCCCCGCTGATCGTGGACCTCTACACCGACGACTGGACCGGTGCCAAGCGGGAGGCCGCGATCACGCTGGCCAGGTTCATCCTGCCGCAGATCGCGTTCTTCGGGATCGGCGCGCTGGCCGGGGCGATCCTCAACGCCCGTGACCGGTTCGCCGCGCCGATGTGGGCACCGGTGCTCAACAACCTGGTCATGATCGTGGTCGGCCTGCTGTACCTGGTGGTGAGCGGCGCCGGATCGTCCGTGGAGGCGGCGACGGCCTCCGACCTGGCGCTGCTCGGCATCGGCACCACGGCGGGCATCGTCGTGCAGTGCCTCGCCCTGGTGATCTCGCTGCACCGGGCGGGGTTCCGGTTCCGGCCGAGGTTCGGGGTTCGGGGCGTCGGGCTCGGCGAGATGGGCCGGACGGCGGCCTGGACGTTCGCGTACGTCGGCATCATGCAGTTCGGCTTCTGGGTCACCACCAAGCTCGCCACCGGCGCGGGCGACCGGGTGCCCGGCGCGGGAAACTCCGCCTACGCCTACGCCTACCAGCTCTTCCAGTTGCCCTACGGGGTGATCGCGGTCTCGGTGATCACGGCGATGCTGCCCAGGATGAGCCGGTCGGTCGCCGACGGGCAGCTCGGCCAGGTGCGCGAGGAGTTCGCCTCGGGGGTGCGGCTGGTCTGCTCGGTGATCATCCCGGCCGGGCTGCTGCTGATGGTGCTCGGTCCGGCGGTGGCCGTGGTGATCTTCGGGCACGGCAACATGACGATCTCGAACGCGATCTACATCGGCAACGTGCTCCAGATCTTCGGGCTGGCGCTGGTGCCGTTCTCGATCTTCCAGCTACTGCTGCGGGTGTTCTACAGCTTCGGCGACACCCGCACGCCCGCGTTCCTGGCGGCCGGCAACGTGGCGGTCAACGCGCTGCTCAGCCTGGTCTCTTACGTGGTGCTCCCAGATCGCTATATCGTCTTGGGGCTGGCCTGCTCGTACACCGTCTCCTACATGACCGGTGCCGGGTTCGCCTGGGTGCGGGCCAGCCGCAAGGTCGGCGGCCTGGACGGCAGGCGGGTGGCCGGCGCGCTGACCAGGATGTACCTGGTGGCGCTGCCGACGGCGGGCCTGGCCCTGGCCGTCCTTTGGGGCGGCGAGCGCTGGGCCGGGCTGACCGCGGTCAGTTCGCTGGTGATCCTGGCGGCCGGAGGCGGGCTCGGCATGCTGCTGTACTTCGTGGTCGCGCACCGGGCGCGCATCCCCGAGGTGGGTTCCCTCGTTGGACTTGTCGCAGGACGGGTAGGTCGTTGATGAGGAAGTCGGGGTTCCGGTGAACCCGGCGGCACCCCTCGCACGTCTTGTTCAGGGGGCCTGAGGCACGTGGGGCCGATGGTTTCCGAAGGAACACGAAAGAAACGGGTACCGCACTACGATGGTGCCCGATAAGCGCGGAATGGAAGCAGGAGGGGCGTGGGCGCATCCAACCGGCATGGCAGGACGTACGGCGATATGCCTGCTTTGATCCCTGCCTTGCCCGTGTGGTACAGCCATGGTGATTTGCCCGCTTTGTCAGCGGCTTTGTCGGCAAGGTCGTCCCATGGCGGCATTCTCGCGATTCCTGCGCGTTCCGGGTGCCCCCTGTGGCCCGCTCCTCGCGCCACGACCTCCGACGGACTGGTGAACGCCGCATGAGCGCGCCCGCAGTAGAGCCCGGCACCAAGCTGGCGGAGCGGTTCCGCGTCGAAGATCGCGTCGCCGAGCAGGACGGCGCCATCCTGTGGAAGGCGATCGACGAAGTACTGGCCCGGCCGGTCGCGGTCCACACCTTCAGCGACTCCTACGCCCGCACGAGCGAGGTCGTGATGGCGGCGCGGGCGGCGAGCCGGCTGTCCGACCCACGACTGACCCAGGTCTTCGACGCCGCCGAGGAAGAACAGCTCTCCTACGTGGTCAGCGAGTGGGTCACCGGCGAGACGCTGGCCGACCTGCTGGCCGCCGGCCCCCTCGAACCCGAGCGGGCCGCCGCGCTGGTCGCCGAGGCGGCCGAGGCCCTGGCCCACGCCCACGAGGCCGGGCTCGCCCACCTGTGCCTGCGTCCGTCCAAGCTGATCTGGACCTCGGGCAGCACGGTGAAGGTCCTCGGCGTCGGCATCGACGCCGCGCTCGGCGACCTGAGCAGCGACGATCCGGCGGGCGACGACGCCGCCGGGCTGGGCAGGCTGCTCTACGCCGGCCTCACCGGACACTGGCCGGGCACGAGCGACGGCCCGGTCGGGCTCCCGCCCGCGCCCACCACGCCCGACGGCCAGATCTGCACGCCCCGCCAGGTCACCGCGGGCATCCCCGGCTACCTCGACGGCATCACCGTCAGGGCCGCCCTGCCCGCGGCGCTGCGCGGCCAAAAGCCGCTGGTCAGCCCGGCCGACGTCGCCGACGCGCTG
>NZ_POUA01000660.1 GCF_003236385.1 Spongiactinospora gelatinilytica
GGCCGGGACCCGAAGCGGCTGCGGCAGGCGCTTCAGCGGTTCAAGGGCATCGGGGAGACGGGGGCGGACATCTTCTGCCGCGAGGCCCAGGAGGTGTGGCCGTGGCTGCGGCCGTACTTCGACAAGCGGGCCCTGTCGGGCGCAGGGCGCGTGCGTCTGCCGCGCGACCCGGGCAAACTCGCCCGCCTCACCAAGCCGGACGACCTCGCCCACCTGGCGGCGGCCCTGGTCCGCATCTCCCGCGACACCAAACTCGCCCGCAAAGCGGACACCTGACCGTCGCCAGCGGGGGCAACGCTTCGCGCACCTAATGGCCTTCGCTACGCTCAGCCGTGTGCTTTCATGTCGGGCTTCGCCCGACGCCGGTGCCGGGTCGCTCGCTCGCTGATCTTTGGGGAGGGCTGGGCGCTGGGTGGTGGGAGCACGGCTCTGTTCGTCTGGGGCGTGTCACGGTACATGCCGTGGTATCCGCCGCCTCGCCGTACGTGGCCGGTCCCTGTGCCCGAAGGACACTCTCGGGCGCGGCATGGAGCGACGGGACAAGAGCGCCTGGTCCGCCCTCACCCCTCTACCGTAGGTGTCGGCAGTGCCCGCAGGTGGCGGTGGTCAGGCGGCCTTGCCGCGGGCGATGTAGGCGTTCATGTCGGTGAAATCGAGAGTGATGTTGTTGGGCTTGTGGAAGGCGTGGTCGAAGCCGGCCAGCTGTAGAAGCCTTCGCCGCCGAGCGTGTTCTTGCCCCCCGCGTAGCAGTAGACGCCCTTGGCGGTGACGCCGCCGAGGCGGATCTCCTTTGGGTAGCAGGGGTAGCCTTCGACGGGCTGGCCTGCGGCAAAGGACGCGAATGGGCGGTCGTAGTCGATGCGGACCCCCAACTGCTTGGCCGTTTCCTCGGAGATGCCCGCGACCTGTTCACCGGTTCCGCCGATGTTCAGGGACACCACCCCCGTTTTGGGGCCGGCGACGTCGGCGACACTGCCCTCGGTGTAAAGCATGTGCCCACCGGCCAGCCACAACGGCAGCGGCTTGACACCCGTGCGGGCGGCGTCGGCGCAGGCCCTCTGGGCCGTTTCGGGGGTGCGGCGGCGCAGGATCAGCGACCGGCCCGCGTAGTCGAAGTGGACAGGAAGTGGTAGAAGACCCACGTACCGATCATGCCGTCGTGGGCTTCGGGGGCGACCTCTCCACCCGATTCCCGCTCCGACCACCCCACGGGAATGTTGCGCAGCTCGATGCCGCCCAGCTTGAAGGAGTCCAGCACCCCGTAGTACAGCCAGATGACGTCGCCGAAGGCCTCGATCTTCTGCTTGGCCACCGCCCTCAGCCCGGCCTCCTTGGCGACCTTCGAAGACACGCCCAACGCGTCGACGTGAGTGTAGAACGAGAAGCGCTTCAGCGGTCCGCCGTTAATCGAGGCTTCCACCAGCGGAAACGGGTCCGTCTGGAGCCATGGCAGCCGCGCGACGTCGCCGTGGATCTGGTACGGCGTGCCGCGGATCGCCGCGAACTGCTCGGCATAGGTTTCCTCACCGGCTGCCTGCCAGCGGGGTGCGGCAAGGGGAGAGTTCGTCCTGCCGGGTGTGGCAGTCGGCCAGGAGCCGGTTGGTCTTCTTGTCGTCGGGCGCCAGGGTCAGGGCCATCGTGAGGTACTTCTCGGCGTCGGGGAACTTGTTCCCAGGAGTCCCACATAGCCTCGCCGGCGCGCGGCGTGCACGTTGCCGGGGTCCTTTTTCAGAATCTCCTCGTAGGCGCGGCCGGCCCGGTCGAACTTGCCGGCCTCGAACAGTGCGTCCGCGCCACTGGCGCCGGCGTGCGCCGTGGCCGCGCCCCCGAGCAGCGGCGCGGTCGCGGCCGTCCCGGTCAGCACGGCGGCTCCTCTCAACAGCGAACGAGCGGTCCCATGCTCCGCCATCGACGGTGCGGTACCGGGGTCGGGCGGAACCCGACATGGAAGAGGGCGGCTGAGCGGAGCGAAGACGATTAGGGGCTTGGTGGGGGCGGATGGTGAATGCCCCGGG
>NZ_POUA01000661.1 GCF_003236385.1 Spongiactinospora gelatinilytica
GGCGTCCCCTCCCCGGACGCCAGCCGCCGATCACCACGTCGCGCATGTCCAGGTTCTTCACCTTGATCCACCATTCCGAGCGTCGCCCCGGCCGGTAAGGGGAGTCCAGCCGCTTGGCGATGACGCCTTCCAGGCCCTTCTCGCGGGTGATGGTGAGCAGTTCGGTGGCGTCCCCGGGAAAGCGCGGCGGTACGTCGATGCCGAGCCGTTCGAGCAGGTCGCGGCGGTCCAGGTACGGGACGTCGAACAGGTCGTAGCCGTCGAGGTGGAGCAGGTCGAACGGCAGGTAGGTGACCGGGACGAACTCCGCGAGCCGCCCCGGATCGGTCACTTGCATCCGCCGCTGGAGGCGCTGGAAGGCGGGCCTTCCGGTGCGGTCGAAGGCGACCAGCTCGCCGTCCAGCACGACCCGGTGCCCGGCGAGGTCCACCGCGAGTCCGGCCACCTCGGGGTAGCGCGAGGTGTAGTCGGCGGCCTGCCGCCCGGTTATCCTGACCTGGGGGTCCTGGTAGTCCTTGTAGACGATGGCGCGGATTCCGTCCCACTTGATCTCCAGCGCGTAACGGGAGCCGTCGGTGGGGAGAGCGCCGGGCACGGCGAGCATCGGAATGACTGGATATGGCATCGGATCCCCCATGACGGGTATGTGCCCCGATGGTGAGATAACCCATCGGGGTGTGGCGGGAGTCGAACCTGAGTGCGAAAATCGGGTGAGCGGCCGGTGGAGGTTCGGGCTCAGGTTCGGATGAGGAGAGGCGATGCGCAGCATCTGGAAGGGCGCGATCTCCTTCGGGCTGGTCACGATCCCCGTGAAGCTCTACTCCGCGACCGAGCAGAAGGACGTCAGCTTCCACCAGGTGCACCGTGAGGACGGTGGGCGGATCCGGTACAAGCGGGTGTGCACCATCGACGGCGAGGAGGTTCCCTACGCCGACATCGCCAAAGGCTACGAGCTGGCCACCGGCGAGATGGTGATCCTCACCGACGAGGACTTCGAGGACCTTCCGCTGTCCACGTCCCGGCGGATCGACGTCCTCCAGTTCACCCCGGCCGAGCAGATCGACCCGATCTACTTCGCCAAGTCCTACTACCTGGAGCCCGACGCGCAGGGGGCCAAGCCGTACGTGCTGCTGCGCGACGCCCTGGAGCGGTCCGGGCAGGTCGCGGTCGTGAAGATCGCGCTGCGGCAGCGCGAGTCGCTGGCGACGCTGCGCGTCCGCGACGGCATCTTCGTGCTGGAGACCATGCTGTGGCCGGACGAGATCCGCCAGGCCGAGTTCGCGTTCCTGGAGGAGGAGATCGACGTCCGGGCGCAGGAGTTGAAGATGGCCGAGTCGCTGATCGAGACGATGGCCTCCGACTTCGACCCCGGCGAGTACCACGACAGTTATCGTGAGGCGTTGCAGCAGGTCATCGAGGCCAAGGTGGCGGGCAAGGAGGTCGTCCAGCCGGAGGGCGCGCCCGAGGAGGCCGGGCCTGCGGTGGACCTCATGGCCGCGCTGCGCGCGAGCGTGAACGCCGCCAAGCGGGAGCGAGAGGGCGCACCGGCCCGCAAGCGTGGGCAGAAGGCCACCGAGGAGAAGGCCGCCGAGGAGAAGCCCAAGCGGAAGTCTCGTAAGTCCGCGTAAGTCTGTTTTTGTGGGTAGCGGGCGGTGGGAGGGATTCTCGATGAGTGATGTCGCTACGGTCCTGAAAACCGCTGGTCAGACCTATGCCGAGCAGGCCGGTATCAAGCTTCGCGACCAGCCGCGTCCGCTCTGGCAGCTCCTGGTGCTGGCCAACCTGCTGAGCGCCCGCATCAACTCCGACGTGGCCGTGGCCGCCGCCCGCGAACTCTTCGCCGCCGGCGGCGACACGCCCAAGGGGATGGCACGGCTGACCTGGCAGGGTCGGGTGGACGCGCTGGGGCGGGGGCACTACGTGCGGTACGACGAGAGCACGTCGAGCCGGCTCGGCGAGTGCGCCGAACTGCTGGTGGGCGAGTACGGCGGGGACATGCGGAAGGTCGCGGGGG
>NZ_POUA01000662.1 GCF_003236385.1 Spongiactinospora gelatinilytica
GGCCGAAGGCACGGCGGCGGGGATCTTGGGACGCCACAAGGCCTGGCCGTTGACCCGCTGCTCCAGCTTGGGCTCGCGTCCCTGCTCATGCTCCTGCTCCTCGCTAAGCCGGGGTTCCGGTTCGGGCGCGGCCTCGGGGGCCTCCTCTTCGGCGGGCTCCGCGGCCCCCTCCGGGGTCAGGCGCAGGAAGGCGGCGGTGAACAGCGTGGTCAGTACCGGCCGGGCCTGCACGAACGGCTGGTCGATCAGCTCGCGGGCGCTGAGCGTGAGCAGTCCCGCCCAGGAACCGGCGCGGTCCAGGGCGATCGCCGTGTACGGGTCGTCGGCCTCCTCCGGGTCGAGTACGTACAGCGCGGGCAGTACGTCTCCCACGGACGCCGCGGGCCACTGCTCCAGGGCGATCTCCGCGAGCAGTTCGCCCAGCGCCTCGGGCGGGATCGTCGCCAGCACGCGCGACATCGGCAGGCTCCGCCACCACGCGTCCGGCAGGCCGGGTTGTCGGCGCAGGCGCGGAATGGTGGCCGCGTCACTCCATCGCAATGGAGGCACGAGGTCACTCAGGCAGAATCTCATCCCGTTCCCTCTCCGGCTTTCGCACCGACACCAGCCCCCATGGACCTCGCGCGCGGCCCTCCCGCTTGGAGTGCCGCGTGTGACGTACGAGACCAAGGAAGAGACATAGTTTGGCAAACCACCCCTGTGCTTCGGGGCGATTCAGCGTCGAACGGCGGCGAACCTGAGCCTCACGTAGTCCGCCATCCATCCGGTCTCCCGGCGCAGGGCCGGTGCGGCCAGCTCGTTCACCCGCCGGAGCAGCGGGTCCACCAGGTCCGGCGGCAGGCCCTCCAGCAGCGGCGCGCCGAACAACCGCACCCAGTCGGCCGCGCCGTCCGGGCACTCGTCCAGCGGTGTCGGACGGTCGAAGTACTCCAGCAGCCGGACGGCGAAGCCGCCCTGCTCCAGGCGGGTCGCATACTCGGCGGGTGTGGGGAAGAACCACGGCAACTCCGGCTCGCGCAGGCCGTACTCGCGCCAGGCTGTGGACATCGCCGCGATCATAGCCGCGCAGTTGCCCGCGCCGCCGAGTTCCGCGACAAACCGGCCACCGGGGCGCAACGCGTCACGGACATTGGCGATCACGGCCGGCGGGTCCTTGCTCATCCAGTGCAGCGCGGCGCTGGAGAACACCGCGTCGTACGGCTCGGCGACGGTGAAGTCGTGGCCGTCGCCGACGATGAAGTCCAGGCCGGGGTAGTGCGCGAGCGCCTTCTCGATCATCGCGGCCGACCCGTCGATGCCCAGAACCTCGGCCCCACGCGAGTGGATCTCCGAGGTGAGCGCTCCGGTGCCGCACCCGAGATCGAGCACCCGCTCACCGGGCCGGGGGTCGAGCAACTCGACCAACGGCGCACCCTGCGCCGAGACATAGCCGAAGGAGCTGTCACACGCACCGGACACGCCAGGTGCGGCCCACCGCGTCAGGCTCGGCGTGTCGTACCGCAAGACAATCAGCTCACATTCCGAGACACCCTGGGAACATTACGGCAGGGACACTCTAGAGCCTTCGCCCGGATAGATCGTATTCATCACAAAAGCCGCAACAGTCTCTGTGGCCACTCCAGCCCCAAACTCGACATTTCCCCCAGGGGGTGGGTAAGGGCGGCGGGGCCCCGGCCCAGCGGTTCGGCGCGGCTTTCGCGTCGGCCGCTGGTTCGGTACCGCGTTGGGTCGCTGGTTCTCGTACCGAACCCGTCTCCGGCCTCACCCGGCGTACCGATCCCAGTCCGGCCGGTGTACCGGATCTCGGTTCGGCGCAGCCTTCATGCCGCCCGCTGGCTCGGTACGCGGTGGGGGTTCAGCCGATTTGCTTGGGCCAGGATCGGCGGAGGTAGGTCTTGGCGGCGTCGGTTTCCGGGATGGTGAGCAGGGCGGGGCGGCCCGCTGGGG
>NZ_POUA01000663.1 GCF_003236385.1 Spongiactinospora gelatinilytica
GCACCCGGCGGCCCCACACCCGGCCGCGCCCCGGCTCGGGCCCGAACTCCACTTCCTCCGCGGTCGACGTCACACGCCCGAATATCCCCCACTACGCGGGGTCGCGGCAAAGGAGGCCCGGTCGGCCACCCGGAAGACCAGCGACACGCCGGGCAGATCGGTGACGGCTCGGCGGATCGCGGGGACGGCCAGGGTGTCATCGATCTTGATCCAGAAACCGGCGGCCCCGCCATTGCCCTTCCCCGGCGGGGCGATGCCGGACTGGAAGTCATCGTCGCCATCCAGGTGCGCCCGGACCTTCCTGGAGTGCTTCTCGTCGGCGAAGTAGAACGCGCGGATGCCGTCGATCGCGGCGAGCCGGGCCGCGACGGCGTCCCGCTCCTCGCGGGTCGCGGCGCCACGGCCCTTGCAAGGGTCCTTCGGCCGGTCCCCCACCGTCCGGTAGTCGTTCATCAGGTGGTCCTCCATCCGCTCCTCCGGCGGCTGGCAGAGCAGTACGGCCACGTCCGCCTTGCCCTTCCAGAACCATGTCCTGTTGACGTGGGCCATCGCGACACCCGGCAGGCGGCCGACCTCTTCCGTGAACGCCTGTGCCCGCTCACTCGTCCGCAGTCTCCCGCGGTACGACTCCTGCATGTCGTCCGGCTCCAGATAGCGGAGGGGCAGCCCGAGGAGGCCGGCGCCCTCCCGCGCCATCCTGTCGTAGGCGTCCTGCCGTGACTCGAACTCGACGGTCTCCACCTGTGGCATGGCTCGCAGCCTGGCCTCGATGGCCGCCCGCTCCTCCCGCGTCGGAGCCGGGCACTGCCCGCTGCAGAGCATCACCGTGTACTTTCCGGTCATCGGCCACGGCCCCTCCGGCGGCGGCAACGGCCCGACCGGCCGCACCAGCAGGCGGACCCCGCCCACCACCAGCCCCACGAGCACCACCGCGGCGACCACCCAAATGACCTTGCCCCGCCACGCCGCACGGGGCTCCCCGTCGAAGGACAACACCTCGGATTTTCCAGACTCCGACGTCATATACCCGAATATGACGGATTCGCGGTTATGCAGGGCGGCGATCCGGAAAGTACGCTCACACCTCGATCAACGCCGGCCGGATCACCGGGTCGGCCGCATCGGTCAATGCAACGAGGTCATCTTGATCGGAAGTGAGGATCGCGGCCGCAGCCATGATCGCCACGACCACGACGGTCGCATCGACCACATCCACCGGGGCCGTTCGCCGCCGGGCGGCCATCCTTCCGCAGAGCACCCCGGCTTCCTTGCCGATTCGCTCGGTCATATCGGCGATCTCACAGCCGAACAGCAGCCGCGCCAGCGACGCCTGCCGGGCCGATCCACGCCACACTTGCGCGAGCACGGGCACCGGCACGATGATCCGGCGCTTCTCGTCGAGCGCCTGCCGATGCAACCGCCACATCCGCGGCCGGTTCGCCTCGGCGGCGATCAGTGCGCCCGCATCGTAAACGATCGCCGCACGCGGCGCGCTCGCCCTCATCCGGTCAGCCGCGCGTCATCCGCCCCGCCGAACATCCGCGCGTCAGCGTCGGCGAGCACCGCCGCCGCCTGCGACAACTCCCCTGCGGCGATCACACCGTGCTCGGCCTCCCACTCGGCCACCGCCGCGAGCCCCGCTTCGATCCGCGCGGAATTCGCCGCGGCGCGTGTCATCCACGCCGACACCGTCAGCCCGGCCCGTTCCGCCGCCGCCACAACGGCATCCGCGACCTCCTCGGGCAAGGACACCGACAGCTTGCGCACCGCCATCATCACAAGGACGACCTTACCACCAGTGGATGCCTACAGTAGGAAGACGGTAGGAAACTTATCGAGGAACGGCCATCCAGACGTCGATGGACAGGGACCAGGTGGTGTCCGGGGGGGAGGTGAGGCTGCGTTCGTCCTGGCGCGCGCGGAGGTGGAAGCCGTGGCGG